>JBBDXJ010000260.1:0-89726 GCA_040902445.1 Cyclobacteriaceae bacterium | reverse complement strand
CATCAAAGATATAAAGTATTATTTTATGCTGCAATATTTATGTCGCTGTGTATAAAGACAAAACTTTCCTATTCTACCCTGATGGTAAATAGAAAATACCACAAAGGAAATTCAGTTTTCAGTCAATGGACTCGTTCGTTGATGTTTGTATCATTATTTTCTATTTACGGGGGGTCAATAGCCCAGACGCTGAATCGCGCGGAATATTTTTTTGATACTGACCCGGGGACAGGAAATGCCACCCCCGTCGCAATCACACCTGGGGCCACTGTTGATTTTACTTTTAATGCGAATATCTCGGCGCTAAGCAACGGATTTCACGACTTCAATTTTCGTATCCGGGATAACACGGGAAAATGGAGTCATTTTCAATCGCGTACCTTCTATATCGTTCCAACAGCTTCTCTTGCCACCAGCACTTCAATAACGCGCGCGGAGTATTTTTTTGACAGCGATCCCGGAAGGGGAAATGGCGTCTCGGTTTCTGTCACTCCCGGATCCAGCATTACTCAGAATATCGCAATAGACATTACAGCTCTTACGCCGGGTTTTCACAATCTCAATTTCCGCGCGATAGATGATCGCGGTCAATGGAGTCATTTCGCCACGCGCACGTTTTACATTGTTCCTCCCATATCCAACAATAACGGAATATCAATTCAACGCGCGGAATATTTTTTTGATACCGACCCGGGCACCGGCAACGGTATAAATGTGCCGGTCACCCCCGCGGCAACAATTAATCAATCCGTTGTCATTCCGGTAAATTCCTTAAGCCCGGGATTCCATACGTTAAATTTCCGCGCGCGCGATGACAAAGGACATTGGAGCCATTTTGCAACAAGAAGCTTTTACATTCTTCTTCAACCACCTGTGAGTACACAACTTGTCCGTGCGGAATATTTTTTTGACAATGATCCGGGCGCGGGTTCGGCCACACCTCTTCCCATAACCGCGGGCGGTTCACAGAATAATACTTTTGCGCTCGATATCAGCTCGCTTACAACGGGCTTCCACAGGTTGGGCATCCGCTACAGAGATAACCTTGGTCAATGGAGTCATTTTCCTGTGCGCACGTTTTATGTCATCCCCGGTAATGCCCTGCCCGCGACCACCTTAACCGACCTGGAATACTTTATTGACACAGACCCCGGCATCGGATCGGGAACTAGGTTATCCTTTACTCCCGCAAATGTGGTGGATCAGCTCTTTGCGATTGACCTGTCGGGATTGCCCGGCGGAGACCATGATCTCTTTGTAAGAACAAGAGACTCGAACGGGTTCTGGAGCACTGCGATGATTTCGACTTTCACTTTGCTGGCCTGCACACCACCTTCACCACCTGTTTCCGCTTCCAGAAACAGATGTGGCCCTGGAAAGTTAACCTTTGACGCGAGTGGTGCCGCCATAGGACAGATCTATCGATGGTACAATGATGCCACGATCACTTCGCCATTATTTGAAGGTTCGACCTATGTTACGGACTCCATTGCGGTTTCAAGAAATTATTATGTAAGTGTTTATGACCCTGCAACATTGTGTGAGAGTACCAGGACAACAGTAACGGCAACGATCGTCATCATTCCCAAACCTTCCATTAATCTCACTGGCTCACTTATCATTTGTGATGGGGATGAAATTGTTTTACGCGGCCCTGCCGGCTTCAGTAATTATTCATGGTCCAACGGACTGACTATTGCCGAAATAACGGTTAATACTTCCGGCACTTACACCCTCACGGTTGGTGATGGAACCTGCACGAGTCCTGTCAGTGACGCCTTTGATCTGACGGTCGAGCCGAAACCCACCAGACCGGTTATTCTGGTTAATGGACCAACAACGCTATGCGGTGCGGAGACGACGACGCTTGTGGCTCCCCCGGGCTTCGACAGTTATCAGTGGTCTTCAGGAGACACAACACGGCAAATTATTGTATCGGCATCAGGTGATTTCACGGTAAAAGTTTTCAGTGCAACGGGATGTGAAAGTGAAAAGTCATTGCCCGCTACCATCACTCACTTTGTTGCTCCCGCCAAACCGATAATCCAGACCATCGGCAGCGCGGTGTTGTGCACGTCCAACACCTCGGTAATCCTGCGCGCGCCTTATGGCTTCACCGTCTATGAATGGTCGAATGGCGCGATCACTCAGGAGATAACCGTTACTCAGGCGGGAGATTACTCCCTGGTAACCGGGAACAGCGCTTCCTGCCTTAGCGTTTCGTCAGATATTGTCACAGTCACCGATCAGCAGGGACCTTGCAGTACTGGAGGCGTTGATCCCAACAATGAGCCACCCGTTATTGAAACTACGAGTGCCAGTGGCCCCATCGATGGAGTGGTGACCATTCCCCTTACGGGATTGATCAGCGATCCCGACAACAATCTGGACTTCACGACACTAAGGATCACCACCCCACCATCCAGTGGCGCGACCGCTACTATCGATGCAAATAATAATCTGATCATTGATTATACAGATGTAAATTTTGCAGGAACAGAAGAGCTGACCATACAGATCTGTGACCTTTCAGGCAGTTGTACACAGCAACAGATCTCAATGGAAATTGCAGGAGATATTGTTGCCTATAATGGATTATCACCCAATGGCGATGGGAAAAATGAAGTGCTCCAGCTGGAATACATTGAGGTGATCCCGGGAACAATAGAAAATCAGGTCACCATCTACAACCGGTGGGGAAATATTGTTTATGAGATCACAAACTATAACAATACAGACAGGGTTTTCGCCGGCTTCGATAACGAAAACAAAGAGTTGCCCAACGGCATCTATTATTATAAGATTCAATTCAACAGCGGAAAAGAAACTAAAATCGGGTATCTCACCCTGAGGAGGTAGCATGAAAAAAATTATCGCATTAATATTTGTTGCGGCCTGCCTGACCAGCACGGTCCGGGCACAACAGGATCCGATCTACGCGCAATATTTGAACAATCCGCTGGTGATAAATCCAGCTTTCACCGCCATCAATGACAAATTCAATGCGGGCATTCAATACCGCACACAGTGGGCTGGGCTTACTGGCAATCCGGTTGCATGGAATTTTCACAGCAACATCTCACTGGTAAACAATAAAGTTGGCGCGGGAATCCAGATCATTGAAGATCAGATCGGCGATGCGAAAAACACAGAGTTCAATGCCACCTATTCCTATAAACTGGAACTGGAGAAATCGATTCTCTCATTTGGTTTGCAGATGGGATTCATGAGGTTTACAAACGATCCCTCAAAATTAAATTTACGTGACGCTGATGACCCTAACTTTACCTTTTTTAATGAAATGAAATTCAATACCGGCTTTGGTTTGCTTTTAAAAAGTGACCGGTACCTCCTCGGATTATCGGTGCCTCGTTTATTACCCAGCAAGTTAGATATTGATGGTATTCCGATCCAGGTCTATAACAGGAACCTGTATCTGATGGGCGCTTACGAGATATTTTTGACCGAACGTCTCCGGATTAGGCCGGCAGTATTATTGCGAACATCAAAGGGGGCCGGCCTTTCGACCGATGTCAGCGTGAATCTCAACATTGAAGACCGTTATACGGCGGGAGTATTTACCCGCGACCTGAATACGTATGGATTACTCCTGCAGATGAAATTTAAATTTTACAATTTCGGATATGTTTTTGAGATCCCCGCCAGCGCAGCGTCGGGATTAAATTTTACATCGCATGAGCTGACTTTTTCCGCTGCGCTTCCTGTATTGAGCTTTCATGACAGATCGGATGGCACGTTTTGACTTTGATTTGTGTGATTAAGTGATCTGCATGAAAATTTTCGGAATGCTGCCTGTGTGGGTAGATCCACAGATGAACAAGTTCTACTCTTGGGTAGAAAGGCAAACCTGACGATTTGATTACTCAGAAAAAAGATTACCGACAGAATTTCGTGTTAACTGATCCCCCAACCCTGAAGGGGTTGAATATGAATAGTCCGGGGTAAGCTGCAGCGCAACCCCGGGGAAAAATTGAAAGTAGTTTGTATGCCACAGGAAAGTTTAATCGATCTTCACATTATCTGGCATACGGAAGCGAAACAGGAAATTGTGATTTGCCGCCCGCAGGCTTTTCCGCCGGAAGAGTATTGACAGTTCCGAATGTTTTTTATCTCTAAATAAAATAGCCACCACGCGTCAAGTGATGTAGATAACTATCGATCTGAAAAAATCCAGCCTTTCGATTTCAAAGCCTTCGCTACGCCCAGATCAGGCAGAAACCAGTCCTCCAGGTACTCGGTGAAATCAGCAAAGTATTTACCAGTATTCACCATTTGCTCATTTAAACTGGGCTGTTAATCCCTGAAAGTTGAACATTGGATTAAAGTTCAAGAGGCTTTGAAATACTACAGTCCTGTTGTGCAAAATAGTTGTACCTTATAAAACCAAACTGTTATGAAACAAAAATATTTACTCCTTTATTACCTTGCTATATGTCAGTTGCCAGTATTTTCCCAGTCAGCGCAACAATTGCGCATTGATAGCCTGAGAAAGTCACTGGGAACTTTACATGACACCGCCAGAGTGGATTACCTGAACGAATTGGCAACCCTGCATTGGTCATTACCGAATGTAAATCGAAAAGATTCCCTGTATCATTATGCTCATCTCGCCAATCAACAAGCAGTAAAGATCGGGTATGAATATGGAAAGGCCATGTCTTTAATATGGTTGGCAGAGTATGAAATTTTTGGAACAAAAAACATGGCTACTGCGGATGAGTATATAAACGAATCTATTCTGATAGGTGAAAGGATAAAAAATAATAGCGTTTTAGGAAGGGCATACCTGATGCGCAGTGAGTTAGGCGGCAAAAACAGAGATGGCATGAGTTACTTTGACTGTCTTAAAAAATCACAGGACCATTTTCAAAAAGCCGGGGATAAAGAAGGAGAACTGGAGGTTACCACCTGGCTGTGTATGGAATATGCAAACCAGGGAAAATATGAAGAGGGTTTTGATTATTGTGATAAGTGTGTACAACTATCGAAACAAATTACACCCAAGCATTCAAACTGGCATCATGAATTGGTCCAATGGTCTTTCTTGAACATGGCCGGGTTGTACGAGGCAGCGGGCGATTATCAAACTGCCATGGAGTACATTGAACAGTGTGATCAATATGCCAAAGCAAATAATCTTCCATGGCGTATGACTATTATTAAGAGTAAATTATTTTCCCTCATGGGTGAGTATGACTCCGCTATGTATTACTGGGAGATATGGAAGAAAAATTATGATTCGTATGCCAGCGGACATCAGGCGTTTGGAAATAACATCCTTGCCAATATCTATCTTCAAACCGGACGATATGACGATGCTTTGGAACTCATGCAAAAAGGGAATGTAACCATGGTAAAGGCAAGTAGTCCACGGCCTTACGGTCCTTTGCTTTTGACTGCGCGAATTTATTTACATAAAAAAGACTGGCGGGCGGCCTTAAAATTTGCCAATGAAGGTTTTAATCTCGCAAAAAAACAAAATATCCGTCCATCTATAATGGAAGGACATGAATTGCTTTCGGAAATATATCATCAGTTAGGGAAAGATGACAAAGCGTACCTAAACCTTCGGCAATACACTGTTTTCAAGGATTCCGTCAACAACAGGCAATTCTTATGGAGGCTGAACAGTTACAAGAAAGCAGCGGAGGATCAAAAGAAAAAAGCATCCATAGAATTATTGAACAAAGACAATGATCTCAAAGACCAACAATTAAAGCAGGAAAATTTATTGAAGAACTTTCTGATTGCGGGTTTAATCTCCTTGATTGTTATAGGTTTCTTCATCTTCAGGGCACTCAACCTGAAACAAAAAAATGAGAAATTGCAACGTGGGCGCCTGGAAAATGAGTTGATCGTACAGAAGCTGGAAAGCGCAAGAAAACACGCTGAGCTGCGGCAGCAAGCGACAGAACTGGAAATGCAGGCCTTGCGGGCGCAGATGAGTCCGCATTTTATTTTCAACTGCCTGAGCTCTATCAACCGCTTTATATTAAAGCATGAATCCGAGGCCGCCTCCGATTACCTGACACGCTTTTCACGCCTGATCCGCCTCGTACTGAGCAATTCCAAAAAACCATTAGTCACTTTAGAAGATGAACTGGAAATGGTACGGCTTTATATCGAAATGGAAAAACTGCGCTTTAAGGATTCCTTTGATTTTAGCATCAATTTCAGTAGCGAAATCGATCCGTCGGCCATTTTCATTCCTCCCCTGCTTCTTCAACCCTTTGCTGAAAACGCCATCTGGCATGGGCTGATGAACAAAGAGGGCCACGGCAAACTCGCCGTCTCCTTCACATCCGACGAAAAGATTTTGACCTGTACAATCACAGATAATGGTGTTGGCCGCCAGAAAGCAGAAGCCTTCAAAAGCAAAAAAGATGTGAAAGGGAAATCCATGGGTCTTCAGATCACTACTGACCGTCTGGCAAAACTCAACATGGAAACGGATCGGGATACATTTTTTCAAGTCCAGGATCTATATGGCGAAACAGGATTGGCTGCCGGAACAAAAGTGATCTTAAAAATTCGTCTGGAACACGTGATCCAGGAAGTTCTTGTTGACCAGAATAATTATGCGTAAAAACCTCAAGAATGATCACAGCCCTTGTGATTGATGACGAGCCATACAGTTGCGAAGCCTTAGTTGAGCTGCTAACAAAATACTGCCCGGAAGTGCAGGTGGCCAAGGTATGTCATTCAGGAGCAGAGGCGCTGATTGCCATTAAAGAGCATTCGCCACAATTACTTTTCCTCGATATTGAAATGCCCAGGATGAACGGTTTTGAATTACTTGAAAAAGCCGGAGAAATAAATTTTGAGCTCATTTTCACTACCAGCTACGATCAGTATGCGATCAAAGCCATCCGCATGAGCGCGCTGGATTATTTGCTGAAGCCTATTGATCGCGTCGAATTGCAAAAAGCCGTTCAAAAAGTAAAACATCGTCTGGTGCGTCCACAAACGCAACAGATAGAAATGTTGCTGCAAAAACTTAGTAATCCTGCTACACCGATGCTCAGAATTGCCTTGCCTACAATGGAAGGTTTGCAGTTAGTACAGATTGATTCCGTGATCTGTTGCACTTCCGATAGTAACTACACCACCTTTAGCTTGAAGGGCAAAGAAAAGATAATTGTATCAAAAACGTTGAAGGAAGTCGAAGAATTGCTAAATGAATATTCCTTTCTGCGGGTACATCATTCCAGTCTCGTTAACCTGAACGAGATCAGCAAATACGTAAAAGGCGAAGGCGGATACCTGGTGATGAGCGATGCGTCGCATGTAGATGTTTCGCGCAGCAGAAAGGAAATGCTGATGAGAAAATTACAGCCCGCGAAGTTTTGAATTGAGTTATTTTCAGTAATTAGCTTCCTTTGTTTTCCTGTTTAGTGTTTCTACTGCTTTCTCCAGCACTTCATCCTTTCTTGCTCTTATCCCTGAATTGTTGCTTCTATCTTAACATCCGGAAGAATGCCTACTCCATGAAAAGGCTTGCCATCCTGTTGAGAAAGATATACCTGTGTAAATGTAAGACCACCTCCATCAGGTAATTTTATAGTGGCCATTCCTCCATTGGTACCTACTGTTGCGCTGCCAACAAAGCTGACTCTTTTCGCTGCCTGAAGTATTTGAAATATACCTTCGCCATAGCTTTGCTGACGTGACGATGTGATTACCACAATCGGATTATCATAAAAAACTTTGTTGCTGCTTTTATCAGGAAAAAAATAGCTGCTCATTCCTCCTGTTGCTGAAACTGGTAAACCATCATCGGACAATTGGTATATATAACGGGTCCCCTTGCGTTCGAATGGGTCTTTAACCAGACGGTCAATCAGCACCGTTCGCATATCGGCAGGAAACTGATAATTATAAGGGGCATTGCCTCCCCGTAAATCGAATATCAATCCCCTCGTATCTTTCAATCGGCGGAAGGCACTGTCCAGTATGGCCAGATTTGGAATATGATAAAGCCTTATATAACCGATGTTACCGGGCAATATTTCGACAAGTTTCCTGCCAAAAGGATGGTTGGTCGTAACTCTTTGGACTTCCGCTGTTTTTTCGACCCGGACTTGCTTTTTACCATTTTTGTTTTGCACCAGTAATGTGACTATGGAATCTTTAGTACCCCTGATGGCGAACGCATATTCCCAGACGTTTCTTATGAATCCCGATTCCTGAGCTGCAGAGATTCGCTTTCTCCAGAAAGCTTCCGTCTCGGTCGTACTTTGCCCGTCAATCGCCAATATCTCATCGCCAATAGCAAGTGGAAATTTTGACCCTGCAGAGGAGTCAATTTGTGCTACGATCACCTTATCCTGAACTTTTAATAACAAAACGGGAATAGTTCGGGAAAGGGATGGGGCATCAGGCAAAAGCGGAAGTGTGGGATGCCAAAACCAAATATGATTATCATTTACTTTCGAAGTTATTTCATGGAGTGCTGTATAATACTGCATACTACTGGAGGTCCGTTCTACTTTAGGAATCCAGTCATAGAGCATGTGTTCCCAATCTATGGTCATGTTTTCAGGGTAAGCATAAAATTTTTTAATGTTCACCCATATTTTCATCAGACCCATTATCTTTTGTTCCCTTGTTAGGGAAGGCAGGGATGGTGGCTTGTAATCTTCGTTTACTTTAAATGTAAAAGGAGTTCTCCTGTTCTTAGAGTCCATTTTATGTTTTAACAGAAAGTCACTTAATTTCAATAATCCTGCTAAAGGCACATTCTGCATGATCGTATCAGGATTTAGACCCAGGGCACCATCATGGGCAATCAACATATCCGAATTAATATTGACACATATTTTTTCTGTATATAAGACTTTTGCTCCTTTTCTAGGGCCGGTCTTGTCAAAAACCACCGCTACATTATCTTGTCTTTGTAAAGCATCCAAAGCCCCTGCGATCGGGGGATAAGAATTATGATTCACAATAAAGACGGTAGGAACAGATACAGTTCGCCACTCCCCGGTTTTACTTTCCGGATACATTTTTTTAAGAAAGTCACGGTAAAACGACCATGGTTTAAGAGGATGATTTCCTTTGGTTAGCCAATACTGTCCTTGTGTATGATAATACCAATAAACAGGCGTGACCGTTGGATTAATGTCCATCTCTTTATCTATCCAAAAGGAAAGCAGGTTGGGAGGATATTCACTTTTACTTACCGTGCGCAGGTCTATAATTAAACGATCTATCGTTCCCAGGCTCTGAATCGATTCATACAAAATCTTATTAAAATCAGTACCATAATCAGCTGGTGTTGGAACAGAAATATATCCCACTTCCTTTTCCAATTTAGATACAGAAAACATTTGGGACTTAATGTGGACGGAAGTAGTATCGACATCCTGATCGGAAATTGAGGCATAGCTAAAAGGGTCGTTGAGACAGGAAAAAAGAGATGCATTTAATACCAGTATGAGATCCTGGGTAGTCTTTGCTTTTTCAACCCGAGGAATTGCGCTTGTCAGCACAGAATCCCATAACTTTTCCTGACCCACTAATTTAGGATGATGAACAGCCATGTCACCCCAAATGTCTGCCAGTGTATTAAGTCGCTCCAGGCGGAGGTCAGCCGACTTTGAAGGAGTAGTTTGACAATAGATAAAGTCTGAATAAAGAATCAATGAAATCAGCCATAACAGTTTGATGCATCCCATGATTATTTCGCTTTTTTAAATATAGGAGAATTTTTTGCATGCCGGGAAGTAGTTGTAGCCTTTCGTATTCACTGCCCCTGCGGAAGATTGTTTTCTTCATTGACCTTCACGGGATCAGGTTTTGAAAAATCAGGCAACGGATCACCCCAAAGGAAATGGTTAAACCAATAGAAGTTATGTTCAGTCGCGGAGCGCAGAGATCTTGGCTTGTTGATCCCGTGGCCAAATCCATTATAGACGATCATCTCCACTTGCACCTTCTGTTCATCCAACTCTTTCCGGAGGCGGTAAGCTTCTGAAATCGGAACAGTCCTGTCTGCTTCTCCATGCTGAATTAAGGTTGGTGTCCGGTACTGCTTAATATAAGACATGGGAGAAAGTTTCCGGTAAATTTCCGGATCCGTCGAAGGATTAGCTCCTAAATAAGCTGGCCCTAATTCTTCACCATTAGAGCTATAATAGAAAGCGGTCCAATCAGAAACGCCTGCCCCGACAGACACAGCTTTAAACCTGTTTGAAGTTGACGCGAGCAATGCCGTTAAATAACCACCATGGCTCCAGCCCATGCAGGCTATTCTGGTGGTATCCACCCATTCTCTCTTTATGAGGTGATCTATCCCGGACATGATATCCACCCCTTCCTCTATAAAGCTGCGGAAGGCAATCTTGCTAAACTCCCTTCCATGACCAATGCTACCGCGGTAGTTTGCTTCCAACACGAGCGCTCCCCGGGAAACCCATAGATCAATCGGATAATATCTCCAGCTAAGTAATGTGGGATAGCTTACCTGGGCAGGTCCGCCATGAATAAGTAGCATCAGCGGATATTTCTTTTTGGGATCAAAGTCAGCCGGCTTAGTGAGTACTCCGGTTATCTCCAATCCATCTTCATTATTTTTCCAGGTGATTACTTCCCGCTTGCCAAGCGCATACTCCTTAACCTGGGCGTTCAAATCGGTTAATTTTTGAATAGAAGATTTTTTTAGATCAAATAAATATACTTCATCAATACTCTTAGGCGAAGAAGCAGTAAAAGCCATTTTGCCTCCATCTGCCGTAAATGAAAACCCACCACCGTTAAGGTCTGCAGGAGTTTGAACTCGTATACTCTCCCTGGATGCGGGATCAAGCCTGAATATGTGAGCAGCGGCTTTCTGCCACGCCCACAAGTATATTCCGTCTTTGTTCCATTCTACCAGGCGAGGATTGTCAGTAAATTTATCAGTAAGAGAAACCGGTACTCCTCCCGCGAGATCTACTGTTGCCAAGTGATAGTTATATGCCTCGAGTCCCTTCTTGCCCATATCGGAAGTAAAAATTATTTGCTTTCCGTCAGGCGACCATTGGGGGTCGCGGTCTCTTCCATACAGTGACACAAGTTGTCTTATACTTCCATCTGCAAGCGTGATGGAGTAAATATCAGGCGATAAGTCTGTTTTCTTATCCGCACTAATCCCACTAAAGGCTATTTTTGAACCATCGGGCGACCAGGAAAAGGAAGCGCCTGACCCGGTAATAAAAATATTTTTGGTTAATTGAACAGCCGGGGCGGATTCCTCAAAGGCATGATCAACCTTTACCGTCCATAAACAATTTAACGCAGGCGTTTCTCCTACGACAGTAAAATTTCCTGAGTGTGCTTTTCTTATCTTAACGTTCTCGGGTTCATTTTCAGGGGAAGTGTAGGCTATGTGCTTTCCGTCAGGCGACCACGCGAAATATCCAACACCATGTTGGGCTTTTGTCAATTGAACGGGCTCTCCCCCATTGACTGGAATGGAAACAATTTGATTTGACTGGCCTGAAAGGCAAGTGAGCCATTTTCCATCGGGTGACCATTTAAAATCGTAAAGATCATCCACTGCTTTACTTAGCTGGCGCGATTTACCTGTTGTCACCTCAGCGATCCAAATTTCATTTAAGTTAATATCGCGATCAAAATCCGGTGTGCTGATATCATAAGCAATAGATTTTCCGTCCGGAGATATCACCGCGGACCATCCTACCCTGGAAATTTTTAGCACATCATCTATCGTGGGCGTTTTCAGGCCCTTTAAGGATGTTTCAGGTTTCGTGCTTTTTTGAGCAAAAGCTGCACTATTTAAAAAGAGGAAAAGCAGCAGGATTAACGAATATTTATTTTGCATGATTGCTTAAATGTAAGGTGAAGGCTGTCAGTGAAGTAGTAAACGTGAGAAGAATCAATTTCAATAATTTAAAGAAAGGAATATAAAGTAGTTTCAGACTTAATCTGATCGTTGGATGAAGTGAAAACAAACCAGGAGGTAAAAATCGACACACTTTTATTGTCATCTTCTATTTACCTGTTTTTTTTCGTTCGCTTATCTTCTGTTTTACTATCACCATTCCTTTCTCAAGCACTTCATCCCTTCCTTGTTTTATTCCCTGAATGGTAGGCTCGACAAATACATCGGGAACAACACCAATATTTTGAAACTTGCTGCCATCGGTATTGGATACTTTATCACTGGTATATCCAATTCCGATTTTACTGTTAATAGAAAACGGTATGGCCCTACCAGTGGTTCCTGTCGTAGGAGAGCCAACCAGGGTTACGTTCCCCGTATTGCGTAAAATAATTGCAGCACTCTCTGAATGGCTCTGCATGTTTGCATCAATTAATACAACAACTGGCTTACTGTATTGGCGTTTTGGATCGGGTGAAAGATATGCCTGTGGTAACTGAATGGTCCCCGTTAATAATTGTCCGTATATAAAACTCACAAAAGGCTCCTCAAACTTTTCCCGCGCCACGGGAGTGTTACTGAAAAAGGTGGCGAGTTGAAAAATAGAAATGCGCGGTCTCCCCCTGAGATCAATAATTAAACCATCTGTGTCTGCATAAGCATCTATAAGACTGTCCCGCATCGCTTCAGTAGGAATTGCATAATGACGGATATAACCGATATTACCAGGCATACTTTTGCTCATTTCATTATCTTTGGAAACCCATGGAATTCTCAAGCTCCGCCTCACCTTAATATCTTTTTGTTTACCATTGTGCATCAGCTTCAACTTTAAGGTAGAATCCTGTTCACCCCTTGTGGCTACACCTAATGGAGAGCTCCAAAGCCACCTGTTGAAAGCCTGGTCGCTGGAGGCAGAATATATTTCCCGCCAATATTTAGTAACCGTGTCGATCGATTTATCATCGAGGGACTTTACCTCATCACCAATTTCTACTACATTTTTTAAAGAATCATTTTCAATCTCTGTTACTATTACTTTCCCTTCTATCATTTTTAGCCGTATCGGTGGTAAGTAATTCCCCAGTTTGTATGAAGAACCGTTGCTCCAGACTCCAAAATGGCTATCATTCACTCCGGCAAGGAGTTTTTGAAGGGTTAAAACGTAGTCCTCCAGTGTTTCAGATTTTTCAACTTTCGGAATCCATTCAGGTAACATGTTCTTCCAGTCCGTGGTTGAATTCTCTAAATGCGGAGAAAAATAGCTCACCACCATCCATATCTTCATAAGTCCTGTGACCCGTTCCTTTTTTGAAAAGGAATCATCTGATTTTTGAATTAGGGGTGCGGTGATATTAAATGTAAATGGTTTTGTGTCGGCATTTCTGATTTTTCTGGCAATTCCTTTTCTCATGTCCTTCAGAAGTTGACTTTCCTCCACTGAAACAGCATAAATGGCGTCTGGCAAAATTCCTGCATACCCGGTTCTGGAAACCAGCATATTACAACCCAGGTTTACCCTGATGTTTTCAGGATACGCTGAACCCGAGTTCTGTTCAGGAAAATTCCCTGTCTTACTCCACAATATTCTAATATTATCCTGTCCTTGTAAGCCATCAAGTGTATGTGTGATGGATGCATAAGAACTGTTGTTTACAATGAAGTAAACCGGATTGGTAATGGTAATCAAAGAATCAAAATTAATCGGATCATACTCTTCAAACCAGCCAGGTTCATTCTCGCTGTCTTTAAGACGATCAAGATTCTTAGCTTGCTCCACTTTGAAAGATTGATTTGAAAAACTCCAGATTGAGGATTCGGGATTCAGCATTAGATCACTCCTATGTACCATTTGTCTTGAGACGCGAAACCCTGTGCGCAGGGATGAATTGGCAAATAAGCGGAGCCACAAGCCCGGGTGATAATAAACTGGCTGGGAAGTCCTCCAGCGCAAATCAACCACCAATGTATCCCGTGGCCTGACGCCCTTTAACAGATCATTCATCCTGTTAATAATGTTGCGTTCCGAATAAACTCTTTGATCAGTTGCATCAAGCATCATGACATTTGGAGCAATCCTTCTTATTCCTGCAGAAACTGCCCGGGTAAGTGGTTCGTCATTTTCGGGATCTACAACCTGGGCAAAAGCCAGCGGATCGTTCAATGGATAGAACAGTTTCTCATTGAGCGCTTTGACAAATTCCTCAGTAGAAACAGCATTCTCAACAGCGGGTATAGCATCCATCAATACTGATTCAAAATTAAGCTGATTAGTAAATACGGCAGGATGACCGAGATAAAGCTTGCTCCAGATATCTGCCACCGTCTCCAAACGTTGCAAACGCAATTGCTCATTTTTGTTCTGTTGCGTTTGCGCATAGCCTGTTTGATTGGTTAACAGGCCTGCGACCGATAATAAAACGAAGTTACGGATGGGAAGCAAGGTCATAGTGAGAGGGTTTATTAGAAACCTTTGAAATTATTCACAAAAAACCTTTAGCACCACAAGGCAAATCTTATCAATGTAAAAATCGCTATCTTAGGAACCAAGTGTTCAGGAGAATTTACTTTCAGCGACTAACCTAACTGCACTTAACCTTTTAGAGATGATAAATATTTCATAGGAATGGTTAATATCTCCAAAAAAAAATAACCACACCAGAATACCTAAAACAATATTCAATTTTTTCAGTATATTCACATTCAACCCCTTTTCCCGTAAATGAAAAAAGACCCGAATGCAACGTCCGGAAATTACGTCCGGAACGACCTGTACATGCTCGCCGGCAAACCTGAGTTGTCCCTTATATCAGGTGAACTGAAGGAGTTCATAAAACAAAGTTCAAACCTCGTGCACGTTCTGGACCATGCACCCTCCTTTTTCTTTATCATTGATTTTTCCAGGATGCAGTACCTGTATGTAAGCGATGGCATTGTTAATATACTCGGATACACTGCCGAGGAGTGGAAGCAGGAAGGCATGGATGCAGCGTTCCGCGTGGTCTATGCTGATGATAAGACGAGATTAAAGAAATTGCATGCCGATCTCTTTTCTTTTCATTTCAGTGTACCTATTGCCGATCGTAAAAAGTATCTGTACACCTATGACTTCAGGGTAGTGACAAAACAAAACATCATTATCTGGTTAATGGCGCAAAGCTCGAACATTGCCTTGGACAAGGATGGAAAACTTTCCATATGTTTTGAGATCTGTTCAGACATCACCCATATTAAGAAAAATAACATCATGACGCTGTCTATTGTAAAATGGGACAGCACGCAAACAGGCAGAAATGAGAAGCAGTTTTTTTATCAGCTGGAAGAAAGGGATTTTTTTACTTCTCGCGAGCGGCAGGTCTTGCAATTACTCTCGCGTGGCCTGAGCAGCAAAAAGATTGCCGGGAAGTTATCCATCAGCGAATTAACTGTCTTCAAGCACCGGTCCAACATGATGAAGAAAGCGGGGGTATCCAACGCAGGAAGCCTCATTAACTATGGGCTTAAGAACGAGCTATTATGATAAACTCATTGAGTCGTCAACTAAAAGATACTCACCTTCCGAATGGGGCGAAATTTTTCCAGAGAATTTTCTGATCAATAATATGGAATCGAATCACAATGCATTTATGAATAAAAATGCCAGTGATGTTCTGGGTTACAGCCCCACGGAAATCAAACAAATGGGCAGTGAATACTTTGTTAAATTTTTTAAGCCCGAAGACCTGCTGGGATTTTAAGACGATTGGGAGATCTTTATAAAAAATAAGGATTCCGACAGGGTATTTAGCTTCTTTCAGCAGGTTCACACCAGAAATCATTCCAGCTGGGAGTGGTATTTTACAACGGTAAAATTTTCCAAAGATAACGCTGCTCAAACGGTTTGTGTGGCCCACGAAGTAAAGGATTTAAAACGGTCGATTGCGCATTTTGGAAATGTGTTGGAGGATAATTTATTTTTTACCAGGAACTATACCAGGTTTTGCCAGCTGACCGCCCGCGAAAAAGAAATTTTAAGATTGATGTATGAAGGGATGACGAGCCGGCAGATCGCTGACAAGCTATTTATTTCCAAGCTTACCGCAGACACCCACCGAAAAAAAGATATTCCGGAAACTGGAAGCAAAAAGTTTTTCTGAACTTTTCAAGTCCATCCGGGCTTTTGGCCTCGCCTGAAATACCAACATGTTGGTATTGATCATTGCACCTGCAAAAGGTAATTTCAACTTGTTATTTCCATTATAGAGTTCTTCCGATTGTCCGTCACGAGTTAGTCTAGATTCTTAAAAGATCCGAATTAGTTGTTGAATCACAGCGGTCTTTTACTAATCTAAAAGAGATTTTCCTAAAGAGAAATGTCGATGGAATATACTCAAAACTAAGTATTGCTATAGTGAGATATTGAATTGTATCTTGAGCGAAACGAGAAGGGAACGTAGAAATAGTTCTTGCAATCTGCTCATTGAACCTAACAGGTTGTCTACCCATTGCTGCGAAATACTCACTCTTGTTGCCTTTTGCGCGGATGATGAGTTACATTCTACCGAAATGTAAGTAGTTACTTTTTTCCCCGGGGCCAAGATTTTAGTGAGAATTTGATAGCCTCCCACTTTTAAACTTTATCTGAATGTGGCGGTGAGGATCGATGAAATTGTTTTAACCTAATCATACCTATGAAAAAAAACGCCTCCATACTCATTTTGTTTGTAATGGGTATTTTCTCAGCTTTTTCCCAGATGCCTAAAACACTCAGTTATCAGGGAAATGTTTCTGATGCCAGCGGGCCTCTGAGCGGAACATACGCCCTAACCTTCCGGATTTACGATTCTGCAACTGGAGGAGGCATGTTATGGTCAGAGACAAACGATGCTGTTCCTATCGTCAATGGAAATTTTTCAATAATTCTGGGTAAATCGGTCTCCGTTGATATCGAGGCTAATACTTCTTTATGGTTGGGTATTACGGTGGGTACAAATCCGGAAGTTTCACCACGGGTAGAACTTACGGGCAGCCTGTATGCTCTAGGTATGGCATTGCCCTATAAGGTTAAAAGTTCTTCATCTATTTCCTTGTTTTCCATAGAAGCAACGGGAGATAGTGCACGTGCTGGAGAGTTTATTCATTCAGGCGTGAATGCGGGTCAGGCGGCGCTATTCGCTATCTCTACAGGAGGCGGGTCTGGATTGGTTGTAAATGTCGTAAATCCTTCAAATTCACAGGCTGCTATAAATATAAATCACTCCGGTACTGGCAATGCACTTACTGCAAACAGGCCTATACAGGCAACGGATATTACGGCAACTGGAAACCTGAATGCTAAAGGACTAATCTATACCTGGCCTGCGGCACAAGCCAACGGCGTTCTTACTAACAATGGTAGTGGCGGGTTAACCTGGGCGCCTGGTTTGGTTGGATGGGGATTAACCGGAAGTTCAGGGACGGTTGAAGGTACAAATTTTATAGGCACTACGGACCTTGTATCGCTTAGCTTCCGAGTAAACAATCAAAAAGCAGGCAGAATAGATCCAACATCCGCTGCAAATACTTTTTTTGGTTACTTGTCAGGAAACGCTATCAGTTCAGGAAGTAATAATACAGCCTTAGGATATCAATCCCTAAGTGTTAATTCAACCAGTCATAATAATACTGCAGTTGGGTTTCGGGCGCTATCTGTTAACACCGGTTCTGACAACACGGCCGTTGGAATGCAGTCCTTATTGTTTAATTCAACAGGTGTTGCCAATACTGCATTAGGCCATACAGCCATGCATGAAAACACCACAGGAAATAATAATTCTGCCAACGGCAGCAAGGCGCTGTTCCGCAACACGACAGGGAACTTCAATTCAGCATTTGGTGCACAAGCGCTTTCTTTCAATACGACTGGAAGCAATAACACAGCTACCGGTTTTAATACCCTTGTCAATAATACAATTGGAACAAGTAATGTAGCCATGGGAGAAAGCGCATTGGCTCGTAACACCACAGGAAGTAACAATATAGCTATAGGCTCTGCAGCAGGGTTAACGACAGCGCCACTAAATGCGAATACAACTGGCTCAAACAACACATTTATTGGCAATGGATCAGGGCCCGGAACCACAATCCAACTAACCAATGCATCCGCTATTGGTTATCGTTCACTTGTCTCTGCCAACAATGCCCTTGTACTCGGAGGGACAGGTGTGGATGCTGTGAAGGTAGGTATCGGAGTAACAGCTCCTGTTGCTTTTCTGGATGTGGCGGGTAATGTAAAAATTTCAGATGGAACGCAAGGGTTGGGAAAAATGTTAACATCCGATTCTTCTGGATTGGCAAGTTGGCAAACTTCAACTCCTTATATTGAAAATTATATTTCATCAAACGATGCATCAATTGCGGCACTTACATCTCATTTAGCTGGACAAACTGCTCAGCAACAAGCTGTCACTGACGCGCTTGCAGCGAATCTGGCTGAAGAAAGTTTTCAGCGACAGACTGCTGATGCCAACTTCCTTGCTGAAGGAATGGCTTATACAGATTCGCACAGTGGGTGGTCAAAAACAGGCGATGCGGGAACAATTGACGGGACAAATTTTATTGGTACGTCAGATAACATACCTCTTAACTTTAGAGTAAACAATTCGAGAGCGGGAAGAATAGACCCAACAGGCCAAACCTTTCTCGGATATCAGGCAGGCCTGACGAGTGTAGCGGCGATCAATACTGGTATTGGTTATCAGGCGCTTTTTGCCAACACCACCGGAAATTACAACACGGCCAACGGATATCGCAGCTTGCTCAACAACATAACAGGCAGCGAGAACACAGCGCTCGGATATAACGCGCTTTATTCCAATACCGACGGAGTTTCCAATACAGGCATCGGATTTGAAGCTCTTCGGTCCAACACCACAGGGAGCTACAATACTGCCGGAGGTAATCTTGCCCTTGATAACAACACCAGTGGTAGATCCAATACCGCCATAGGACGACAATCTCTTACCAACAACACTTTGGGGAACTTCAATACCGCCATGGGACTACAAGCGCTTTTTGCCAATACAACGGGAACGCACAATACTGCTTTGGGATTCAATGCTTTTGCCTTAGGCGAAACATTTTCAAATTCCACCGCAATAGGATACAATGCCCAGGTAACCGCCAGTAACATGGTGAGAATAGGTGCTGACAATATAACCAGCATTAACGGTGCCGTCGCCTTTACGGTTATATCCGACGCGCGGTTTAAAAAGGATATTAATGAAAATGTAGAGGGTCTCTCATTCATTCTGAAACTCCGTCCCGTAACCTACCATTTTGATATGGATAATATGGCCCGGTTTATGAAAACACCCGATAGCCTCAGGGTGATAGAATCAGAAAATGCTAAAGAAAAAGTGCTGCAAACCGGCTTCATAGCACAGGAAGTGGAAAAAATAGCACAGGAACTTGGCTATGATTTTAGCGGTATTGATAAGCCTGATAACGATGATGATTATTACGGTTTGCGTTATGCCGAGTTTACCGTTCCGTTGGTAAAGGCCGTGCAGGAACAACAGAAAATGATTGGAGACTTGCAGGCAAAGATTAAACTGTTGGAAAAGCAAGGGATTAATCAGGAATTCATTCTAAATACATTAAAATCTGAAAATTCCCTGTTAAAATCAGAATATTCAAATCGACTGGAAAAACTGGAGGAAGCATTGGGCATAAAAGCTAAAAAATAAACCAGGTCAACACCTTACTTATAAGAATATGAAAGTGATTTTATACTTCATGATTGCCCTGCCACTTTCTGTCAGTGCCCAGTTAACCCTAAAAAACAGTTCCTTTAGCAATGGGTTTGGAACAGGTTCTGATGGCGTGAATTCCCTGACAACCGCGTTAGGGTCTACCTCCTCCTTAGTCCTAAACACGCCTATAGAGCCCCCCGTCATCAATTCATTTTCTCCCCAAACGGGCGCTATTGGAACAACGCTTACCCTGGCGGGAGAAAATTTCAGCGCGATACCCGAAGAAAACATTGTCTATTTTGGCGCTACCCGCGCGGTAGTAACAAGTGCCTCAACAAAAGAGGTTTCTGTTGCAGTGCCCTTTGGAGCAACCTATCAGCCCATCACCATAACAGTTAACGCACTGACAGCTTACTCGACAAAACCATTTAGTGTTACGTTTCCGTCAAATGGTGTGCTGAATCAAAATTCCTTTGCTGAATTCATTACTCAACCGGTAGGCTCCAACCCTCTAAGTATAGCAATTGGAGACTTTAACGGAGACAATAGACCTGACCTGGCAGTGGTTAATTTAAATCATTCGGTTTCCATCCTTAAGAATCTCAGTATACCTGGAATAAGCCAAATTGCATCGAAGGTTGATTTAATAATTGGTTCTCCCACCAAACTGGCCATCGGCGACATTGATGGAGATGGAAAATTGGATTTAGTAACAATCAGCAAATTCAATAACACTGTTTCAATATTCAGAAATACCACTGACCTCGCTGCCCTGAATCCAACAATTTCATTTGCCGCAAAGGTGGATTTTCAGACCGGAGGGTTATCTCCCATTGATGTGGCCATTAACGATCTTGACATGGATGGCAGACCCGACATTGTAATAGCAAATAATCAATCCAATGGAGTTTCCGTTCTGCGTAATGAAAGTATCCCGGGAAATATAACGCAAAGCTCCATTGTCATCCGAAATATTTTTTCAACCGGTCCTAATCCGTCCGCTTTAGCGCTGGGAAATCTTGACGCAGACGGTCGACCCGACCTGGTTGTGACACATGCAAATAATACAGCAACTCTATTTGCTAACCAGGGGTCATTTACTTTTGCGCCAAGAGGTAATTTATTAACCGGGTCGTTTCCGGCAGATGTTGAGATGAGTGATCTTGACGGTGACAATTTCCCCGATTTAGTGGTTGTCAATAGTAACAGTAGTTCGATCTCAGTATTCAGAAACACAAGCGCACCCTGGACTTTTGCAAACAAGGTTGATTTCACCACCGGGCCCAGTCCGCAGGCCCTGGCCATTAGCGATTTTGATGGTGATGGCAGAGCGGATATAACTGTAGCAATCGGAGGTACGCATGATGGGAAAAGTTCGGTTTCACTATTTAAGAATACCAGCTCATCAGGATCAGTGACATCGAATTCCTTTGATGCCAAAGTTGATTTGTATACTCCTTCGCCCTGCACAAGTGTCGCAAATGCGGATATTGACGGAGATGGCAAACCAGACCTTGCTATCAGCAATGTCGGCGGTACGGTTTCCATTATTCAAAATTTGGTTGGCCCTTCGATCCCTCCGGCAATGCAAATTATATCCGGCGCGAATGTCATTACAAATACTCCTTCGTCACTGTATAATGTCGAATACAGTATTGTGAATATCGGAGCAGATTTCAAAATTGACTTTGAAATTAATAACTCAGGTGAACCCCTCGAGGTCAGCTCGGCTTCAATAACCGGTGTGAACTCCGCTGATTTTACCTTATCTATTGCAACCCTGCCTCATACTATTTTAGCGGGTGAATCCCTTGGATTTTCGATCACATTTTCTCCGAACGAAGAAGGCTTCCGGACATCTGAAATTTCCTTCACCTCCAACGACCCTGATGATAACCCCTACGAGTTTTCATTAAGTGGCACAGGAATGAAATCCGGGCAGACCATAACCTTCCATCCGCTGGATCCACAAACATACGGGAATGAACCCCTGGCTCTTGAGGCAACTGCAAGTTCAGGACTACAGGTTGCTTATGTTAGTATAAATACCGCTGTTGCCACAGTAAATGAAAATTCTATAACCATTGTTGGAGCAGGCGAAACAATCATTACGGCGAGCCAGCCTGGTGATGCCATGTTTGCTCCGGCTTTAGAAGTGCAGCAAACGCTCGTTGTAAGCCAAGCCGTCCTAACAACAACCGCTGATGATAAAACAAAAATGTACGGAGAAACGCCAGACCCATTGCTAACCATAAGTTATTCCGGCTTCAAAGGTATCGATGATGAAAGCGTACTCAACGCCGCCCCAACAGCTTCAACAAGCGTTACGGCAACGAGCGATGCAGGAAATTACGACATTATCCCCGCGGGAGGAAGCGATAATAACTATACATTCAGCTACGTGTATGGAAAGTATACAGTAAACAAGCTCACATTATCTGCTACCGCCGATGATAAAACAAAAAATTACGGTGAGGAAAACCCCGCGTTTACCATTAGTTATTCTGGCTTTGTGTTAAATGAAGATCCAAGTGTTGTCGATGTTCATCCCACCATTTTAACCACCGCTACCCAGGCGAGCGCTCCCGGCACGTATCTCCTTACACCGGAGGGCGGAAGTGACAACAATTACAACTTTAATCTCATTGTTGGGACGCTTACTATTAACCCTCAGGAAAACCCACCAGGAGGAAAACCCACGTCGAACTGTTACCTTACCAGTCCGGAAAATAATTCCATTAATGTCAACTACTATGTTCCGCTTTCATCCAACAAAGTCGTAGGGGCACAACTCTACACCATTGAAGCCAATACCCGGGCCGATTTTTCGGGTATGTCCATTGTCAAACAGGGTTCATCGGAAAGCATTGTGTTTCTCCTCGACTACAACACCCAATACTATGCGCGCGTAAAAACGGATCAGGCACCAGATGAATGGAGTGTAGCGAGCACCTTCGTGACCGGGAATCCAGTATCGCTTGCGTATGTCACCAGCCCGATAGACCGCGGTACCGGCGTACCCAGTAACGTCAGAGTGACTGCCAATTTATTGTATGGAGCTGCGGCTTACACAATTGAGGTCAACACCGGAAAAGATTTCGCCGGAACTTCAATCGTTAATACCAGCGAATCGCGAACTATTTTGTTTAGAGGCCTTGCGAAAGCAACCACGTATTTTGCAAGGGTAAGCTCGAATCTGCGGCCAGGAGAATGGGGTACGATAACATCCTTCTCCACCATCAATCCGGGAGGCCGCGGTCGTGAAGAATGGATGGGCCCTTCAGAAGAAGAAATGGAAACCGACGGAGTCTTGTATAACGTTTTTCCAAATCCATTTAATGACGGTGTGACAATTCACGTACAAAGCCTGGCGCAAGTTCCGTTAGAAATGACCATATTTGATATGAATGGTAAAGATCTTGAGCGTGCAAGCGCGATAACTAACCAGGCGATAGTGCTTGGAGAAGGTCTAGCCAGTGGAATGTACATTTTACAAATCGTTACATCACACCGAATAAAAAATGTGCGCCTGATCAAATTCTGAGAAGCTGTTTATATGCGCTCTTGAGAAGTTTGGAGGCATCAAAGATTTTAGGAACCATAGCTGTCGCTGTTGATCTCCTTGATGAAGAGGTAACGCAATTCTATAAAATATCATTTCATGGAACTTGAATACGAAAACACTGTACAAAGCACACCTATTGCGGACTTTCTAAGCATATTTATAACACATAACTATGTTACCAACCAACGATCCTTCAGTTAAGAATCAACATCATCAATCCCCATGGCACCTGAAGTTCTTTGACAGCTTCTTTGCGGCAGCTTCAGTAATTATTACCCTCAATTACTTAATGACCTCTTTACCAGAGGAATTTTTGAATGAAATTCATAGCTCTCGAGTGATAAGCCTTTTTTACCGCCACTCTTTTTGGATGTTTGGGCTTCTATTTGGCTTCGGATACAGTGTGTATTGGCATTGGAAAGAAGGACAAGAAGTATTTCCTTCAACACAACGCAAGGTCTATTTCAGAACCATTTTGCGCTACAGCCTTTGCTTTCTTATTGCTAAGTATGGTTTTTTAAAACTGCTGGGTATGCAGTTTTACCTTGGTATAAACTGGCGTGATGTCCCATTGGAAAAACTTAGTGGCTTTTTTCTTACCTGGTATTATTTTGGCTATGCCCGTTCTTTGGTAGTGATTATCGCTTTCTTTGAAATAACAGGTTCCGTTCTGCTTCTTTTCCGACGTACTACCTTATTAGGTGTCTTTATACTCCTGCCTCTGATGGTGAACATAACACTGATCGATTATTTCTATGAAATCCGAGGCGTTTTAATCTACGCACTATTTATGACCAGCGGACTGATTTATCTTTTGCTGCTGCACTGGGAAAAGCTTACGCAACTTTTTTTATATACAATTGACCATTTACCAAGAAACCCTAACCGTGCCCTTAATAATTCACTCAGACTGGGCATTATTATTTTGGCTTTCTTAACCCAGGCACAATGGGTCACACCTTTACGAAAAGATCGAATTGATACTCTACTGCAAGGGAAATGGAAAGTTGAGCAACAAACGGTAAATGGTATTCCCTTTGGACCGCATGACTGGGAAAAAGATACTACGGTTTCGGTTTGGTCAAATCTTTACTTGGAAGATGGATGGTTTACTGCAAGTGGCCATCCATACTACTTCGACCAGAATAAGGCTAAATTTGCTCAGTACACATATAATGTAGAAGAAAAAGCGTTGGAATTGAAATTTTGGGGGGAAAAAGGAATAGAAGAAGTTTCTAAATTTACTGTTGTTACATTGAGTGGAGATAAAATGCAAGTTGATGGCATTTTGAAAGATGACACAGTTACTTTATCTCTTACAAGAGTAAGTCAAGTAAAGAGCTATCGACCCTATATACATTGGTAAGGTACGTATGATATTCTTGTGACTCCTCTTTCTCACAGAAATAACAAAGGATGGTTTGCTACGCCATCCTGTATTCCTGGGCACCAATAATTAAGGGATAAATTTATGAATTGATGTACAATTCGCAGACAAAGTCTTGAAGCCTAATTGATGTAAGCAAACTGGTTATACATGAAGCTTTCCCTATGAATACTCATTTTTTATATGCTCCGCAATTTTTTCATCGTCGCCGTAAGAAACTTCCTTAAACAACGCACCCAATCTATTCTTAACGTATCAGGATTCGCGATCGGCCTTGCTTGTTCGATATATGTCTATCTCTATGCGTTTGATGAGCTGACATATGATACGCAATACCCCGATCCGGAAAATACCTATCGTCTTCTGTGGAAGGATAAAGGCCAGGATGGCCAGGAACAAACTAATTCGTGGGCCATTCTCGGCTGGGCGCACTATATGAAAGAGAACCTGAAAGGCGTCAAGAGCTATTCTTCCCTGAATACAATTCGCTGGCCCCATTCTTTTTATTATACGCCGCAAAATGGCGATCAGCGGATAGTACTTACTGAAAATGTGGTTTACGCCACAAACAATTATGCCGACTTTTTTTATCTGGACTTACTGGCGGGAGACCCAAACAGGCTGCTTGAGCAACCGACCGACCTGCTCATATCGGAAACTGCAGCCCACGAACTGTTCGGGAATGAGAGTCCCCTTAATAAACAATTGGAGTTTTCGCATCCCTATTTTTTTGAAGGCGCAAGAAAAGCAAATCTTGTTGTAAAAGCCCTGAAACAGGAATAACTTAAAAGGTTTTGTCCCCGGTTTCCATACATCCTTTTGTTCAGAATCTATTCCCGTGTAAGTTCTACGCGCGAATTGTCCCAAATAACTGTGCAAATCATTGGTAATGAATTCCTTTCCTTCACGGATTTATGTAATTTTATGCCAAACCTATACCCCATGAAACCTATTTTTTACGCCTACATGATCACCGTCCTGGTGCTCAGCGCATGCTCCTCCGGTAAAACCACCTTTGAACGTGGGAACTACTACGAATCGGTCATCACCTCTGTAAACCGTTTGAGAAGGAACAGTGACCATAAGAAATCTGTGGAAACGCTCCGTCAAGCTTATCCCATGGCTGTGGCTTTTTATCAGGACCGCGCCAACACGGCTTTGGCTACGACTGGACAATTCAAATGGACCGAGGTGGTCAACTCGTACACTGCCATCAATACCATGTACGATGAGATCAAACGCTGTCCCGGAGCGCTTGCTGTAGTCCCAAATCCCATAAATTATTTTTCAAAACTTCAGGAGGCGAGGCAAAATGCTGCGGAGGAACACTACGCTGCCGGCATCGTCGACTTGCAATTCGGCACCCGCGACAAAGCCAAACAAGCCTACGGATTTTTTAAAACCGCCAACGGATATGTGCCTGGATACAAGGACGTAAATGATTATATGCAAACCGCGTTGTGGGCAGCCACAGTGAAAATACTCGTCGAACCAATTCCAGTGCATTCCAAAACGGTTGGCGTAAGTGCGGAATTTTTTAATGACAAGATCTCCGAATACGTCCACTCGGCAAACATAAACGAATTCGTCCGTTTCTTTACCCGCGTCGAAGCACAAAAAATAAAATTAAATCCCGATCACATCATTCAACTTCAGTTTGATGACTTTACTGTCGGACAGGTTTACCGACATGAAAAAGAGATCCAGCTCACGAAGGACAGCGTTGTGATGGGCACTTACGTGAGTACCTCCACCGGAAGCCAGCAAAACGGAAATTCCACTACCCCCACAGGCGGCAACCGCCTGCTAACCACGGGAAACCCCGTTGTTGCAACTACGCAAAATCCAGTAAACACCAATCAAAATTCCAATACTTCCAATACCGGAACCAATGCAGAGGCAGAACGAGCTGAAAAAGAACGACTCGAGCGGGAAAGAATTGCCCGTGCGTTAGCATAGAAGCAAAGGCTGGAAAAAGAGCAGGCGGAAAAAGTGCTGGCCGAAAAATTAAGGATCGAAAGAGAGGCTGCCGAAAGGGACAGACTCGCCAGGGAGGCCGCTGAAAAAGCACATGCCGAAAGAGCGCTCGCAGAAAAACAAAGGTTGGAAAGAGAACGATTTGAAAAAGAGCAGACGGAAAAAGCGTTAGCAGAAAAGGCAAAGGTGGAAAGCGAGGCAGCAGAAAAACAGAGACTCGCGAAGCAGGCCGCTGAAAAAGCACAGGCCGAAAGAGAGCTGGCAGAAAAACAAAGATTGGAAAGAGAACGATTGGAAAAAGAACAGGCGGATCAGGCGCTGGCAGAAAAGGGAAAGGCTGAACGAGAGGCAGCAGAAAAAGAAAGGCTCGCGAAGCAGGCCGCTGAAAGAGAGCTTGCAGAAAAACAAAGACTGGAGAAAGAAAAGCTTGCAAAAGAACAGGCCGAAAAAGCCTTAGCGGAGAAAGAAAAAGCTGACAAGGAAAAGGCCGAGAAAGAAAAAGCAGAGAAAGATAAGGCTGATAAGGCAAAAGCGGAAAAAGAGAAATCGGACAAAGACAGTTACGTTGATGATACTATCAACAAAGATGACACGACTGATGTCAAAGATCCCGTCACCATCTGCCATATCCCTCCTGGAAATAAAATGAATCAGCGCACCCTTGTGATCTCCCGCTCTGCGTTAAAAGCACACCTCGGCCATGGTGATATGGAAGGAACTTGCGAGTCTGACAAAAAAGACCAGAAAGGAAAGCCTCAGGATGATAAGAAAGGAAAAGGTCCGGGCGCAAAAATTGACATCAACAAAAATGAACAGGCGTTGTTGTTCCGCTCTGATCAGGTTCTGTTCGCTTCAATAGAAAAAGATCCGGATCAGTTTCTCCGCTATACTGAACTAACGCAGGTGATTGAATCGGATACAAATAAAGTTTACGGCACAGTAAAGGCTACACTACATCATTATACCAAAACAACAACCTCAAAAGGAACAGTGAGCTTCAGGATCATCGATGCAAAAACAGGTGCGCTCTTGTCAGTTGAAAAAATGCCTGGAGAATTTGTATGGGTCTCCGAGTGGGCAACTTTTAATGGCGATGAAAGGGCTCTCTCTGCGGCGCAACTGAGGCTGACGACACTAAAAGAACTTCCTCCACCGCCACCACAGGATCTTTTTATTGAATTTACAAGACCGATATACGATCAGATCACTATGAAGATCCGGGACTTTTATAAAGGATATTAGAAGAAGCTGAAGGCAAAAAGCGAAAAGCAGAAAGCTAAAAACGTATTCTGTACAGAAGTTAAGAATTTGATTCCAGGTTCTTAACTTTACTATTTTAAAGTAATTCTATAAACTTGTTCACTAAAGAAAGCGAGATGCTCCGGACACTAATACTGCTCTTCATACCAATTTTGTTAATGCAATGCAGTCCGAAAGAAGAAGTGCTTTTTGATGGTGAAACCTTTAAAGGTTGGGGAGGCGACACGGCGAAGACCTGGCGTATCGAAGATGGCGCGATCGTCGGAGGATCTTTGGAAGAAACTGTTCCTCATAACGATTTTCTTTGTACCACTGAACCCTATTCTGACTTTGTCTTGCGCTTAAAGTTCAGGCTGACGGGCACCGAAGGCTTCATTAATGCGGGCGTACAGTTCCGCAGTACACGACTAAAAGACCCGGCTCATGAGATGACGGGCTACCAGGCGGACCTGGGTCCACGATATTGGGGTAGTCTATACGACGAATCCAGAAGAAATAAAACTTTGGCTGCGCCGGATTCAATTACCTTGTCTCTTGTCCTTATACCGAATGACTGGAACGAGTATGAAATCCGTGCGGAAGGAAGAAGAATCCGATTATTTATTAATGGCGAACAGACTGTTGACTACACAGAACCGGATGAATCGATTCCTCAATCCGGACTTATCGGACTCCAGATACACGGCGGCGGCAAAGCAGAAGTGCATTATAAAGATATGACATTGGAGAAGCTTTAAGTAATCCAAGCGCGGAAGGCCACCGCTTTCGTGAGTGGTGAACGGTGTCGTGAGACACCACTTGCGGATTGGAAAACGTGATCAACGAAGATTCAGCTCCGTAGGAGCTTCCTGTTTGTAGAACAATAGACCATATCGGAAAACCGGCTCGTAGGAGCCTCCTGAATCTTCAATGGAATGCAGAGCTGTCAGAGCCTAATTCCCACGATCGGAAAACAGCGCTGTCGGATGGGCCTATCAACTAAATGCTCGCGGCATGCTGGGCATCGCTACCTCCTTTCAGGTGGCTCCTACGGAGCCCGAGGTTCGTATTCACCGGTCATTCTACAAACAGGATACTCCTACGGAGTTGGAAAGTGAATGCAACCCCAACCCAGCGAATGCAATCATCCAAGATTCCGTTCCGACGGTCAGAATTAGCTGGTCCTTCTAAAAACAGAATAACTTTGCATGACGATTTATCTTGTCACATAGGAGTGGGGTTAATCCGGAATTTCAGTTTACCGACAACTGCTTATTTAATCCCTGATCAAAAACAAGGTTGATTAAAAAATAACGCCTGGAGAATACTCCAGGCTCTCTTTTATTCCGCTTTCTGCTTTCTGCTTTTTGCTTTTTCGCTATTTAATTGCTACAGGTACCTCCGTGTTATCCCAGCGGAGAACAAAACCCTTGTCGTTTACTTCATAGGCTAAACGTTCTGCCATCGCTGATGACTTTTTGGGCTTAACCTGGACAGTTAATGCATCCTGCGCGGCATCGCGTGAGCTGCCTCCTTTTTTCACACCCCACTGACCGGTCTGTTTATTAAAAATAATTGTCCACTCCTTTTCACCGGGAATGGCGTACAAACTGTATTTCCCGGCAGGCAGAGTTTTGCCTTCTACCTTAATGTCCTTATCCGTTTCAAATATTGTTGCCTCATTAGCGCCCGCGCGCCAGACTTCTCCGTAAGGAACCAGTGAGCCAAAAATCTGTCTGCCTTTTACAGCAGGGCTGCTGTAGTTGATGGTGATATTGGCCTCTTTTACTTTGCCGGAAGCCGTTCCAGGAGGGCTTGGCCTGCTCGCTTTATCACCCTGAGCCCAGAGCACTGAGGTCATCAGCAATCCCGCCAATGCCAGTACAAATCGTGTTTGGATCTTTGTTGTAATCATTTTGATATAGTTTTTGGGTTAACTGATGGTTTCTGCAGGACATTATCTGTCGGGTGAAAGAATACCCGGCTGTTAATGGCCTGCACGTCCCATGAAGATAAGGCAACAATTGAATATTTCGAACACCCGCCTAAAGGTTTCGCTCAGGATTTAGCCGGACGGCTTCCATTGAAGTCGAATGGGCATTGCGAGCGAAGGCCGGAAGCGAGTGATTGGTGAAGCAATCTCGTTTTAGGGTCCGCTTCATTTGGTCGCTTTAGGAAGCGCGAGGTATGCACTCGTTTCGCGCAGCATTCACAGTTCCGGCTTTCGCTTTGCAATAGCTCAGCTCCACAGCCTGTCCCAGGCGCGGATCTGATCCCATTCCGGTGTCGGAGCAAACAGTTTTTCTCCTTTGTGAAGAAATTCCTTTACAACTTCTTCGTTCAATTCAACGCCGATACCCGGTTTTTCCGGCACTTTGACATAGCCGTTTTGAACGATCGGTTTTTCAATACCTGTGACCAAATCATCAAACCGGGGTTTGTCAACCGCATGGTGCTCCAGCCATAAAAAGTTTTCGGTTGCGGCTGCGCTATGCACAGATCCAAGAAAAGAAACAGGGCCGGCTGCGTGGTGATGCTGAAATCCTATTCCATTGGCGGAAGCATAATCCCCTATTCTTTTTGTTTCCAAAATGCCGCCGGCCGTATTAGGATCAGGGTGAACAATATCAACGGCATGCGTGTCAATCAATTCTTTGAACCCATTTTCCAACGAAAAAATATCCTCACCCGTTAACGTAGGCGTGGTTGTTGATTCTGTGATCTCACGCCATTGTTTAGTGTATTGCCATGGGATGATATCCTCTATATAGGCGAGGTTATATTTTTCAGCAGCGCGGGCAATTTTGATGGCTTCATTAACACCAAAGTGTCCCCAATGATCCGTGCCCATGGGAATTTCATAACCGATCTGAGCGCGCATCACATGGAGAAATTCCATGAGCTTTTCCATTCCTTTATCGGTGATCTGAACACCAGTGAACGGATGTTGAGCCATATTGTATTTCCGGTACTCATACTCATACGGTTTGTATTTTCCGTCAGGCCCATTGATGATCGTACCGGGAATATCCTTGATGAGGTTAATACCGATGTCCATCTTCAGGGCGGTATACCCCTTGTCAACCCGCTCCTGCATGCGCTTTGCATATTCAGCAGGATCGGGAGAAGTCGTTGTGTCGCAGTATACCCTTACCCTGTCGCGATATTTGCCACCTAAAAGCATGTATACCGGTACGTTGTATGCCTTGCCGGCGAGATCCCACAACGCCATTTCCACACCTGAAACACCACCGCCCTGGCGCGCGTGGTGGCCAAATTGTTTTATTTTTTTGAACAGCCTTTCCACATTACAGGGATTTTCTCCCAGCAACCTGCTCTTCAGGAAGAGCGCGTATTCCTTGGCAGCGCCATCTCTCACATCGCCGTGACCGACAAGCCCCTGGTTTGTGTAGATACGAACAATAGGGGTGCGAAAAACCACACCGCTGATTTCCGCAATGCGTACATCCGTAATTTTAAGATCAGTGGGCGCAGAATTGCGGTTTACCTTTGAGGTAGAATGCGCTAAAACATCTTCGATGGGGGCTGCTGTCATGGCCGCTAAACTCAGTCCGCCAAGACCGGCTTTCTTCAGAAATCCACGGCGGTCGTTTGTAATTGTATCATTCATGGTTAAGGATTTAAATATGGGAGTTGAAAATTATTTCCTGCAAAGATCCAGTATCAGTTTGCGCTTGTTCACCTGCCATTATCCACACACGAAAAGCCCTGAAGGCAAACAAATGAATCGATAATTAACATCATTATTTCATATTTTACAATAATCCTTCACCAATTTTGCCCATTAAGAAGAGGCTTTTGCAAATTAAATAAGTGAGTGGTGAATGGTGAATGGTGAATATCTGTTATCTAATTGTGTAGGCATCGTAAGCTATCGGCGAGTTCATGTCAAAAAGGCAGCGATGAGCATATCCTGTACCTAAGTCTTTAGGCCAAAAAAATTCAGCATTGTCGAAGTCCAGCCGCCACTCACGATTCACGACTCACGAAAGATCCAGCAGGAATTACACTATAGAAAGCAACAGATTGAGCCGCACGCAAGCACTCACGATTCACGTCTCACGATTCACGCACGTGTCCCCACCAATTCCGATGAAAAATCAAATCCCTGATAAGCGCCCCACTCACAACTGACCACTCACAACTCACCTCATTTGCTGCTCAGCTCCTCGTACTCCTTCACCTCCAGTACTTCCGGAACATTCGTCTCTTCCGTTTTTGAAGTAATACGTTTGGAAATCGTGTGGGCGCCCATCAGTTTATCATCGATCGGCTGACACAACGCCAGCACATCTTCTTTGGTCAAGTTAGGATTGAGCCAGTCTTTTTCATATTCGCGGGTCAGGATCACGGGCATTCGCTGTTTGGAGTTATGGATCGTACTCATCATGCCGTTGGCTTTTGTAGTCAGCACGGTATAGGAGTAATAACGGTCATCATTCGCCTTGTTTACCCATCGTGAGTACAAGCCTGCGATGGAAAAAATCGGCTGGTTCTTTAAAGCAATGTAGTAGGGTATTTTTGTTTTTCCTTTTTCATCCAGCCAGCGCCATTCGAAAAATCCGGTACAGGGAATAAGGCAACGTTTGCCTTCGCTGGCCGCATCGCGATACGAAGGTTTTTCATACATTTCCTCACTGATACCATTCAATGTGGATGCTTTGAGCCGTGTCGCACCTGCAAGGTCCTTTACCCAAAAGGGAACGAGTCCCCAGTGAAACATCTGAATCTCCGTGGGTTTCCCCGCGGTAACTACGGGACCAGGCAAAAAATCGAAACCATTCTCATGAAATCTTATGGAATATATTTCTTCAACTATTTTGGAATAGGAAGTTGAATAATAGTCAGCGAGCTGTTCGTATTTTGCTGTTAAGGATTTGTGATAACACATTTAAGTTTTAAGTTTTAAGTTTTAAGTTTTAAGACGCACCTTTTGGGAAATGATTTATAAAAAAAAATAACTCTCTGCCCGGAGTGTGTGAGCGCGCGCAAACTTAAAATCGCACGCACATTTTTATTTCTTATAGCCCGGGTTGGGTTTAGGCATATTCGCTTTGACATCCTTTTGCCAACTTCGGAGATCGCTCAATAACTCCTTAACCTTTTCAGGATATTTTTCGCTCAAATCAGTTTTCTCCTCCACGTCATCTGCAAGGTTAAACAATTCGATCTTTCCGGATTCATAACTTTCGACCAGCTTAAACTTACCATTGCGAATCGCGCCTGCGGGTCTTCCCAATTGGTTGCTGAAGTGCGGATAATGCCAGTAAACCGGGCCTCGGTCGAAGGTTGCGGCCGGATTTAACCATGTTGAAAGCATACTTTTTCCATCCAGCTTCCTGGCCATACTCTTAATTTCCAGGATATCCAGAAAGGTGGGAAAAAAATCAAGGTTTGAAACGTAATTGTCATTGATCTGCGCCGGCTGTATTTCTTGCGGCCAGTTTAGAATCAAGGGAACGCGGATACCCCCCTCGTATACATGTCCCTTCCAGGCGCGGAGGGGCGCCAACGATGTCGGCGTCGGACCTAATTCCGGCAATCCAACTCCACCGTTATCCGATGTAAAAATGATCAGCGTGTTGTCTTCCAGTTGCATCTCCTTTAGAGTCTGCAGGATCCGCCCTACCCCATCATCCAGACTCTCGAGCATGGCCGCATAATTCGGGTTGTACACTCTGTTAAACTTTTCATATTTGAAAAAATATTTGCGCAGTTTATCGCCGCGTGGGGTCAGCACAACATGAGGAGCCGAATATGCGAGATACAGAAAAAAAGGTTTATCCCTATTTTGACGGATGAATTCCACCCCGTAGTCCGTCAACTTATCTGTCAAATAACTGTCACCGTGATCTTCGAAAACTGTTTTATTTTTACTGGTAATGGAATAATTATAATAATCCAGTCCGTTTCTCGCGATCATTCGCTCGTATGTAAAACCCTGCGCAGAAGCGAGAAGAGAATCCGCTGTACCGAGGTGCCATTTGCCAACCATTCCACATTCATACTGTTTTGCACGAAGGATCTCTGCCAGCGTTGTTTCACCTGATGATAAATATTTCTTCCATTCAGCCGGAAGTACCGGGGACGCCGGATCTATCCGATCCCCCACCAAAAAATTAGTCAGTTGAAGACGCGCTGGGTGCAAACCCGTGAGAATACCAGCCCGGGATGGTGAACAAACCGGTGATGACGAGTAGGCTTGAGTAAATTTCATTCCCGTCTGCGCCAACGAGTCAAGATGTGGAGTTTCATTAAAGGGATTTCCATAACAACCGAGGTCAGTATATCCCAGATCATCGGCGAGAATAAAGACAATGTTGGGTTTCTCCTGGGCTTTGATATTCATTATCGACAAGCCCAAAATCGCTACCGCGGACAGGAGAAGGCGACAGAACGTTTGTTTATACATCATGCATGAAAGGATCCCCTAGAATTTAAAGGTAAATAAAATTTTAAATACCGTGGAGACAAGGCAGGCCTTGTCTCTACAAAAAAGGATCTGATCATTACCTGATATCCTATACACACTCAGGTCAAACAAAAAATTCCTCCGAGACGATCTTACCATCTTTTACCTGATATACACACAGCTCCGGGGATTTCATCCTTCCTCTTCCTTTCATGGTCATGTCCACCTCTAATGTAAAAGCAATGCTGTTACCAGCGACAAGGGGCTCTGATACTTCAATGCTGTGCACCTTTTCAACCATGGCATCAAACATCTTTCCTTTGTTTCTAATAGCATCCATCCCTTCAGTGATTTTTTCAAATTCCGGAGTGGAGTAGGGTTCAATACTTTGGGCATTAGTGGCATACAGCGCTTTATGGGCACTCTCCCAGTCGGCTTGTCTGCAAAAGGCTACCAGCCGGTTCGCGATCTCTTGTGTTGTCATATGCTTATATGTTAACTGAAATTTCCGGTTTCAAAGGAAACACCTGACTTTGACAACCCTGTGTCAACAGTAAAAATTCTTTTTCTCAATTACATAAATCAAAAGTTCATAATCTATCAATAACTATTTGATAGATAGCATATTAATGCAGTACGATTCAAGTATAATATCAACTCTAAAACCACTATTCATCACGCAGAGATTTGTCGCAAAGGAAGTTTTTCAGCGAAGATAATTGCCTACTTTTTCGTTGATATCATTAAACTTCGCCTAACTTTATTTACATCTTACAAATGGTAGCCATCAGGGTTCACCAATAAAAAATCTAAAAATTATGAAAAAGAGTTTACAATTAATTCCAAAAATGGTGTGGAAAGGAAGCGTGATCACGATCTGCTATCTCCTTTTTGCAGCCTGCATGCAGCACGATGAAAGCCTGGCGCCCAGGAATTCTGACATCGGTCTTTTATCGGACGAATTAAGTGCTCAGGCCTCGGAACAGAGCCTGATGGCGAAGCGAACTTTTACAGCCCATCTATCCGGAGGTAATGAAGTTCCGGCTAATGCTATGCCGGGGCAGGGACAAGTTATTTTCCACCTTAGTGAGGATGGAACTGAAATGTCTTATAAATTAATCGTTGCCAACATTGAAAATGTACGAGCAGCACACATCCATTGTGCCGCAGCTGGTGTAAACGGACCGGTAGTCGTACCACTTTTCGGAACGCCAACAACTGGAGTCTCCAATGGCGTGTTAGCGGAGGGTACGATTACCGATGCAAATGTTAATGCTCTGGCTTGTATTGGCAGCGTTAAATCACTTGAAGCAGTAGTCGATTTAATCCGCAGCGGCAACGCTTATGTAAATGTACACACCACACAACTCCCGGGTGGCGAGATCAGGGGACAGATCAAATAACTTGCCCTCGTTTAATACCATTTGTAATTTACAGGAGGAGAAGCGTTTTCCCGCACCAAGACGTTTCTCCCTTCCTTTTTTAGCTCATCTACAAGCACAGTCAGGAAATCACCCCGACATTTCAAACTTTAAAAAACGGGATGAATAGTTATTCACTAGCTTATATGACTAGTTCCCCAGCTTTAAAATCCGGAGCGCACCACGGGTGACGATAAAGAATATGATGCTGCCAACAATGAGATCAGGTTTGTTAGAACCTGTGATATAGACCATTACGCCCGCAGCGATGACGCCGATGTTGATGATCACATCGTTGGAAGTAAAGATCATACTGGCTTTCATATGTGGTTCCGTGCTTTTCGATCGTTGCAGAAGCCAGAGGCAAATAGCGTTTCCGGAAAGGGCAATGATTGAAATAACGATCATTGTGCCAAAGTCCGGAGCAAGATCATATCCCATAAATCTTCTCAGCGCTTCAGTAAAACCAACTATTGCGAGAACCATTTGGAGATAACCCGCGGCTGTTGCAATGCTCTTCTTACGTATCGCCGTTCCGCCTACCACAAACAATGCAAGTCCATACACAAATGCATACGCAAGCATGTCAAGCGAATCAGCCACCAGTCCCATCGAACGCGAGGTAAAACCGGTGACAATCTCAAGGACAAAACAGCCAAAGTTGATCGCGAGAACGGTCCACAGTAGCTTATGTTGTGTGGTCGTGTCGACGTCGCCGGACGTTTCAACTTCAACCGACTCAAGTAAAGTCGACCCGAGGTTGAGTTCATTCACTTTTTGCGCGACGGTTTGTGACGAGTGATCGTGAAACACGACAAGTTCTCTTTCCGGGATATTAAAGGATAATGAATATATGGCAATATCTCCTTCCAATTTCATTCGGATCAGCTGCTCCTCCGAAGCGCAATCCATGCGTGTTATATGAAAGGTTGATTTGTTCATCACGCAGATTGTCTCAGCAGCAACGAGGGGGCCTACAGCCGAGCTCGCAATTTCTGGATCCTTTCATATTGGGTTAAAAAATCTTCCAGTTTTTCAGAGGGGATCTTCTTGCCTATGATCTTCTTTTTCTCATCCAGAACATATAGGGTGGGTGTCGACATCGCATCATAAAGGTCCTGATAGGGTCCGACGTATGACCTTGGGCCATTGACCGTGATCCATTTCAGGTTTAGTTCTTTAATGTAATCCCTCATGTTCCTCATACTCGAATCACTGCATACGGCAAAGACCTCAACATCAAATTTCTTTTGGTTGTAAAAATTGAGAAGCTTGGGCGTCTCTTCCTTACAACTGGGACAATCCGGCTTGAAAACATACAGAATGGAGTACTTGTTTTTAATATCGTACAACGCACGAGGTTTCAGGTTCACATCCTGCATGATGAGGTTAGGTCCGGTCTTTCCAATGAGACTTTTCCTGAATCTTTCCGCCTGCTCCTTAAAATTCTTTTTCAGGTTTGCATTTGCCCAGAAATCCATTTCGCCGGAAGCAAAATATGTATCGTACAGATTGACGTAAACTTCATCCAGGCCCATGATCTCATGACTCTGATATTTGAGGACACTGAGAAAGACGGAATATTTATAAGTCTCCGGATTCTTTTTCGCTTTAGCAACGATACGGGCAATGGCTTTTGTAAGCGAATCTGCCTGGGGCGGGTACAATTTGTCCAGGTATTGATATATCTTATCCCGGTATACTGGTCTGGGAAGGCGGAGCAAAGCCTCATCAGATAAATCGAAATGATCAAAAAAATGTTCTCGATACCATCTCAACTGAAACGTTGAATCAATTGTGCCGTCAGCCCTTTTCGGGGGATCGGGAATTCTTACGGGCTTACCCGACTTGATGATCCTCCCTGTAAATGTCGACCCGTTTTTTTGGATCAGGTCCTCCTGATAAGCGAGGACTTTTGCATTGATCTTATTCATCTCTTCGCGCGCACCTTTCTTTTCGTCCTCCTTCGTGGCGCTGTCCTGAAGGATTTTAACAAATGGTTCTGCCTCCTTATTTCGCGCGATGTTAAAGAAAATATTTTCAAAGAAAAGGGTGTTATCCCTGTCGCCGGAAATTTTCATGTTTTGAACATAGTCGGTTCTGTCTGTGACCAGTGTAAAATGCTGATCGTCTGCCACCAGAAATTCAAATTGCTTTGCCCTGTTCAAAACCAACATGTAAACGCCTGCCAGCAACGGCTTGCTTCCCTGAAAAGCAAACTCACCCTTTGAATTTACAGTTGCCGTGTCTTTAACAAATGAGCTTTCATTGATAAAGTATCCAAGATAAACAGTAGTGTCTTTCAACCCAGATACCTTGAATTGAATATTATAGCCATCCTGCGCCAAGCAGGAAAAGGCGCATATGGTCAACAGGATTGTTAGGGGTAAGCGCATAATTTTGGGGTTTGATCAGGTATGCTAGCTATCAAATACCAATTTAACAAATCTTCCCTGATCGACTATCATTAGCCGTCAGAGGGCTTTAACAGCGCGGCCAGTAATAAGAATCACATTGCGGCAGGAACATCAGAGTCCCGGAGACCGGTGACTCTGATGGGGAGCGCCATTTGATAACGCATTAAATACTCAGAATTTATTTATGAGGAATAACATAGCCGTCAGACCGGTACCAGAACCGGCAACCGGTATCTTGCAACTGGCAGGCAACCCGCAACTAATTCCCCCTTCTGATAACCACCGGGGTGGCTATGCCATTCAGGTCATAGACAATCCTGCCATTGCGGACGGTCATTTCACACTCAAATTTTTTGTCACCTTTAACTTTGAGACCTGTATAATCAAAAAAGCCAAAATCTCCCTGGCGCAGGTTGAGAATGGCTACATCCGCGTCAGCGCCGACTGAAAGGTGTCCGAGTTCTTCGCGTTTAATAGCAACGGCAGGGCTCCACGTTGAGGCCTTGATAAGGGCCGGCAGATCCATACCCATCTGGTGAAACTTCGACATGACACTGAGCATATCCTTCATGGAACCATTCATGCTTCCGATATGAAGATCTGTGCTGATGGTGTTGGGAAAAAATTTATTCTTCAGCGCTGGTATTGCCTGGGAATACGAGAAGCTTATGCCGCCATAACCCACATCGAAAATGATTCCGCGTTTCTGCGCTTCCCATACAAAAGGCTTCACTGTGTTGTTGCTGACCTCCACTATCGCCTCGCGACTTCCGAGCTGGCCGAAGGCATGGGTGAAAATATCTCCGGGACGCAGGTGGTCGAAGAACAATTCCCTGATCGATAACGGTGGAGTGTTGCCGCCAAAGTCGATCATCACGGGAACCTTCGCAGTTTCGCCGGCTTTCACGGCATTGTCCACCGGAGTCCATTCAGGTCCGTTGTAGTGAGCTACTTTAAACCCCACGATATGGTCGCGATATCTTCTGGCAACGGCAGCCGCCATTTTCGGGTCCATGTCGTTGGTGTTTTGTTCATAAACTCCGCCGCGCATACCTTCACCGACGATGTTCAAAAAAGCCAGTACGCGGGTCTGGGCTACGTCAATTACATTCTGTATAAAGGTTGCAAAGGTTTTCCATCCCGCCCCTCCTGCATCGACGTTAGTTGTCACGCCGACACGAAATGTAAATCCGTCAGGAGAGATAGCAGAGGTCCCGTTGCTGTAGGCGTGGTCAGCTTCAGTTCCATAAAATACATGTCCATGAATATCGATCAGGCCGGGGACAACATACATACCTTTTGCGTTAACCACCTGCCGCGACTGGTTTCCGTCGATAGTCTTCGCCACCGCGACGATCTTTCCATCCTGAATAGCCACGTCCATCAGGGCATTGATATTGTTTTTCGGGTCTATGACATGTCCATCTTTGATGACGATGGCATATTGCTGGGCCGGAACAAAATGGCTGAAAAGCAGCAATACTATTATGAGGATTTTTGGCCGGGGCGTGAGCAATAGGGGTTTCATAGGATTGTTGATTATGGTATGAAATATGGCTTTGATTTTTATGGAAAACAAAAGACTTTCCTTAACTGGCACCGTAAAATTTGCTTTGTTAAATACCTGGAAAGTCCTGGGGTCTCGTTAAATGTAGTGCGGAGTCGATTATTTGGCTAAAGCCGATCCTCCAAAGCTATTTCACCCGGGCCTGACTAAAAAGCCTTCGGCTCAATCACCTCACCCTTCTACATGCGCATTTTAATTCCTACTCTTTTTCAGGGGGGTGAGGTAGACCTGGGGATGAGTATGAAGGTGCGCACAAAAATGATTAGCATGACCCCACTCGCTCGGTTTACACTTCACTAATGAGCGAAGCAGAAAGTTTAAGCATGCAAGTGCGCCACTCCACAGGAGTCCCATGGACAGGAAATTCCACTCGGGAGAAAATCTTTTTTGGCGCACGGAAGCAGATTTGAATCGAAGAGCTTTCCGGAACGGGTTCAAAGTACCAGATTTAGTAAGTCAGATCCGGCATTATGCTTTAGAAAATATGCGGAAAGGAAAAAGAAGCACCGCACTGATGAGTCTAAAGACCAACTCAATTGTCAATCCAACGATTTTAAAAGGCAGGAGAAGAAGCCAGAAGAGGGGAAAAAGAAACAGCATGATCAGGGCAATAGGCCAGCAGATCACCAGCAAAAAACACCAGAGTACCAGAGAAATAAAAACCTTCATTTATTCTTTTGGTCAGACACTATGCAAATCAACTGCCAGTTCAAGTGTGGGGATTAGAATACGATTTGAGGTGTTCGTAAACAACAGGGTTTCATAACCGTACAATCCCTGTTCAGCGGTGAACATCTGCCCACAACTTTCTGAAAGTTTTAGAACTTTCAGAAAGTCTCTCCCGGGCGTACTGGCAACCGGCAACCACTCAAACCTTCAATCCATTCGGTACGAGGGGCAGTGAAAATAGTTTCTTACCCGTTGCATTGGCAATAGCATTGCGTATAGCCGGGGCGATACCGAGAATCGGGGTCTCCCCTGCTCCCAACGACGGAATATCCTTCCGGTTGAGCATCACCGTTTCAAGAACGGGAAGGTCGCCAAAACGCGGAACGCGGTAGTCGGAAAACCGGGCATTCAGGATCTTTCCGTCTTTAAAGTCAATCCACTCAAACAATGCACCCCCCAGGCCCTGAACCACTGAACCCTGGATCTGATTTTCAAGGTGCTCCGGATTAATAATTGCTCCGCACTCAAAAGCAGTGACCGCCCGCAACACTTTTACTTCTTCATTAGAGCGATCGAACGCAACTTCTGCACAGGTAGCAACAAAACTTCCCTTTTCAGTTCCGCAGGCGATACCTATCCCATGGCCGGGTGCAGCTTTGTAATTCGCCCATCCGAATTTTTCCGCCGCGCCTTTCAATACATTGATCATCCGTTCTTCTTTCAGGTTCTTAAGGCGGAATGTGAGGGGGTCCATCTTCAATTCTATTGCGAGGTCGTTCATGATGGATTCCCGCGCAAAAACATTTGCCGTGGCGGCAAGTCCGCGATAGGAACCCTGGCGCAACGGTGAGTCTGAGGGATGAAACTGTATTTTCCTGCTCGCCACCTCATAAGGGGTCTGAATACCGGAACCGCCCGAATTGTAATTGTGAAACTCCCACGCTGTAACTATACCATTTTTATCCGCACCAGCTTTTACCTCAATCACTCCCGCGGGGCGAAAATATGCCCAGGTAAATTCTTCTTCCCGGGTCCAGACAAGTTTAACGGGTTTGTTCGCTTCCTTCGCCAGGCGCGCAGCTTCGATACCAGCCTCACTCGTGTGTTTTCCGCCATAACCCGAACCTGTATCGGGCATGATCACCCGTATATTTTCCTTAGGAATATTAAATACTTCGGCAAGCTCCTCCTGAACTCCAAAAGGTCTTTGCGTGCCAGTCCAAACTGTAAGTTTATTATTCGCCCACTGTGCAACTCCAGCCCTGGATTCAAGAGGCGCGTGCGCGATGTAGTCAACATGAAAGGTTTGTTCAATTTTAACTTCCGCTTTGTTTAAAGCCCCCGCCACATCGCCGGTCGAATCGCTATCGCGTCCACTTCTTTCCTGCGCCGTTTTCTTGAGATGTTCGAATATCTCGCCACGGCCTGGCTGAGGGACGGTTTTCCATTCCGCCTTTATAGCTGCCAGCGCTTGTGAAGCAGTATGGAGATCCGGGGCCGCCACTCCGATGAAATTTCCATCCTGAACAACGACGACATCCTTGATTTTTTTTGCCGCAGAGACATCAGCCGATGATAAGGTAGCGCCATAAGCGGGTGCGCGCAGCACTTTTCCATACAGCATCCCCGGCAGTTTAATGTCCGTGACGAATTTGTGTATACCTGTAACAAAGGATTCGCCATTCACCTTGGCAACAGACGTTCCGGATATTTTCCATTTTTCAGGCGGAGTTACCGATACCTGCTCGTTAATTCCTTTTACGATTTCTTTTCCCTGGGTGAGTTTGCCTATATTGATCGTTTGTTTTGTCTGCCTGCTTTTTACTTCACCTTTCTCGATAAACAGCGTAGCGCGGTCGGCTTTCCATTCTTTCGCAGCCATTTCCAAAAGCACTTCGCGCGCTGTTGCCGCAGCCTTGCGCAATTGCGGACCCATGTAAGGGATCGAGCGGCTTCCGAATGTTCCCCGGTCGTAAGGAGTCAGTTCAGTATCGCCGAGGATCATGTCGATCTTTTCCATGCGCACGTCTAACTCTTCGGCAACGATCTGGGCAAGTGAAGTACGGATGTTCTGTCCTACCTCTGCTTTACCCGTATAGATAGTGACATTCCCGGATTCTCCTATGTGTATCCACGCGCCAACCTGGTCTTCAGGCGCTTTCAGCTCTTCCGACAAAACGCCACCAATGCTTTTGTAAGTAGTGAACGCAATGGCAACTCCACTTCCCATTGCCTGGAAGAATCTGCGGCGGTTCATATTGAACTGGTACACCGGGGCTTCATTAAGTTCATATTGCTCCGGTGCGGTGATATCAATTGGTTCTTTCTGCTTCATATCCATGCTTTAAATTTTGGCGGCTTCCTGAATGGCTTTCACAACTCGTGGGTAGGTACCGCAGCGGCAAACGTTGCCTTGCATAGCCTGGGTAATATCTTGCGCAGAAGGTTTGGGATTTTTCTCCAGCAGGCTGACAGCCGACATGATCATGCCGGGTGCGCAATAGGCACATTGAAATACATCAACTTTCAAAAAAGCTGTTTGAACCCGATGAAGCGATCCGTTTTTTTGCAAGCCCTCAATGGTAGTGATCTCTTTTCCCACCGCGCTGCTGGCCGGAAGGATACACGAGCGAACGGCGGCACCACTGACGAGCACCGTGCAGGCTCCGCAAGAACCTTCGCCGCATCCATACTTACTTCCTGTCAGATCGAGCCGGTCCCGCAACACACTCAACAGACTCTCGCCAGCGTGCGCCTCGACGGAATACTTCTTTTCATTCACCTGTAGTTCCATGGCTTAATGGTTTTGAATTGCATCCGAAGTTACGGTAGAATGAGGAAATACGGAAATGGGTTTGAATAGAGCCTAGAGCGGAGTAAGCTCCACCTTCCTGAATTCCACCTCCGATCCTTCCGCCTGGAGGGCGATGTTGCCTTCGCTGGCGGTGCAGTCTGTACCGTGATTGACAGGGACGCCGTTCACCCATACTTTTACACTGTTACCCTGACATTCGATCAGCATGTTGTTCCATTCACCAACTGGCTTTTCTGATCCATCGGTGAGGTTTAGAATTCGCCGCCCCTTGCCTTCTGTTATGCCCCAGTTTTCTTTAGGTCCGCGTCTTTCTTCCATGTCCGGCACCCTAATATCTTCAACGATGCACCAGAAATCTCCGGCATTCTCATGAAACATCTGCACTTCAATTGATTTGGGAAACATTTCATAAAGCGCCCTCGGTGTTGATGCATGCACAAGGACCCCGCAGTTCCCAGGAACACCAGCAAAACGGTATTCAACCTCAAGTCGATAATTTTTATATACGGCATCAGTGATAAGATGCCCTCCCGGCGTACCTAAACTCACCAGCATACTATTTCGCACAACAAAAGGACTTTTCTCAGCGGTGTCATTATCCATTTTCGGAACATCGACGTGCCACCCCGTAAGATCCTTACCATTGAATAAACTTTTTGAGGACGACTCACCGGTGTTGCTCTTGCAACTGTACAAGGCAACGACGATGACCACTGTAAAAAGAAGGATTTTCATGTGTGTTTATTTATATGCATATAGACCGTGAAGAGACAAAATAGCAACGTGTAAAACAAATCCCTCTGAAAAGTCGATAGTCCAGGGTTGATGATCCAAGGTAATCCATACACTCCTGCATTGCTATGGACTACTTTTAAACTTGCCCTTATATATCTTCTTGAATTTTTCATACCGCGGCAGCGAGACGGCCAACACATAAGTTGATTTTGGATTGTGGTGAATATAATCCTGATGATATCCTTCCGCGCGGTAAAATTCTGTCAAGGGCCTTATCTCCGTTACAATGGGGGCTGCAAAAGATCCCGAAAACTCCTTAACAGCATTTTCGGCGATGGCTTTTTCCTGATCTGTTCGATAAAAAAGAATAGAGCGATAAGAAGACCCGACATCTGGTCCCTGACGATCGGGGGTTGTGGGATCGTGGGAAGTGAAAAATACCTTCGTCAATTCTTCGTAGTCAATGACTTTTGGGTCGAAATAAACCAATACGGTCTCGGCATGGCCTGTCGTTTCGGTATTGACCAATTCATAGGTAGGGTCCGGAACCGTTCCTCCTGCATATCCCGACACTGCTGAATCCACTCCTACTACGGCTTCAAAGATATGTTCCGTACACCAGAAACATCCGGATGCAAAGGCTGCAACTGCTTTTCCGTCCGCGGCCGTGAAATTAACTTTCCTAACGTCTCCATCATCTTGCTTTTGACCGTCGCATGAAACAACTAAGGCCATAAAACAAATCACCTGACATGCATTTGAAATTGTCATTTGATTATTGGTTGGTCTCCATCACTTGATCCAGTAAAGTTACAGCTACAAAATCGCATGGTCAACGGTGATCTGTTGTTTTTGATGAGGGTGTAAAACATGAATTTCACGTGAACCTGGTTCCGACTTTAGTGGTTCCAGGTGCAGGGGACAAGTCTTCGAATCTGCATCGAAGTTTGAAAGTAGTTATTTTACCTGCCACGCTCGGATTACTGTCGCTGGCATGATTTTTTACGGCCGATGCCGGTCTTAAGTTTTTTAGCCATCCGCTGTTAAATATGGATTGTATCGTATATTTATTAACCTTCAACGAATTTCATGTTTCACTCTTATTTTTTGGACGACCATTCCCAACCATCACCTCCTGTCGATGTAGCTTAATCCAATCGTATCAATGACTCAAGGAAGCAGCATTAAGAATTCGGAGATCCGGGCAAATATCAACTCCAGGCTTAAGGACTTCCTCAACATTTTACCGGTGGCTGTGTACGCGTGCGACATCGAGGGATATGTTACAGACTACAACGAGGAGGCGGCAAAACTGTGGGGGCGTCGGCCTGAGAAAGGCAAAGATATGTGGTGCGGATCCTGGAAAATTTACAATTTAGACGGAACGCAATTGCCTTTAGACGAATGCCCGATGGCACAGGCCATTAAAGGGGAAAAACCAACAGCTGGAACAGAGGTTATTATTGAGCAACCTAATGGAACCAGATTTCATGTTCTTCCCCATCCCTATCCCATTTACGATGATAACGGTGTATTGTCAGGGGGTATCAATATAGTGGTGGATGTAACGGATCAAATCCGGTTCAGAAATCTTAAAAAACAGACTGAAGAAATAATCGGGACAATCCAAGCCCTTAAGAAAAGTGAAGAGCGTTACCACCGTATGGTCTCGGAAGTTACTGATTACGCGATCATACTTTTATCCCGTGACGGCCTCATTGAAAATTGGAACAAGGGGGCAGAAAACATTAAAGGATACAGTGAGAAAGAGATTCTTGGGAAAAGTTTTCGCGTTTTTTATACTCCCGAAGACCAGCGCGATGGTCTGCCAGACAAATTGATTCAGATGGCGGTTGCTATGGGCAAGGTGAGTCACGAGGGCTGGCGAGTGCGGAAAGGTGGTACGCGGTTCTGGGGAAGTGTTTCCATCACATCATTGCATGATAGCGAAGGTCATGTCACGGGCTTCGCGAAGGTCACCCGTGATCTGACTGAACGACGTTTAAATGAACTGAAGGTAGAGCGCCTAAACGAGGATCTCAGGAAAAAAAATGAACTACTAAGGCAAAGCGAAGAACGATATCACCGGATGATATCCGAGGTGGAGGACTTTGTCATCATATTGCTAAGCAAAGAAGGTTTTATACAGAATTGGAATAAGGGCGCGCAAAAAATAAAAGGATATGAGTCGGAGGAAATCCATGGTAAGCACTTCAGTATTTTTTATTCAGCCCAAGACCAACAGAAGGGTGTCCCGGAAACTCTTCTTGCAGAGGCCGCGAAAAAAGGTAAGGCTCTACATGAAGGATGGCGGACCAGGAAAGATGGAACAACCTTTTGGGGTAGCGTGGTCATTACCGCCCTGCACAACGATGAAGGAGCCTTGATTGGATTTACCAAAGTTACCCGTGATCTGACGGAAAAGAAAATCGCCGAGGACAGATTGCTGGCAACCTCCTTGAAACTGGAACTAAAGAATAAGGAGCTGGAACGGACGAACGAGGAGCTTTCTTCATTTGCTTATATCTCAAGCCATGATCTTCAGGAACCGTTGCGCAAGATCCAGACATTTTCGGATCGAATCCTGGAATTGGAATACCAGAATCTCTCTGAAAAAGGAAGGGACTACTTCAAACGCATGCAGGCCGGGGCTTTAAGAATGCAAACGCTTATCCGTGATATCCTAGCCTATTCACGAACTACCACTTCAGAGAAGAAGTTAGAGATGACCGATCTCAATGAGCTGCTGGCACAGTCAATGGTTGAACTGGAAGTAATGATCCTGGAGAAGAAAGCCATAATTGAAAGCGATCGCCTGCCCGCTATAAACGTCATTCCCTTCCAGGTTCAGCAATTATTTAACAACTTATTGAACAATGCGCTGAAATTCTCGAAACCTGAGGTACAACCCCACGTGGTGATAAGGACAGAATTCGTAGATGGGCAGATATTCAAACCGGCATTTCCCGTGCCGGCCCGGCAATACTGTCACATCAGTATCAAAGATAATGGTATAGGGTTTGAGCGCATCTATGAGAAAAAGATCTTTGAAGTATTTCAGCGACTGCACGCCCGCGCAGAATATGGAGGAACGGGCATCGGTCTCTCTATCTGTAAAAAGATTTTAGAAAATCACAACGGAATGATCACCGCTGAAGGCGTTCCCCACGGGGGGGCTATTTTCCATGTTTATTTGCCTGTTGTTAGCTGACCATTAAGTAATTCAGAACGCCTCATCTCCGTGCACCGCGGCACGCCTCTTCTTCCAATTCTCAACTTTGAAAGCTCTCCCAGCCAGATTTCACTTTTTCAATAAGTTTCCTGAATCGTGGTTCACCCCGGATGTTTTCTAAGAACGGATCATGTTGCGAAAGAAGGGGGTAGTTAACAAAATCTGAATTTACAATAGACTCTATCCAATTTAGTGATTCTTCTTTTTCATGAATCAAAGCATAACCATCGGCTATCAGCCAGCACCATTCAGAATCGTATCTCAATTTGGTTTTGATTTCATCGGATAATGAACCAAGAGCCTTTGCCTTTTCACCCTGAATTGAATATTTCAAAAACGCACCCAGGGGATGAAAAATTGTTCCGGAACCATCAGCGATAAGGCGATCAAAGACAGGATACGACTCTTGACGGCGATTATTAGAAGCCAGAAAATAGGCATAATACAACTGCGCCTGAGGAACATCGGGATTCCTCTCATAACCTGCGCGGCTCCACTCTAAAGCAGGACTCAATTTTCCTCGCGTAAAACTAACAAGGGACATGAGAACATGGTAAATAGGATTAAAAGGATCAATTTCTTTGAGCCTATTTAAGATCCTCTCCGCATCGTCCGCCTGCCCACAATAAAAGTAACCGAGGCTGAGGAAGGCAAGAATATTTGAATCGTGAGGATTTGCCTCATACGCTTTCTCAAGATGCTTAACCATGTCCTTTTTACTTCCGGTAAAGAAGCTGATAAAACCCAGAACGCCATGTCCTTCAGAAGCATCGGGCTGCAAGGCAAAGATTTTCCTGGCGAGAATCCGAGCTTTCTCCAGATAAACCTCTTTAACGGTACTGGCAATGTTAAAAAGATTGCAATAAATAAAACCCAGGTTACCGTATATAAAAGTATTTTCGCCAACGATCTCAAGAGCGGCTTCCAGATATTGAATTGCACGCAGCAACGCATCTTCTTTGAATCGATAAAACTCATATTGTGCTTTCAAACACAACTCATAAGCCTGAATATTTTCAACCGGTTTGCGGGCTATTTTATCATCCTCATTCTTGCTGAGTTTTAATTTAAGCGCGTTCACAATGGAGCGTGAAACTTGTTCCTGGATCTCAAAAACATCCTGAATAGTTCCATTATATTTTTCGGCCCAAAGATGCGCATCGCTCATGCCATCTATTAGCTGAGCGGTAATGCGGAGATTACTTCCCTCCTTTCGCACGCTTCCCTCAAGTACATACCGAACACCCACCTCGTGCGCAATTTCCCTGACCTTCTTCTTTGTGCCTTTGAAAGTCATGGCCGAACTTCTCGAAATTACCGACAGCTCGTGCACATTTGAAAGATCGGCAATGATCTCCTCTGTCAATCCATCGCTGAAGTATTCATTCTCTTTGTCGGAACTCATATTTTCGAAAGGAAGAACGACAATGGACTTTTTATTTTTAGGATTACGGATCGAGGTGTGAGGTGATTCTGAATCCAGGCCCGACGCGGAAAGTCCGATTTTCATCAGGAGGGTGACATATCTCGGGTGGTCGCGTATGTTGTCAAAAGCAGGTTCGACACCGAGCCAAATAATCCACCCCGCCCGGTCTTCATAAGCTTGCTCCAGTAAATCAAGGGCCATATCCTCCTCACCCAAAGCGGAATATATCATGGCGATGGCCACATCCCATAAGAATTGTGTCTTTCGGCGTCTCTCCAGTTCAACAACGATCGTTCGCGATTCGCCCACCCTCCCGGCCGCGGCATATCCATACCCAAGAAGCGACAGGTAAGCATGGTGTTCGCCGGAAAATGCTACACCCTGCTTAAAGGCCTCGATGGCTTCATCGAACATTCTTTTCTGTATGTACGCAAATCCGACCAAAGACCAGAGCGGAAGATTGGGATACAGCTCCTGAAGCCTTAAAAAATGAGCAATTGCCTTGTCATATTTGCGTGCCCTGTAGCAGGCAAGTCCTGTGTTTGCAATGATAAAGTTGGAGAGAGGATCCAGTATAATGGCCTTTTCGATTTCCACGATGGCCTCCTCGTGTGCTCCCCTCGCTATGAGCACATGCGAAAAATAATCGTGAGCCGATGCAGCTTTTGGGTTCAGGTTTAGAGATTGCCTGAGTTCACTTTCTGCACCTTGTAAATCAAATTGATGCCAGAGTTTAATAGCGCCCAGAATTGCATGAGCCTCCGCAAGACCAGGATCAATCTCAATGGCTTTGGTGACAGCAGCGATGGCATCCGGAAGCATATCCAAAGGCCGAACGCCCCAATACCCTACTCCCAAATGATAACGTGCTTCAGCCAACGAAACATAAGCCATGGCATACATCGGATCGTTTCTTATTGCCTGCTGAAACAATTCTATACTTTTCCTGAAGTCACCTGGTGTCCACTTATTCCAAAAATAGCGCCCTTTCAAGTACAAATTGTAAGCTTCAATATCGATCGTTTGGCGCTTCATCATCGCGTTTTTTTCTTTTCCCAAAAGCTCAATCTTTAGGTTTTCGACTATTGCAAGCGAGATCTCATCCTGAATGGCAAAAACATCGGCCACCTCGCGATCATACCGCTCCGACCATAGATGGAAGCCGTCTCCAACGTTGATGAGCTGGGCCGTTATCCGAAGCTGGTTCCCTGCTTTCCGTACACTGCCCTCCAACAGAGATTCTACTTTCAGTTTTTTCCCAATTTTCCGAACATCGTGTTCTTTTCCTTTGAATGAAAAAGCGGACGTGCGGGCCACTACGTGAATATTTTTCACCTTCGTCAAGGCATTGATAAGTTCTTCTGACAAACCGTCGCAGAAATACTCCTGATCTTTTTCAGGACTCATGTCCTCAAATGGCAGTACAACGATCGACTTGGCTCGAGGTGCTTTCGTTTCTTCCGATACACTTTCGTAGGATGAGGAATAAAAAGCAGGATTACCAAAGTTCTTTAATCCCGCAATGATCTCTTTAATCGCGTTCGCAACCTTGTTGACCTGGTTCCGGTATTTTGTCCTGTTGAAGTTTTCCAATACTTCATCGTTCGGTCTTAAAGACCTGTTGACACCTGGCTCCTTATAAATAAACTCTATTGGCCGGAGGGCCCCTCCTATTTCATCCTTCAAAACCTGGAGATCGTCTGCATCAAGATCATGGACCTTAACCGGAAGAATCCGGCTTGCTACATTTCCATTTTTCAATTTTATGTCTCTTCCAAACTCATCTTCCTTTACCATTTTATTGAAGGCACAAAACTCATGTTGCCACGCAAAACTTTTCGGATCGCAATAAGTTTGAGAGATAATGGGAATAAATATCAGGCACTTCAGTTTACCTTCAAGACTTTTGCCGACGATATGGGTTTCAAGTAATCCGTCATGGGGATTTGAATCGAAGTAAACGGAGATGGGATCCTTAATGGTGGCTGCTAATTCCTCCTGAAGGTTTTTTACAAATTCAGTCACCCAACCTGACTTATTATCGTTGTGCCGATAGCTGATGAAGATGTCGTATTCGAAACCGGAAACCAGACAAGCCATGGTGAGGGTTTTGAAATTGAAGATACAAATATTCCAGGTAACGGTCCAACTGTCGTGAACTCAAAGTCGTATCGGAGAGCGCTTAATGATACCCTCTATTTATGCAAAGTTACGGTGTAGAAGAGAACTTTCAATCCGATAATTCATTCTGAAAGTATCGTATTCGTAACGCGGTTGCGTCGATAGTTGACGAAGATGCAGTCTCCGCAGGGAAATATGAATGCAACTTTTCAAAGATAAGTTCCTCATTTAGAAAAATGAACACACCGGAACCTGATGAATTGCTGGACAAAATAACCGAAGGCGTAAAGCTTGCCATCAGGCGCCTCATTGAACGCACAAAAAAGGAAGATGGTGAGTTGGTTATTTCCAGAGATGGAAAGATTGTGCGAATAAAAGCCCGCGATTTAAAAACCGATTAAACCTAAGTTTCTATTCCGGAAATTTCATTTCACTCCTTAATTGTTTAAAAAATCACTGGCAATGGGTAACGAAAGTGTCCCAATTTGACTTAATCCCAGAATCCGGTATAAAGACATCAGGTAAAGATATTTATTTTGACCACAGTTAATCACACCTTGAAATCAATTTGCTTACATTTGTACTATGAATAAGAAATTCCAGTTCACAGCTGTAATCGAAAAGGAAGGAGAAGGATATGTTTCCTTCTGTCCAGAACTTGACATTGCCAGCCAGGGTGAAACTGTGGAGGAGGCGACTGCAAATCTTAAGGAAGCCATTGAACTTTTCTTTGAGCATGCGTCAGGTAAGGAAATCAGCGAACGGCTTCATGGAGAAGTTTTCGTAACACGTCTCGAGGTATCCATTGGGTAAGCTGAAAGTTTTCGGTGGCGGAGAAGTCTGCAAGCTTCTCGCAGAAAATGGATTTGTGCAAGTCCGACAAAAAGGTAGTCACATGATCATGCAGCGTAAAACTGCCGATTCTACTATCACTGTTCCAGTGCCAGACCATAAGGAAATTCGAATTGGCACACTTCGATCCATAATTCGCCAATCTGGTTTGTCTAAATCGCTTTTCGAAAATTGATGTAGTACTTTGCTCCTCTTCCAGAACCTACAATAAAAACAGGGGCACGAGACAATGACAACAATTGTATTGAATTGTTCAAGCAATGATAAGGCTGCATTTGTCAATATAAAATGCCTGGAGGAAGCATAAGCATTACCAGAATGTTTCAATTCACCTCAGCATTTAGTTTGTGGATAATGGAATCCAGATCTTACTGACTATTTCCTTGAACCTCGGTTGATCAAAATAGGGATCGAAGGAACCGAAATCCTTCAGGTGATGAAGTGAGGGATCCCTGTGCTCGAGAGCCTCACCGAGGTATTTATACATTTGTTCCTCCTCACCGAGTGCTGCATAAACTGAAGCAATGCTGGCAAGATGACCATCTGACGCCTTCAAACTATCTAACATTGCATAAGCACCGGTTGGGTCACCTGTTTTTGCTTTTAGTATGCCCTCAAATTCATAATACAGAGGTCTATACTTACTGTTTGCTTTATAGTTTCTGACGATTTTCTCGACCTTTTCATATTCTTTGCTTTGCAGGTAAGAAAGAAAAAAAGAACGTGAATTAGCGAGTGTTGAATTATCCTTTAAATACAAATCAGCAAGCTTTCGTATTTTTTTCTCCTGGCCCTGGCATCTCAGTAACAAGATATTTCTGCTGTCAATTGAATCTTGCTCAAGATTGGGATAAATCCTTTTCATTCTCTGGACGATCCTTTTCAATCTGTTGCAATCGCCCACCCTGTATGAATGAAAGAAATCATGAATGTATGCATTCCAGTCATTCGGGATCATTTTCCTGGCAAGATCAAAGTTCTTTCTGGCTGCAGTTGAATCCCAATCCCAAAGACTATTAACAACCCCCAATTCCGAATAAGCCCACCCATTATAGACATCAACGCTGATAGCCTTTTCAAAATTCACTTTTGCTTTTGCATAATAATCGGTTGCTAATAGCGGCGACCGGTTTGCAAGCATCCAGTAAGCCCTGCCAAGTCCGGTAAAACCAAGAGAAAACTTTGCGTCGAGGTCAATTGCTTTTTGAAATAATTCGCGAGATTCATGAATTTTTTGGATGTCGTTGTTTTTCCAGAAATCCCAATGCGCTTTGTCTCCTTTTAAATAATACTCATAAGCTACCATATTTGAAGTCGGTATTGTTTCTATCGCATTTGCTTCTTCCCTGGTAATATTTGCGTACAATTCCTGAGCAATCAGACCTGCCACATCTTTCTGGACTTTAAATATATCGGACCAGTCCCTGTTATATTCCTCAGCCCACAAATGCTCGTCGCTTTTTGTGTGAATTAACTGGACAATAAGGTTGGCTTTATTTCCAACCTTCTGAAAGCTGCCTTCAAGAATATAGCTGACATTTAATTCATCCCCGATTTTACTGGCGGTCGGAACGGACTCGCGATATTGATCAGTAGAGGAACGGGATCTTACACTTAGATCTTTAATTCTCTGAAGGTGGTTTAGTATTGCATCCATCATGCCATCCGCCAGATACCGGTCTTCAGGATTATTGCTCAGGTTTTTAAATGGCAATACCGCTATCGACTTTTCAACATCCGGCTTGTTTACAATTTGGGAATTAAGTAACCAATAAATAAAAAAGGACAATGGAACAAGACCAATCAGAAGCCCTCTTAGCCTAAGCCTCTTCCGCATCCGCATTGAATCTAAAGAGACGGCCCTTTTGTCGTTAAGTTTCCCATTTCCAGTATCCCTGATTGAATCATGGGCCTTCATTGCAACGATGATATTGCGGATGGCATTCGCTACCTTGTTTATCTGATCCCGATAAAACGCCGTGTGTGTAATTTCTTTAAAGTCGTCATCTTTTGCCCGGAGTGGACGGTTAACACCGCCGACTTAAAAATAAAATCGATAGGCCTAAGCACTCCCCCGGTTTCCTTTTCAAAAAGTAATTTGTCGTCAGCATCCAGGTCATGAATTCTGACCGGAAGAATACGACATGTCACATTTCCATTGATGAGTCTGATGTCCAAACCAAAATTATCATGCACGGACAAATCCCGAAATCCCAGAAGCTCGCTATGCCACGCAAAGCTGGCAGGGTCACAATACGTTTGAGAAATAATTGGAATAAAGATCAAACATTTTAGTTTGCCCTCCAGGCTCTTATCAACGTTGTGACTTTCCAGTAGGCCATCATTCAGATTTTCATCAAAGTAAACAGAAAGTTCTTCCTTCAATGTAGCATCAAGTTCTTTCTTTAGGTTGGCCACAAATTCGGTCACCCATCCATCGTACTTGTTATCTTTTTGCCGATAGCTGATGAAGATGTCGTATTCGTAGCCGGGAATCAGTGCGGGCATACCGGGGGCTTAAAATCGAATATACAAAATTTATCTGTAACGACCGAATGGGGAGTATAAATTGTAATACTCAAGAAATTTGCATACTCAGGCAGACATGACTCGTGAGTATAGTCTTTTAATACCCTTGTGAATTTTCCCGCAAATGAATAAAAGTGACCCCCAGCCTGAACGGTAGTTTGTTCCTGAGTCGCAGATGGAGATGTCAATATCGCAACCCGGATAAATAATTCTCAATGCATAAGTGGATACTAAACTATGTTCCTTATATCAATCCCCCTGCAAACATGAAAAAGCAGGATTACTGCGATAGCAAAATCCTGCTTTTTTGATTTTTAAATTCACCTTTTCAATGCAGTAAGTAATGCCTGCGCAATACCGGTCAGCCGCCTTAGCGGTCATACCAGTGCCTTTGCGAAAAATTTACCAACCAGGGAGGTGTTGGGATTTTTGATCACGCCCTGATAACATCCCTTTTCATTGAATCCAGAATAGATATCACTTCATTAATTTCCGATTCACCAACTCCATTCTCTTGTAGAGCCAGTGTAACATCAATGTTCGATTTCTGGAAATCATCTTCGGTGATATTAAGGCTGGCATGTGATGTAGGCATATCACGGCCGGTATATTTATGCGGGCCACCGGTTCCCATGGAGAAAAACTCAAATACTAATTGCTTCAGCTTCTTCATATCCACTTTTTTGAAATGATGGCCGATAATGGGGTTGTTGTAATTTTTGTCAAGCGCATCATTGACAATTTTCCTGACTTTTGCTTCACCTCCCAACCTTTCGTAGAGGGTTGTGGTTTTGGTCGTAATTTGAACTTTTTCCATAACGTATAAGCTTTAAGTGAGTGATTTAATTTTGTTCATGACTATGGCAGCTTGCATGCCGACAGATATCAGGGAAATTCAGTTTGAGGGTTTTATGTTTTGGTTGACCCTGAACAAATTATCCGGATCGTATTTGGTTTTTATCTTGACCAGACGTTCATAATTATCCCGGTAGGAAGCCTTTATTCTTTCCTGTCCTTCTTCCATCATAAAATTGATATAAGCGCCACCGGCAGAGAAAGGGTGCAGGGCTTCCCAATACTCTTTGGCCCAGGAGGATATTTTTTGTCTGTTTGCAGGGTCGGGGTCGACGCCAACAATTACCTGGGCCCAGTTAGCATCACGGTAGCTGAATGCGGTATCCCTATTCTTCTTTTGGTGACATGCGCCATTGATCGGATAGAGGTGCATCGTTGAATGTGTCGACGGCAGGTTGTTGGCGTATTTCACATTGATCTTGATTGCTTTATCAGAAAGCTCTTTTACAAAGTCGGCCTTCCAATACCATTGCAGGCCTTTTGGATATAAAGCATCAAAGAGGCCCTGCATGGCAGCATACGGAAGAGGGCCTGCATAATCCAAGTCCGGTTTTTTAAAATCACGGAATACCTGTACGGCCCGGGCGCCTTTTTTATGATCACCCACATTACACCACAAAAGAGCACACATTTTGTTAAGATGAAATTCTTCCGGAAACATCGGAACAGGCGGGACAGTGACGAAAGCGAAATAACAATACACATCCGTGGGCGCTTTCAAAATGAAATCGCGGTAGAACCGCATGATTTCCTCCGCATGCTCAATATGCCACAGGGTGGGTCCTCCATAAATTGTTCCGGCTTCATGCATCCGGAACAGAAACGAAGTGACCACTCCGAAATTTCCGCCTCCTCCGCGAATGGCCCAGAAGAGATCTTTGTTTTCAGTCTCGCTTGTCGTCACCAGGCTTCCATCGGCAAGAACGACGTCCGCCTCGAGAAGGCTATCGATCGCAAGGCCGTATTTTCTTGCGAGATGACCGATGCCACCTCCGAGAGTAAGTCCAGCGATGCCGGTGGTACCGATGACACCACTGGGAATGGCTTTGCCAAACGGCTGCGTAGCGTGGTCGATATCCGCCAATATGCAGCCACCTTCCACCCGGACTGTGTTTGCTTTCAAATCTATCCGGATTCCTTTCATGAGAGAAAGATCAATCACTAGCCCTCCATCACAAACTCCGAGTCCAGCGGCGTTATGGCCCCCACCTCGTATGGCGAGAAGGAGCTTTTGATCTTTTCCGAAATTCACAGCAGCAATCACGTCAGCAACGTCTCTGCATTTTAGAATCAGGGCTGGATACTTATCGATCATACTATTGTAGACACTTCGCTCTTCGTCATAAGAAGGGTCTTGCGAACTAATCAATGTACCGCGAATGCTTTCCTTAAATTTTTTTATGATATCCTCATTAACTAAAGCCGTGCTGGATTTTTTTTTCAGGATTTCGGTGCTCATATTAGTTGGATTTAGGCTGAAACAAAGATGGTATGGAATTCTGTGTCGGTCTAGCAGTATCTATTCAATTGATAGGACATTTTGTTCAACGATACCTATACTGTGGTACCGGCATGAGAAACTACCGCTGTAAACCGGGAAGGAGTGCATCCAAATTTTTTAGCGAAGCACCGGGCAAAATAAGACGGGCTCTTATAACCAACTTCAAGTGCTATTTCAGAAATGTTCCCGGTTTTCCTTTTAAGCAAGGTGAGTGCTTTATCCATCCGAAGGTCTCTTAGCAAATCATTGGGCGACCTTCCTGTGAGCGTTGTGATTTTCCGGTAGAGCTGGGGCCGGCTTACCCCGATGTCGTGGCACAGGTCTTCGATAGTGAATGTCTCATTAGCCAGATTGTCTTCCGTAATCTTCAGAAGATTTGATATGAAATTTTCTTCTGATGAGCTGAGTGATCTGATAAATGGATCGTTATCTGTAAGCTCATCATCATTACAAAGATCCCCTGCCAAAGATGAAATGAGTATTTGATTTTCCAAGGCAATATTACTTATCCGGTGTGCCAACGTGAGGGCATTTGTAAAAAATTCTCCATTTTCCGTCACAGGCTGACCTACGCTCAGTCCGACTCTAAAGACAACCTTCGGGTTATTGGCAAGAAGTTCATTCCGGATACAGCGTGCACACCTCACTGCCTGGGTCACATCATTGAAAACACCGGTAAGGCTGTCATCAGTTACCCATTTTACTTTTCGTCCATTGAATTGATCAATCTTTTGTAAAACCAGTTTTCTCGCCTTAACCGGAGTTTGCAGTTTGTCTAAATCTCCAGAACCATTTGCCTTTGCAAGGTCCTGAATGGTGACAACGAGGATACTTCTGTAACCTAAGTCCATAGAACCGTCCTCATTCCGTACAATGCCATGATCGACCTGATGTCCTTCACCCATAAATACTTTGTAATATCCTGACTCAACCTCGGTCATGGCACAGGCAACGTTGCCATGAGCGAGGCGGTGAACCATTTCACAGGTTTTCATGTCTGGTCCTTCGGTCAGGCAGAAGATAGTGCCAGCTTCCTGGTTCAACCAAAATTGATGGTACTTCACGCCATATTGCTCCTGCACTGAAAGGTCAGCCATATGCGCTTTTTTTACATCCTCGATAGTGAGGCCGGCGATTTTGTGAAAATCCATGTATAAGGGCATAGCGATACGATCTGAAAATCCGACAATGAATTAAGAAGAGTATTAGTTGTTGAAAATGCACCAATTTTCTCTAAAAAGCAACCACCACAAGAATTTTTGAATGGTAATTCCAGGCGTGAGAATTATTTTTGAATTGATTCCGGATCGAAATCATCAGAATGCGAGAAGCTTTAGGATCGCGTTGTATTCAGGCAGGCTGCAAAGCTTTTGGCTGTCTGGCCAGGAATTCGAAGAGATAACCTGAAAGGGATCATGACGGTCATAAGCCTGTCGCGAATAGCGGATGGCTTCCTCATTTTTGCCCAACGCCGCGGAAGCAATAGCTAATAAAGTGGGTGATACGAAACTCAGTTTTGATTTTGTAAGTAGTTCATTGTAGATGACATTCGCCTCCCTCATATGGTTGCCCTCGGCATACGTTACAACCAGTGAGGTAAGTGTCCAGTTGTGCCTTCCTGAAATTTCAAGAGCCCGATTGAATGGCTTAAGGGCGGCCGGCAGATTCCCTGACCAATGGTAACTATTACCTAGCCAATTCCAGGGTGTAAATGCGTCAGGATCGTACTCAACGGCCTTTAACGCAGCCTCGACAGCTTCATCGTGAAGCTTTGCCATTGAACTGATAATACAAAGTATGACATATGCATATGCAGACATTGGGTCATTCTCCACGGATAGCCTGGCCTGCTTTAAAGCCTCTTCATTGTCGCCCCGCACACCGGCAAGGTAAAAAAATGCGTACCAGCAACGAGCCTGTAAATAACGCGGGTTAAGTTCCAGCGCCCTTTTATATTCGGACTCGGCTTTCTTCCAATTTCGCTCATAAAGCAAAGCAATAGTAGCATTGGCACAATGTGACTCAGCCAGGTCGGGCCCTAATTCAAGGGCCTGTGTGGCTGCCTCAATAGCCTTTGGCCAAACTTCCTCCGGCGCCATGTAACTATGGAAACAGAGCATGGTGTATGTATCGGCTACCCCCACAAGTGCAAGGGCATAATGAGGGTCAAGCTTCAGCGCAGCTTCGAAACACCGCAGTCCTTCAAACATGTCCAGGCCCCTCTTGTAGAAAAAGGCCATGCCTTTCAGGTACAATTGATAGGCCTCGACATTTTGAGTTTGTAATCGTTCTTTCGGTTCAACGGGTTTACCGGAAAGGGTCACTTGTAGTTGATCAACAATGGCCTTTGCAATTTCGTCCTGAATTCTAAAAACATCATTTAACTCACGGTCAAACTTCTGAGACCACAAATGAAAGCCCGTCGCAGCTTCAATTAACTGAGCCGTAATCCGGATCCGGTTTCCCGACTTTCGAACACTACCTTCAAGGATCGTATTTACGTTCAACCTTTCGGCAATAAACCTAAGGTCTTCATTCTTGTTTTTAAAACTGAAGGCAGAAGTGCGTCCTGCAACCTTGAGGTCTGGAAGTTGGACCAGGGTGTTGATGATCTCTTCGGATATCCCATCGCTGAAGTAGTCCTGTTCCGGGTCATTACTCATATTTACAAAGGGAAGCACGGCAATTGACTTTTCCGAAGAAAGAGAAAACTGAGACCCGCTGTTTCCTGGTTTTCGATTGACGGAAATCTGCAAAGAGTTATCCGTTCGCAGGCTTTGGATAATTTCTTTAATTCCGTTTGACACTTTATTTAGCTGGTTGCGATAGAACGTGCCATGGTTATTCTTATCGGGGTTGTCCAACGGCATCAACGGACGGTTAACACCTGGTGATTGATAAATAAACTCAACGGATCGAAGGGGTCCAAGTTCATTTTCCAGGACCTTTTTATCCTGCGCATCCAATTCATGAATACGGACTGGCAGAATGCGACTGGCAACATTGCCATTGGCCAATTTGATTTTCAATCCAAACGCATCCTCATGGGATAATTTTTTGAAGGCCAATAACTCCTGCTTCCAGGCATAACTTTCGGGGTCGCAATAGGTTTGAGAAATAATAGGAATGAAGATGAGACATTTCAGTTTTGATTTGAGCGACTCATAGACCTGATGACTTTCCAATAAACCATCATGCGGGTTCTCGTCAAAATAAATAGATAAATCTTCCTTGAAAGTGGTTTCCAGCTCGTTGCGCAAGCCGCCAACAAACTGTGTTACCCAACAATCACCCTTGTTGTCTTTGTGACGATAGCTGATGAAGATGTCGTATTCGTAGCCAGGAATGAGGGCGGGCATAACGTGCGGATTTCCATGGTGAAGTTACATTTTTTTCCTTGTTATGAAAAGTGAGAGCTGCAGACCTGGCCCGGGCTCAGCAACGCAAGGTATTGTTGAACAACGAACCCGCGCCGCATCTATTTAATTGTCACCCTAAGTATGCTTCATTTTCCAAACTCCTGAAACCAGTTAGTGACGAGATGCAGCGGTTGATAATCTTTTTCTGAATTAAGCCTTTTCACATAGAACTTGCCTCCATCCGGTGAAACAGCAAACTCGGATGCGGCAGTGGCAAACAATCGCTGAGGCTTTCCCTTCTTAAATTCATTGTCTATTTCTACAGGATGAGCGATCATGAATCCATCCTTAAGATAGTAAATGAATTTTCCGCTGCTATCCCAAACAGGCTGAGTTCCACCATCTACAGAAACCTGACGCTTGTTTTCCATGGAGGGAAAAGACATCACATAAATTTCCGGGCGTCCGCTTTCAACGGATTGAAAGGCCAGCCATCTCCCATCGGGTGAAAATTTCAGATAATTTTCATTTGCATGTGTAGTTGCAACGGCGATGGATTTTTTTCCATCTACAGAAACGATCCAGCAATCCATTCCATCAGCAGTAAAATCATATCCCGCAAGCCATTTTCCATCAGGAGACCAGGATGAAAAGTGAATATGCCGGGGCCAGGTTCCTATCAACAACGAGTTTGAGCCACCGTTCAAAGTCTTAATAAACAGTCGCCTGGATGTTCCCGTTTCTGCGGAGGTAAATGCGATCGCCCGTCCGTCAGGAGACCAGACCGGAAACTCATCTTCAGCAATGTCAAACGTAATACGGTCTGCTTCCCAGGAATGAGTATTAAGCAACCAAATATCATGCACACCATAAGACCTGCCTGTAATGGCCAGATAATCTCCAGCAGGTGACAGAACCGGATTTCCCCAGCCATGTCCTACCTTTCCTGAGAGGATTGTTTTATTCAATGTCTCTTCGGAAATCGATTTACCAGACCGGTCTAGAACTTCAAGCACAAATAAAGGGCGATTATTCCGGGGCAGATAAACCAAATTACCAGTGCGGGACACAGCCAAAAACGCTGCGCCACCCCACGTGCCGGTAGTAACTCCGGATAAAATTGTTACAGGCTGCCCTTTGAACGTTAAGGTCTCGACGTCAAAAGGTACGGTGAACACAGAGCCATCATTCGTGGCATAAATGAGATTGCCATTTGAGAGAACACTTCCAAACATCGCTTTTTCAACGAGCACTATTCTTTGATGTGTATCGATATTTTCAATCATTACCCTCGAATCCTCATGGCCACCGCTTGCTCCCAGTGCTGTAAACAGCAACGTTTTTTTATCAGACAATAGCTGGGGCCAGACATGACCATTCTCCTTCAGGCTGTCATAGACCTGCGTTATCTGTTCCGATTTTCCACCACCTGATGAGACAACTCTCCAGATACCAGCCGATCCCAAACCTCCTGAGTAATAGATATAGTCATCTAAGCCCCACAAGATACCGCCACCCATAGAAGTCAAACCTACTAGCGTTATCGGGACCCCTGTAATGCCAATCTTATAAATTCGTCCCTCCTTAAAAAATGCAAGCGATTGTTGATCGGGTGAAAAAGTAACATGATCCGCTCCTTCAGTTCCGGGTAAAACCTTTACTGCGAAACTCGAGAGACTTTGTAGAATGATGCCTTTTTCAGAATGGCAGTAAGCAATCGTTCTTCCATCGGGCGAGATAGCAAAATATGGGTTTTGGTCAATAAATCCGCTGGCCTGTTCAATAGGAATAGTGGAATAGGTCGGTAATTGAGTTACTGAATTTGAATTTGGTCCTAACCATCCCCATGCAGATATGACGGCCAATACAAGAACAAACAAAAACAATGGGAGCGGCATTCTCATTCTCCGGCTATGCTTCCCGCGTGAAAATGCTGATGCTACCTTCCTCAAAAAATTGATACCTATTGGGGCTTCGTCCGGAGAGTGAGCAGGCTTTGAAGCTCCATGCAAAACTTTTCCGGTCGCAATATGTCTGAGAGAGAATCGGAATAAAAATCAGACACTTCAACTTACTCGTAAGGCTTTTACCCACATTGTGTGTTTCTAACAATCCATCATGCGGGTTTTCATCAAAATAAATGGAGACATCTTCCTTTAAAGTTGCGTCGAGTTCCTTCCTTAGGTTGGCGACGAACTCGCTTACCCAACCATCGTACTTGTTGTCTTTGTGGCGGTAACTGATGAAGATATCGTATTCGAAGCCCGGGATTATCGATGGCATTGACGCGGCTTTATACCTGAATGTACATTAATTCCACGGAATAAAAGTTATTTTGCATTTAATCACCAATCGCTTTCGGGCAGTCACCTTTTCCTGTATTTTTACCTGGCGCATTACAGATTTACGCGCGCGCTCCTGCCCATGTCAGACCCGATTCACCATATTGAAAAACTTGTTGGAGAAGGAAGATTTCTTGAAGCGCGATCGAAAACCGAAAAAATGCTTTTGGATTCAGATGACCTGAGACTAAAACAGCTTCTCGCTTTATCGATGGCAAAATCCGGCGCGCCAAAAGCGGCGATGGATTTTCTCGAACCGATATACCGTGAACATCCCGAAGATCCCGAATCGGCCGGGATACTGGGCAGCATCTACAAGGAATTATTTAAAGAAACGAAAACCACTAAATATGCTGTATTAAGCCGTGATACGTATTTGAAAAATTTTCAGCAAACAGGAAATCATTATACAGGTATCAACGCAGCTTCCATGTCAGCGATTTCGGGAAGTGTTTCAAAAGGACGTGAGGTCGCGCGTCAGCTCATTAACAACATATCTGCGAACACAACGGATGCCTGGGAACTCGCCACCCTGGGAGAAGCTCATCTGTTACTTCGCGAAAAAGAACGTTCCGTTGAATATTATGGAAAATGCAGGCACGCTCTCGGTTCCGATTGGGGAAAAGTCAACAGCATACACAACCAGTTGTGGTTGCTCAATCATTACATCCCGGTTTTTGAACAAGTGATGAATATTTTCAGCCCCCCTGCGGTGGCCGTATTCGTCGGACATATGATCGATCATCCTTCGCGCGGCCTTTCCAGGTTTCCGGAGCCGGTTGAGGCGCAGGTGAAGGAAGCGATCACCAGCGCAATCAAAACAATCCATGCAAAGATCGGCTATTGCTCTGTTGCCTGCGGTGGCGATATCATTTTTGCGGAAGCAATGGTTGAAACAGGGGCTGAATTAAATTTATTTTTACCATTTCAGATCGATGACTTTCTTGATGTCAGCGTAAAATTCGCCGGGCTTCCGTGGGTGGATCGTTTTAACAAACTCATCAGCGAGCACCCTGTAAAATTTATCACCCGCGAACCGTATTCTGGTAGTGACGAATTATTCACTTTCCAGAGCAAAGTGATGTTCGGAGAAGCCATGCAAAGAGGTAATATGATGCACATTTCTCCTTACCTGATCTCCCTGTTTTCAAATGTGGATGCAAAAATTAAGGAAGGAGGCACACGCGATTCATTAAAACTCTGGCCACTTCCTGACAAGAGAATCAATATTAACCCTGAGCATTTTATTAACGTCGCAGTCATCAAGGCAACGAAACTCAACAGCGACACAATCTCACCAGCAACCAACCAAAAATTCCAAGGCGATCTCAACCGCCACATCCGCTATTTACTTTATATCCGTTTACAGGACGCCACGACCGAGGACGGGGAACGTTTCAATTACCACCTCACAAAAAAAATAAAGGAAATAAGCAATGCTGAAATACAACGCGGCGACCAGTCAATACTTTTTGCTTTTAAAACGCCGGAAGAAGCCGCCGGTGTCGCATGGAGTGTCTTAAGATTGCTGAGAAATTTTGTCCCCTCATCAAAGGTTCGCGTAACGTTACACGCCGGACCAGTTTACGTTGATGAAGTGACCTCCTCTCTCTCAGGACCACAAACGGAAATTGTCAAATCCATCCAGGAATTCGTAATAAGTGGAAAGGTATATGCAAGCTTCCAGTTTGCCACCGTACTCGCCATTGACAGTAAAGATTATGCAATGGAATATGCCGGATTGGTATCCATTCACGAAAATGAAAAGCTTGAGATCTATCAACTCAACAGACACGCGGAGGCTTTCGATCTATAATAGTGAGTTGTGAATGGTGAGTGTCTGTTATCAGGGGTCCTCTGACTTCTCTTGTTGCCTGCCCTATTCCCTTATACACCTATATACCTATATACCATCATCTCGAAGCCTCAATGATCTTATCATAAATTTCCCGCGCTGAATTATAGGCGGCTTCCGCTGCTGCGCGTTCGGATTCACGGATACGGGGTGATTTTGTTTTCCAACACTGGTCGACGACCGCGCGGCACCATTGTGCACTTTGCAGGGTATGAATAGGTTTCCCATCCACCTGCACGAACACAGGATTGGAATGCGCACTGGGATAGATTCGCAACGCTACCCATGCTGATTGCTTCAGGGAATAAGAAAATGCCACATCCTTCCAGACGCCGTCTGCTTCGATCTCTTTTGCTTCGACCGATTCTCCATTCACAATCAGCTCCACGCGAACCTTCCGGGTCTCCCCGATCCGGGCGCGTTCAATGTGCCAGTAAGGTTGTGCATTTAATGGTCGTTCAGCAATTGTAGCGCCGGCTTCATCCTGCTGTTGCGGCAGGTTTGCCGTAATTCTTGCCTTCACGTTTATAGGTTGATTTCCTTTCAGGGAAACCTCACTGTTGCCTGTTCCGGCTTCCACTCCATTTACTGTAAAGTCGAGGATGTGCGAAGCGCCGTCAGTCACATAGGATCGTCCCTTCTGCAATGCCATGACATAGTTGTCATAACTCAGTTTGCCTTCCGGCTTAAAATAACTGCGGGCCAATCCCACGCGCTCGTCATACACACAGGGAAAATCTGTTTCTCCGCTCAGTCTTGTTCTGAATCCCGCGCTCAATGTGTGATACCACATATTCAATTCCCAGGGAGCAGGCGTGTTGCCGGCGCTATAAAAGTCGATGACATTCTGAGTGACGGTAACGATATATTCATTTGCGCCAATGCCATCCATTTTCGGAATCACGAAATTTGGAAAATCTTTTGTGGACTCAGTAGGTTCAAGTCCCCAGCCGGAATGCGCATAGCCAACGACGCCTCCTTGTGATTTCGCCCACTTTAACACAGGCAACGTCCAGCTTGGCCAGTTTTCAATTTCGGAAGTGCCGGGATAATCATCTTCTTTCAGTCTCAGCAGCACAATATGTCCCGCATGTGAAGAAGGGAAACCGGATACTTCAACATCATTGCGCATGATGTATTTATTTGTCGAGTATGGCTCGTCTTTGCCGGTGAAGAAAGTTTTCTGATGATACCAACTGGGGCCCCACGCTAAAGACGCGCCGACATTCAGGTCCTCACCCAACACCTGGCGCCACATGTGTGCCGGCGGAACACCTTCTTCCGGACTATCATAATGACTGCAACCCGCGCCGTGGATGTGGTGATCGCCGCTGTACCACCCGAGTTTTGACATATTCACCCAGCGCTTCAGCTGATACGAAGCTTTAAATTCAGTTTTTCCTGAGGGTACTATCAATTCACTTGTCTGGGCAACATATTCCGGTCCGCGTGTAAACGTCACGTTGTATTTCCCGGGGGGAAGCATGACGTGCTCGCCATCCGCGCGATAAACCTGAGGTTGAAAGTAAAAATCCGGATATTCGTCAAAGGCGGCTACACGCCTCGAAGGCAGGGGATAAATTCCCTTTAGTTTTTTTGGGATCTGAGGTTCGTGAAATTCACGCCGGGCTGCCGCAAGGTGAAAATCAACTTTAAATAAATTGGTGGTGCTGTCATCACGGATACGTTCAATGCCATCGGTTATCAGAAACGAGGCCATGGTAGGAGAACCATCGTCATCTTTCACCTGAAGCGTTACTTTTACCGAAGGGCGGATGTCGAAAAGAATATTAATCGTATTGCGGAATCCGATGTCCTGAGTTCCCTGGCCGACGTTGAAACCGATCTCTGCTTCGCGCTTGCCTGTGTCTTTACTATAGATCTGTACGACAGCATATTCCAATCCCAATCCGGAGAGATTCGGCAACAAAGGACGATTGCGGTAAACCTGCATTTCCAGGAAACGATTTTCTGACTGACCCGGGGTGATCACATCTTTTTCCTTTACCCGCGAACTACCGGAAGTATGGTGCATCGGTGCCATTGAATTCGGACTTTCAACCTCCAATTGCGCCGTGACATGCGCATCATTCTGGACTTTGATGAGAAAACTCGACCAGCCTCCCTGGATCAATCTGGCGGGAGCTTCTCCCCTGCTAACTTTTACACGAGCCTCCGGGTTGATGCTGACGGTCGCCAGACAATAGGGATCGAGAATTTCCTGAACAGACTCAATTGTTTCTTTACCCCCTTGCTTATGCTGCAACGCCTGAATGCGTTTTACATCCTCGGCGGAAAGCTCGCTTCCCAGGAAAGCCAAAGCCTCCTGAAGACGAAGGGCCTGAGCCAGCAGCGGCTGCGCTTCTACCTTGCCGGCTGCCTGATGATCATGTGCTGTATGTTGGGCAGGTAAGATCCCCGAAAGCAATAAACAAGCCGTCAGGATGCATATGTGTTTTACTCTTGAACGCTTCATGGCCATGGGTTTTTAAACTGTGATAGAAATTGCAAAAGTTTTTCAATAAATGCAAGGCTGGAGGTATAAGGTATAAAGAATAGTAGGGATACCCTTTACGCGTGTCCCATCCTGAGGGCATAAGGGTTTAAGGGACCTCCTTTTGAATCGATTGGGTTTATAGTTTGAAAGGGTTTGAGAGGTTTGAAAAGTCTGAAATGAGCCGTCTCCGCAGAGTCTCCTGTCTCAGGGACTCTGCGATTTCGGAGGTATGTTTTCGTTAACACTATTTGTTCCAGCGAGCCGATCTTTTTGAAAGTCTGATGGATTTTGAGAAGTTGAAAAGATTGAAAGGGTCTGAAAAGTTTGAAAAGTTAAGGTATAGTTAAAGGTTTAAGCCTTTGAATTTTCTTTTACTCATTGGATTTTAAAATATATATTGGAAAGAATTTGGTGTTAGGTTTCAATCTGATTACTGTTTACGGTTTATGAGCTATGGAAAAATTATATCACTCCTTCTTCCCTTTGTGTCTTATCTCCGTACTCGTTTTGGGTTGTGCGCAGGATACTCATGATCCTATGATGGAAAAATTCCCGAAGTTTTATAAGGAAGGCCACCGGGGCTCACGGGGATTCATGCCTGAGAATACTATTCCCTCCATGAAAAAAGCTATTGACGACGGGGCAAATATCATTGAGGTGGATATCCAGATAAGCAAGGACAAACAAGTCCTGATCGCACATGATGCCTATATCAATCGTCAGTTCTCGCTCCTTCCCGATGGAGGAGAAATCCCGGAGGTAGATAATCGCAAATACATTTTGTATCAGATGACGTACGATTCCATCCGGCTTTTCGATGTAGGATCCAAATTTCACAGCGACTTTCCACAACAGAAAAAGATCAGAACCTATATCCCTTTGCTTGGAGAATTGATCGACTCCGTAGAACAACACACGGTGGAAAAAGGATTATCGCCTGTGATCTACAATATTGAAATAAAGTCGCGGCCTGAGCAGGATGGATTTTATCAGCCAGTACCCTCAGAGTTGATACGTCTGGTGATGGATGTGGTCAATTCAAAAAACATAGATAAAAGATTTTACCTTCAGTCTTTTGATATCCGCCAGATCCGGGAAGTCCACAAAAGTTACCCCGAAGTCGTCACCGGTTTTCTTACCAGTAACAAGGAATCTTCACTCGAGGCGAATGTTAAAAGCATCGGTTTTATTCCTCAGATTTACAGTCCGCAGTATAAACTTGCCACCAGGGAGTTAGTTGAAAAGTGCCACGCGCAGGGAATGAAGTTCGTGCCCTGGACGGTAAATACGCTGGAAGAGATGAAAGACCTGAAAGAAATGGGTGTCGACGGCATTATCACAGATTATCCCAACCTCTTCAGCCAGCTGGAGTAAGCGGACCATACCGGTCTGACCGTTTTGAGCGGTCGCAGGATGACGGTTGAAAGAAGGTCAGGTTTTCGATTTCACCGAAGTGATCTCAAACGCAAACTGTCCGTTCTTCTTAACCTCCGTTGATTTAAAATTGATGCGATAAATATTATCACCCCAATTGGATAAAATACCCTTGTCTTCCATTGAAACAAGGGGAACCTTTTCAACCTCAGCCTGCATTCTCCTGGGATCGTATGCGACGATAAAATCTTTTTGTGACCCATCTTCGGATTTGTAGTGAATCGTCACTTCACCGGGTTTTATGATTTCAGCGTGATAACTTGTCATCAGGTGTTGTGTTACCTCACTTGCAGTCTTCAGGTCTGCGATGTCTGTTACGAGAACATTTTTTCCGCGGTTCAGGCGGATGGTTCGTTTCCAGCTATTGATACCCGCATCGTCGGGATAGGATCTAGCAATATCCAGTACAAGCTGGGCGTATGCGTTACCAGTGGTATAAGCAACATTTTCCGCCTTGTATTTACTGCCGGGCACCTGGGTTCTTCCATTGATGGTAGGCACGTTGTGATAATCCGAGCGGTTGAACCAGATATCATAGCGCTGGTCACTGAAAGTTCTTCGCGTGTAGTTGCCACTGCCGACATCGATCAACAATGGCGATCCGTCGTAATACACCACGTAATTTCCAATATCATTGTGGTTGTGGCTTTCGTCGTTATTACCGCCTTTGGCGGCGACAAAAAATCCGTCCGCGCTTCCGGCCTTGTCGCGGGCAATCATCACCTGAATATCCGGAAGCCAAACATCTTTCGGAAGGGGTAGCCCCTGAGGTGCGTTTTGAAATTCACGCTCGATAAAATATGCAAAAAAGTTTCTGAAGTAGTGGGATCTGCTAATGCCTCCTGATGGTAGTTCGCGGTAGAAAGCGCCAAATCTCATCATATCTTCATCGCGAATGTCTTTGCCAAAACGGAAGATCATATTCGCCGACATCCTGGGTTTCGGCGACGCATCGGCAAAATTGACAAAGTATTTTTCACCGATTTGCGCGCGGTAAATGAATTTGCCCATATTCCTTATCTTTTCATCTTCAAAGCCATAATCAAAAGCGCGCGGTGTGGCGATATTGAGAAGAGAGAGATTGTCGTATACCGATGCGGCTGCGGCTCCCCAGTAACCCGGTCCCTCGTCACATCCCCCGTCAAGCGGATGGGGGTTCAGAAAATTATCCAAAACGGTCAGGACTTTCGCAACGGCTTCCGCGCGTTTCGTGTCATCTTTTTCCAGCAACAACACCGTATTCAACCAATTGGAACAAATCCATGGATTCCAGTTATTAGGGCGCCGGCCATTGGCATTGGAACTCATCCATCCATGATGTTTCGTCATCAAGGGTTGAAAGATCCTGTAGTTCGTTTCATTAAAAATTCTTTTTCTGATCTGCGGGGATACAGCGTCCAGTTTTTCTCCTAAAAAATAATCAACCCATGCAAGGATAGTGGCAGTCTCCGCGGCAAAAAGATCCACGAACGGACTGGAGGTATCCATCAGACCCGAGATCTCCTTTGTTTTTGGAAGATGAGCCGGCACTCCCCAGAAAGATTCTTCGCAAACAGACCAGACTCCGTTGATGATCGGATCGATGAAACGACCTTTATTCTCGTAGATCTCTGCAATGAGCATTGTACCCAGCACCTCGCGTTTTTTGAAGGACACTGCCTGATATTCGTTGCGATCGCCAGTGCGTTCGATCAACAGCGATTTTGTCGCAGGAATATACGGCCATTCATAGCCGAGAAATGTTTCAGCTTTAACCAGAATTGATTTCATCATATCCTGGTCTGCTTTTGACCAGCCGTCCCTGTCGTTTATTTTAGGAAAAGGGATCCATTTGGACTGGGGTATCAAAATATCTTTTAATTCCGCCGCGGAATATTTTCCGCTGAGCAGGTTTTGCTTTTGCGCGTATGCGGACGTCGCCGCCATACAGGCCAATGTGAACAGAAATATTTTTTTCATAACTATCATTATTTATTCCAGAATTTTTTCGGGCTCTTTAATAATAATGGTACCCCTTCTCTTTGTTACTTAACGGTTTCAAAAAGGTACCTTACACTTTATGCCCTTATTTCCTTCAGGGTGGGGACACCCGTAAAGGATGTCCCTACTGCCGTTACACCTTTCAAACTTTTCAAACTATTCCCTAACCCTCACCGGTGTGGCCTCCGCCCCCTGCATCGCGTAAGGTAATTGCCTCACGGCACCATCACTGTCGCCTATATAAAGATAGGAAGGGCTAAACTTATTCGGATCTCCATCTGCCCAGAAATACATGAATGGTGATTTGCCGTTCACCACTCGCCTTACATAGTTATGGTTTCGGGGACTGTTGGCGGTGAGCTGTTTTAAACGTTTCCAGTTTTCACCTGAATCGACACTCTCCCATATCACGATCTCGCCTCCTGAGCCATACACTTGCGGTCCGCTATCGGTGGGGGCGATAATTCTCCATTTGTTTCCATCTATAAATAAACTGCCCATGTCATAGTTATGGTCGGACTCGCAGATCTTCCTGTCAAGCCATACTTTGCCGTTCCACGAAATGACCCGCCATTCGCGACGGCCATTCTGCGGCCCGGGCTCATGGCCGTCACTCGTGACATATAAACACACAGGATTTCCATTCTGATCAAAATCAACATCGCAGAGGTAAACATTTTTTTTCCTGGACTCATAATCGATAATACGCGCAGGCGATGTGATTTCTTCAAGCGGTAGTTGTAATTTTTTTCCTTCTATAGTTTCAAAGGTTTCACCAAAATCGTGTGTCTGTAGAAAGTAAATATTTGTTCGTTTGTCTACATTTCCGTCCGGGTGCCAGTTAAAAAAAGTGACGATCTTATTTCGATGGTGGTTGCTCACCTGGTAGTGACCACTTTTTGCATACGCGGGTTTTTTTATTCCTGCAACTTTTACATCTTCAGACCAGGTTCTTCCATCCTTGCTGGTCTCAAAATACAATTCCCGGACGCCGGTGTATTTTGTGAAGAAATGAAAGTAACCTTTGCCGGGAATGAACATCGGCTGAGGATAGGTCATGATCTCTTCGGTTATCTGTTCAAAGGATGAAATATCATAAGGTTGGGCGCTCTTGTATTTATAACCCATTCTCCTGGTATTTCTTCCGCTTACAAACACCCAGATATAACCCTGGTCATCCAGTAAAAGACTGGGGTTATCGTGAGGATCATCGACTCCACCCTTGTCGTGAACCACCACCGGTCTGGACACCGTATTTCTGTCGTGATCAAAACTGCCGATCATGCAAAGCAGGTATTTATCCTTTTCACCCGTGGTGCCGCCGTAAACAAAAAAAGTCTTATTGATGGCCGGCGCATAGATGGCCATAGGGATGTGGTGCGCCGTATAGGTACCAAGCCCACCTGAATATTTGTCGCCGTATTTGGAAAATTGATTGAGTGTAAACCAGATGCCTTTATAACCATCTACGGACTGGTTGTTGCGGCTGAGGGAATCCTGAGCATGGGAAACGTTGAAAAAGAAAACTATTCCAACAAAGCCAGCGATCAAATGTTTCATAGGTTCATTCTCCTTAAATACTACACATTCAAAATCCGTATTAACGATAGAATTCTATCCTGCCTGACTTTTCTCCGCCGACCTCATTGTCACCCCAGGTTTCACCTGGGCTATTCAAATTGAATCCGTCCGGGATTGTCTGTATTATTCGGCAACTGGAAACTGGCAACCGGGACCAGGAACTCGTACCTGGCAACCGGAAACTGGTACCCGGCAACCGGCAACTGTTTTCACCTCCAACTTTCCAGCGTCTGAATTTTCGTTTTTGTATCCTTTTCTGTTCCCTGCGGAAGAAGCATAACCTGAAATACAGCGCTTTTCCCTGGCGCAAGTTTTACTTCAAAACCCAACAATGTTGTCCCGGGGTTTGGCGCATCGTAATCCGTTGTCGGTTGTGTGCTCCACGTTTTGAGGTTTACTTTGGACGGGCTCGCAACCCGAAGAAAAAGTTCCTTGCCATCTTTCTTGAGTGTCGCGGTATTTCTGCCGGTGATGGTAACGTCTGCGGGGGTTAACATAGTCCAGCGCACAACGGTTGTTGTATCGCGTGCGGTGAGTTCGTCCTGCACAACAACATACTTTCCGTCAACCAGGGCTACTCCCCTTTTGAGGGCAGCCAGCTGATTTTCGTAAACTCTTGTCAGATCTGATGTTGCAAATGAAAAATCCGGTTTGCCGGAGTAATGATCTATCCTCGCAGAACCGTTTACAAGCTGGAGCTGGTTATTAACGGTGAGCGTGTTGTGAACAAAATTATTCAATCGAAAAACACTCCATCGCTGCGCGTCCTGGGTACGGCCGAAAAGCCTGATGCCCTTAGATTCAAGTGACTCGTAATCCTGCATGCCAAAATCCGCGGCCCATCGCACACCGTCGGACTCCATGACAAACGACCCGATATCCATATGTCCATGGTTAACCGAAGCAGACCCTGCTTTAAAACCGAGATAGACTGCATTGGGGTCGCTCCAGGAGCTCCTCATCAGGCAGACAGGATTCGGCCCCTGTCCAATCCAGAATCTGGTATCAGGCTCATCGACTTGATCCAGCGAAATTTCTTTACCCCAGATCATGATGGCAGGCAATAAACGGTCATTCTTAAATTTAGAAAAGTCGCCCTGCAAATAATTTTTTTCCACCCACAACAGAGACGGGTCGCTATTTTTTTTCGCGAACCAGAACATCGACGGGTTTAGACTGCCTGCAGGACCGCAATCGCCCCAGTTAAAGGGAAGCCCAGTAGCTCCAACCATATGCTCCCTAAAGGCTGCTGTTTCCAGAAAACCCGGTATCTGCGACAAATCGAAATCAGTTGAAAATGCTTTTTCAATGGCGCTCAGGAACATTACGTTAAAGGAGGTTCCGTACCCCCAGTACGTATAACCCTCTGGATATGCGCCGTCGGGTTTATAATCTTCCATTGGCAAGGGAATAGTATTAATAGCCCTGTCGAGTATCAGTTTGGCCATGTCGGGATATTCGGATGAAATTGCCAAAGCGCCGTAGGCCATGCCAGCATTACAAACCTGATTCCAGTTATGAGTCGCCTGCAGCCAACCGTTGTATTTAATATTGAGCGATGGTACGAGTCCTTTTTTTACAATAGCATCGCTGATAATTACTTTGGATTCATCGGAAAGTTTGTCAAACAACCAATCGTACCCAATTGCCATACCCAAGGTCATTTCGGCGACATCGAGAAAATGTGTGGGATTCCAGTCGCTGAAGCTGGAAATTGTCAACATTTCTTTTTCAGCCCGTTTGAAATATTTTTCTTCACCCGTCATTCTCGACGCATAGGAAAGAAAGAATATTCTGCGGATACATTCCCTGGATTTGTCAAGGAGGCGGCGTCCGATCTGTATGCGTTCAAGTACGGGCAGTGCGATGATATTTTCCGATTCCCTGAGAATGGCTTCATGCATTTTGGACCAAACCGGATTTTCGGAGATTGCCCGGCGAATCGTTTCCTCCTCGCCTTTTAGAAGCAGGATCCTCGGATGTTCCGTCAAGGTTTTAAGATCTACTTCCTTTTGATCCTGCGCTATGCCATGAATAGTGATCAATCCAGAAACAACTATGGTAAGCAGAAAGAATATTTTCATTAATAGTTCAGTTTGGTTGGATTCATAATTTCAACAATTGCCTCGTGTAAATCTACGATCGGCCATTGTTATTTCATGAGAATAAATTTTTCGTCACTTATTTTTTCCGGAGCCTCCCTGTTTCCAGCATAGATGTTGTCAAGCAATTTACTTTTCCTGACCGCGTACGTCTCCACACCATGGCCATTATTGTATTGAAGGATATTGTTGGCCACGTTTATATTTTCTGAACCGCGATAAAGGAATTCGGCCATGATGCCACTGCGATCATTCGCTTCTATCAGATTGCCTTTGATGAGAATATCTCTGCATTCCTGAATCAAAATACCATAATATCCATTGCGGGCGATCTCACAATTGCTGATCTCGGCATCCATGCTTTGACTTAAGGCAACTCCACTCCCATAAGGTGAAGTATCTAGCCGGCTGTCAAGGATATTAATATCTGTGCAGTGGGTAAGAAGAAGGTTATGCTGAAGTTTCGGACCGGGTACGACGCTGGATCCGTTTTCTGTCAAATCGCAGTTTAGAATACTTACTCCACGCGCACCGCTTATGAAAACGCCGTTGTAAGTGCAATTCTGAACAGTAACATTGGTGAGATGCAGATTTTTCATCTGTCCTTCCTTTGGCGAAAGGAACATGATCCCGCCGCGATTTTCACTGCTGCGGTATGATCGCGCGGAGTTGGGATCGCTGGGTGGTTCCGGCCTCGCGGATCCTTCGACCACCAGGTCGCGTATAATTACACTGTGCAAATCATCAGTGGCATTTACAATTGCGTCTCTTACACCTGACGCGGGATCGAGAAAAAGTTTAGTTCCTGTTCCTTCCCCTGCAAGCGTTACGCTGCTTGGCATCCGGAGTGTGGAAGGCAAAGTATGAAGTCCTTTTTTGGCGATGACCCACCGCCCGGTACCTGCCGTGGCATCCAGCGCTTCCTGAAGAGATTGTCCGGGTTCCACCATGATCGGATCTTTCGGAGCGTTATACCCCGCTTTGTCCCTGGCTCCTGCGGGAAAACCTATTTGCCCCGGCTCGGGTATCCCTGAGCTTTTAGAAACAATGACGCCGGGTGCGCGAAATGCAGTCAATACGCTGCGTGTGGCAATGGAGCGGACCGAGTCGGCAGCGACGCGGGTATTGGGCAAGTTCAAACCCATAGCCGTATAGTGACGATAAACGTATTCGTAATCATCGCGGAATTTTTTCGCGCGTTCGGAAATCACCCCATAGCTATGCGGCATTTTGCCAATCAAAAACCCGGCGGTATACTCATATCCGAGTGCGATCCGGTTGTTGCCGATGGAAAATAGGTCTACGCCCTGTGTATAGGCAATCTGCGCAGCCCCGGCAAATTCTCCCAGTCCGAGTTGAACGTGGGCCTGGTCGCGCATGGTTTCCTGACATTGTCCGCTGGGATAGATATATTTAAAAATGCCTCCGTTCACTTCCCCGTATAAAAAATGGTTGACGCCGTTATTGAACATTTCGCGGTTGTCGGTGAAAATGGCAATGGCCAGAATAGAGTGTATGATCGCCCCGTCCCAGTTTCCATTTGCCTGAGGATAATAAAATCGCATTAACGGATAGTATACCGTCATTAACATATTGGTAAAACTATCGGTGTCTTTTTGTTGCCAGCCCGAGTTGGTATAGCGAAGAATTTCCGCGGCGTTGCAAAAAAGATGTCCGGTCCAGCCCGCAAGCAGCTTGGCATCGTTATAATCGAAGTCCCACAGCACAGGTGACCATGCGTTAATTATCCCGATTGCTTTCTGAGAATAGGCTTTGTCCTGAGTGATGTACCACATGAGCGCGCAGTTGTAAGCCATATTCGCGCCCTTAGACAGATCGTCACCGCCAATGTTGGGCCGGCCATAGGGCCCGCGCATTACGTGCGCAAACGGTTTGATGGCAAAGTTGAGATCTGTTGCGGCCTTCAGTCTTTCAAAGGCATCCTTCCAGGGTTGTTCACCCTTGAGCACCTGTTGTCGCATGTATTCAAGGTCATCCGCTGTCTGGTTGATTCCGGGATGGACGAATTTCTGGGCATGGGATTCAGGTGCAAACGCAATGGCTAGTGTAAAAAATATCAGGTGAAAACATCTCATCAGTGTCAGGATTAAGTACTATTGAATGTAATCACTATGGAGAGTAAATACAAGGTCATTTTGTTATAATGGCAGGTGTTTTTGTTTACGGTAAAAGGAGCCAAATTTCCTTGCGTTCAATTCCTGCGGAGCCACAAAAAACCGATTTTGATCAAAAACATCAGCGTTTTCCCGACATGAAAAGACCAAATGCCCGTAATAATTTCCCGAGAGAATATACATCAAAACCTCTTTGAAGGATCAAGCAAGGCATCACCATTATCTTTCAGCTTTCTGCCTTTTACGTTCTGCTTTTTGCGTTCTGCTTTCTGCTTCCATTGCCTCATACATAACCTGCTGGATCTGAGTCCGCGTGTTCAATTGATTCCAGCGTGCATTTTCTCTCGTGGGAGTCACCCGGTTTGAAAGAAAGATATACAACAAGCCCGTATCCGGATCCATCCATGCAAAAGTTCCCGTAAAACCGGTATGGCCGAAGCTGTTCGGCCCGGCACCCTGCGCAGCGTTATTGTAAACGCCCCGGTATTCCAGGTTGGGTTTGTCGAAACCCAGTGCACGGCGATTTTGATTTTCGGGAAATTGCGTATGACTAAATTCTCTTAACGTTTCTTCACGGATATAACGTTTCCCGCCATAAGTTCCCATATCCAGATACATCTGCATGAGCTTAGCCAGGTCGTTGGCATTCGCAAACAAACCCGCATGTCCGGATATGCCCTTCATCATTGCAGCATTCTCATCGTGTACGGTGCCATGAACAGGTTTGTGACGGAATAAAAAGTCGTTCTCAGTTGGAACTATAACATCTGGCGGATATTTTTTCAAAGGATTGTATACAAGTGTCGAAGCACCGAGCGGACTATAAAAATTTTCCTGAAGATAGGAAGAGAAATCTCCCTCGATCATACTCTCCACTACACGTGGAGCAAGCATGAAAAAAAAATCCGAGTACACATATTTCTTTTCAGGACGCAGCGGAGATTTTCTTATTCCTCTCACAATTTTATCCGGATAATCGCGATGCAGAAACATCTTATCACTGAGTTTTATAGGAAATCGCCCCGATGAATCTTTTTTTACGGTAGCCCATTTATAGCTTCCGTTCTTTCGAAAGGTTTTTTGATGGAATGGTATAAATGGAATAAACCCGGCCTGATGAGTAAGGATCTCACGGAAAGTGAGATCGGCCTTGTTGGACCTTTTGAACTTTGGCAGATGATCTCCAAGAGTAGCATTCAGTTTAAATTTGCCTTCATCAAAAAGTTTCATCAGCGCGGCCATGGAGGTCGAGATTTTTGTTATTGATGCCAGGTCGTACAGGTCTGTCGTTTTAACCTTAATGGTATCGCTGTATGTGTGCAATCCATAGGCCTTATTCAATACTACTTTTTTATCCCGGGCTATAAGGATCTGGCAACCTGGAATTGCCTTTGCATCCAGCGCCTGATTTACCATTGAATCGACGCGACCGAACAGTACTTCAGAATCCATCCCTACATCTTCAGGCAAACTATACCCAAAACGGATGCCGCCTTGTACGCCAATACCGTCACCTGCTGAAAACGTTCCTGCGCTTACGGGCATTCTGCCGGACGCGCTCACACCGCCAAAGATCAGCTGTGCAGCGAGTTGTTCGGCATTTATGTTGTCTTCATAAGTTATGATCAGGCCCTCAGCCATGCCGATATCTTTTAATTTATCCAGCACATATGGATTCTTAAATATAGCTACGATCAAATTTCCATCATGCGCCAGCTCGCTGATGAAGTTTTGAACATCCGGGAAAAAATTGAATCTGTTTAAAGGCCTTATGCCACCGTCATGCACTCCGCCGATGATCAGGTTAAATGATTTTAACTGTGATCGCAATGTTTCAATTTCCGCAATCCCCGCCTGCTCTGCCAAATTAAAATGTTTTACACCGGCATAGAGACTGAGGCTTTCCTGGAATGCAGTCAGCCGACTGGCCCCAATCGAAAGAGAGGCAATTCGCAGCGTATCCAGCTCACGCAAGGGAATAATATTGCGATCGTTCTTCAGCACTGTCAAAGCAGCTTCCATTAATTTTCTGCTCAGGAGCGTGGCCGAAGGAGTCTTGAGATCTCTGGCGATGCTGGCAGTGGGAATGGGATAAAACTTATTCAAACCCACCCAATATTTTACAGCGAGCATCTTCCGACATTTTGCATCTATTTCCTTTTGGCTGATCAATCCCTGTCGGATGGCTTTCCTTATCTCCTCAATAGCGCGGGGAACATCTTCGGTAAGTTCCAGCATTTCATTGCCTGCAAGAATCGCATCTTTGTCAACAACGCCCGCAGGATTGCTCCCGGTAACCCCTCTCATGTTCATGGCATCTGTAACTATGAGACCCTGGAATCCCAATTCCTTTTTTAACAGATCAGTGATGATTGCGGAAGACAAAGTCGACGGTCGACCGGAAGCATCGAGCGCAGGAATATTCAGGTGAGCAACCATGATGCCACCCACACCGGCCTGGATCATCTCCCTGAAGGGGAACAACTCAAGCGAGTCCAGACGTTCACGCGAATGATTGATAAGCGGGAGCGCATAATGTGAATCAGTTCCGGTATCACCGTGACCGGGAAAATGTTTTGCGGTAGTAAGAATGTTTTGATCCTGCATTCCCTTCATAAAAGCAATTCCCTTTTCGGCTACCAGATGCTTGTTTTCACCAAAAGACCTGTAATTGATCACGGGATTGTCAGGATTATTATTCACATCGACGACTGGTGCAAGATTAACATGAACGCCCGTGCGCTTTAATTGCTGTGCCACAGTCTTACCCATCTGGTAGATCAGATCATTATCCCGGATAGCACCGAGTGTCATTTGAAAGGGATAGCTGATGGTGCTGTCAAGCCGCATCCCCAGTCCCCATTCCGCATCCATCGAGATCAACAAAGGTACTTTTGATGCGGCCTGGTACTCATTGATCTGCGAAACTTGTCTTCCCGGTCCTCCCTGAAAGAAGATCAGGCCGCCTACTTTCTGCTCGCGGATCATTTTTAGAATCTGCTTTCTGTGATCCAGACCGCGGTTGGAATAAGCGGCCACCGCGATGAGCTGGGCTATACGTTCATCCGGAGACAGCGTATTGAGTACAGAATCAACCCATGGACTATGCAAATGACTGAGAAAGGCAGGATCAGAAACCTGGGCGTTCACCTGGAGCTTAAGACATAACAGAAAAAAAAACGCGCAATAAAGAAATATTCTTTTCATCCTCCTAATTGACGAGACGGCACCCTTGCTGACAGCGAATATACTTACACTTCATAATTATACAATTATAATAATTGATTATAACAAATCAGGAATAAATGGATTTCGCGCTAAAGGTAGGCGATAACTTCATGCCATAATATTTTGGGGAAAAATGTTTCGTTGAGACTGCCCTGTCGAATCAATTAAAGCAGCATTATAACCTGGCGGAATAACAACACCGACCAAACCTCTAGTCACGTGAGGGTTCAATCTTTTCTTCTTCAAAAACGTTTTCTGGATGCATGACTTTTTCAGAAATACTTTCGCCATCTTTTCTCAATTTCTTTTCATCACGCGTTAGCCAATGCGCAATAATTGTTTCAACGGGCAATAATATCAGGGCAAGCAGGAAATTAAGAAAAAATCTGAATACAGGCGCGCCGCCAAAAAATCCTGAGACCAGCGGATCAATAAAATTTTCGACATACTCGAGCGTAATGAAGAAGCTCGAAAAAAGCATTAAGCGAAGCACAAAACGCTTTCTGGCGATCCCTCTTTTTCCAATCAGATAGGTAAGTGTAAACAAGGTGATCACACTTATGATTTGCAATAGATAAAACCAAGTTTCTTTCCAATATGGCGGAGTTATTTCAAAAGAATATTCGGTGATGGGGTCGACCCAGGTCCCTATATCATCTGTTGCCTGGACCTTTAACACGTACTTGCCCGGATCGAGGTTCGTATAGGTTACCACATTTGAAGTTTTTGCAGGTGTCCATTCCAAATCATAACCTTCTAACAAATGCCTGTAATATATCTTGCTGGCGCGATTCAGATTAATAGCAGCAAAATCAAAAGTTATATGATTTTCTTCATGGCTTAATTCCAGAGGCGGCAGTTCTCCCACCATGGACCCGCCCGATTCATTATCCTTCCGCAGATCCGCCGGCAAATCTTTAAAAAAGATCCGGATGCCTGTTAGATAAGTCTTAAGCGGCCGACGGTTGTCGGTAATGGTATCGTGCTCAAACAAAGTAACTCCGTAGTCATTGCAAAACCATTTATTTAATTTTGAATCTACTATGATGGAAGATGAATATGCTTCACTTGCCAGTAATCCATCCTGCCTTGTGAAATGATACTTTTTTTCCGATTGTAGATCAAAATATCCGAGCCCTTTCCGGTAGGAGTACCAAATACGACCGGTAGGATCGAATTGTATGCCTTTTATAAATGGAGACATCAGGCTTTCACCCGAGCCTATTTGTGTAAATTTTTGATCCGAATATTTGAAAAATCCTTCGCCCTCCGTGGCGATCCAGATATTGCCTGCGTCGTCTTCATCAATATCATTTATATCTCGTGCCCTGAGCGAATCCTGCGCGGAAAATAACAGAAGTTCCCCATCCTTTTTCATCATGGCCAATCCGGCACTATAGGTTCCAAACCATATATTGCCTTTGGAATCGGCCTTAATGGCATAAACGTCATTATGGATAAAACGATTCGCAGTAGTGATGTGTTTGATCAGTTTCCTTGCCGGATTCAAAACATAAACCCCAAGTGCCCTTGCCGACATCCAGATATTTCCATTATTGTCCTCTTCAAAAAGGCGGATCTCTACGGGATCAGTTTGCGGATCAATCGAAACCGGTTGAAAATTTTTGCTGCCATCCCGAAAAATAAAGACCCCTCTTGTTTCGGTTCCGACCCACGTATTCTGTTTACTGTCAGTATAGACACTCAAAATAGATTCACCTTTCAGCATACTGAGAAGATCCACATGATATTCATCCGACTGATGATCTAAAGTGATCTCAAAGAGTCCCTGATCAGTAGCAACGAGGTGACCAGAAGCTGTTTCGGCAATTGACCTGACAGCTCCAACACCATACCTGGCAGCAAAAGGAAAGTAGGTAAAAAATTCCCTATATATCTTTACCAAGCCATCTCCCATCGTACCTACCCAAACCTGACCCTGGCGATCCACAATTAATTTATTGACTGACGTGAAGGGAAACCCTGATTTTTTTCCGAAATAATTAATCTTAAAAATAGATTTCCGATCCTGTCCAATATTGAGATGTAAAAGGCCATTCTGCCTGGTACCGACCCACAAGTCTCCATCGGGATCTTGCGCGATTGCCTGAATTACATATCTCGACACTGCCGGCAGCTGAAAACTTTGTTGTACAACGATCTTATCCAGTCTTTTATCGTGTTTCAGAAGATAAATTCCCTTGGATGCCGTGCCAACAAAGGAAAGCTCCGGATCAGAATTATGGGGTACAATTGAATACACGCCTACATAAGCAGGCAAAACCTCAGCTTCCAAAGGCGTCAGCGTACTTCCCTTCATGCGGAAAAAGAACACTCCTTCGTCGGTACCAACCCATAAAATTCCATCCCGCGAAAATGTTACATTGATGACCTGATCCTGGAGGACCTGCGGAAAAACGTTAAAAGTATTATCAAGGTTTCTATCAATGAAAACAAAACCCTTTGATTGCGTCGCAATCCAAAAATTATTCCTGGAGTCCTCGCTAATGCTTACTACTTTACTCCCCAATGTATCAGGCAAAAGAGGGTGAAATCCCAGACCATCAAAAAGTGTCACACCTCCCTGGTTATGGCCAAACATCAGATTGCCAGATGCAGTGCGGAAGTCCGCCGTTATGAAATCCGCACTCAAACTATCCCTTGTTCTAAGATTTTTCATTTCATAACCATCATAGCGCGAAAGGCCCGCCCCCGTTCCAATCCAAAGAAAACCACGTTCATCCTCTGTGATGCCATAAACAAAGTTCTGCGATAGCCCCTGCTCTTCGGTCAATTGCAGAAACGAATATCTCCTTGCCTGCCCAAACAGATTTTGGCCCAGGTTGATCCCGCAACAGATAATAAACAATATCGTTAAGCGTGAATGCAAGGGAGATTATTTAGTCGTTACCTTTAAATTATACTTATACTTCGGCGGTCCACCTATAGGCAAAGCATAAAATGGAACGGGCTCGTTATACTCATTGGTGATATATACTGTCATCGTATTTTCCAAAGAACCTATTTTTTGAATTTGTACATCCATAGTTAAATTCCTTTCCTTTTCCGTTATCTCATGGACACTGGACGCCCACACATTATCTCCCGAACCTTTTGCTTTCTCCCGGTTTTTCGTGACTGTATAGATCATGATCTCCCCATCGTTGTCGAAATCAAAATTATGTTGGGTAACTGAAATAACAGATTTTTCAATAAAAGGATAAATGTGCGCGAGGGTTTGCGCTTTGTGTAATTTGAATGTGTATTTATATGCGAAAGCATTGGCTCCTTCGATAGCTTTATTCCGCCCTGCTTCTTCGCTTAGAAAAAACCTGTAGTGGTTCCCATCATTTCCCTTTAGACCTTCAACCACAATTTTTAATAAATATCCGTTAAAGGATGCAATCTCTTCGCCTTCGAGAGGATTAAACGGTCCCATCGTAAACCACTCGGAATCAAATTCAGGCTCATTGCCGAAAACTTTCGAAGCAAGTAAATTCCCGGTCTTATAGTTTGAGGTAAGGGTTATCTCTCTCGCTTCCTTACTTGAGAAGGCACCTTTCCCTCCATACACAAAAAAACGTGTGAAAGTATTGGGCGGACCGACAAACTCATCATGCTTATTACCCATATCAGGATCGAAAATTCGCAGGTAAACAGGTAGTTTATAAGAATACGGTACCACGAAAAAAATTATCTGAACATGATCGTCATCGCCAGTATTGGGTGGCGCCTCCTGGCCAAACGTCACCAGGTAATCAATGTTTTCGCTTTCATTGGGAACGCGTTGACCCATACTGTAAAAACAGGGTGCCATTAATATTACTGCGATGAAGACCTTCATAGATTAATTCCCGTAATTTTAAATTCTACTTTTCCATTAAGCTCCTTGTTCTCCCAGTCGCAATCCAAAATAGCGGAACACGTATTCATGAGAGCGTGATGATTTGAAGGAGACGCGATCGATACCCTGTCGGTAGCTATACCGTACTTTATGAGAGCATCCTTCACGGCCGCCGCCCGTTCCAGTGATAGTTGTATGCCTTTTGAAATCCTGCTGCCACTGTGCAGATATGACCCGATCTCAATTTGGAGGTAGGGATGCTGCATGAGTAGGTCTGCCGTTTTCCTGATTTGCAATTCATCAACCCGTTGAGCAGTTTGGTTTTTTTCAAAGCGCGCAGGCGTAAGGAAATTCAGTGAACGTTTCATAAACGACGATACTGTATCCTTCAAAACACGGTACAGATTGCTTCCCGTAATACCGTTCGTGTTAAATTGCTTCTTTTCCGTAAACAGATTACCTGAAAACAACATGACTTCGTACTCATGCCCTGCTTTCAATACCACCTGGCTCATGAGTATGTTCAGGGGAATCAGAAATACCTCGGTTTGGTCGCCTGAATTGGTTTTGATGGAACACATGACATCAGAACTGGCAAAGGGGCCTGCCTTCGCCTTTTCCCTTTCCTTTTTTACAAAATTCGTCATCTGTGTAGACCATACATCAGATTCCTTTATCGTTATTTCCGTACTCGAGCATGCAGTAACAGTACCGAGAAAATCCATGTTTTTTTCAACACCCATTTCAACGACGTAAACACCGGCAACCGAAAAAGAATGGGAAATAGTATTTCCTTCATAGTAGGCTCCATCGATGCGCCAGTAAACACGATCGGGTTCAAACTTATCGGCGTCATTATATCTGCAGCTAAACTCCATAAAGGTCGGAGGCAGGTTTTCGGTATTGGTAATGATGGCGGGATAAATTTCAGGAAACAAATGCAGGGTGGATGACAATTCATTCCTTATTACAGTATTGGTTTCTGTATCAATCAAATCCATTGTTACCTGGTAGCTGCCAAACTCCTCGTAGCAGTGTTCGATTTTATTGCCCTGTTTTCTGCTCCCGTCTCCAAAATTCCAGGAGTATTCATAAACTTTTGTGCTGTCATTTTCAACAGCAGCCTCTGAGCTGAGATCAAGTTCAAGGCATTTCCATCCACCCAGTGAGGCGGCACAGTCGGTCAATCCATTAAAAAAGTCTATCGACGCAGCATTTTGCTGGCCCCAGGCAACCGGAGCCATTATTATGAAGAGGATAGTGAAAACGTAGCGCATTCGTATTATCGAATAATGAATTTAAATTCTGCCGTTCGGTTTATCTGATGTAACATTTCACCACAATCCGAGAGGTCGCCACAGTCATTTAATAGTTGGCCTTCTCCTACAAACCGTGTAATGATTCTTTCCACTTGAATACCGGCAAGCTTCAGGTAATGTTTAACTTCTTCTGACCGGGCTTTTGACAGGTCAAGATTAAAGGATTCTGTCCCCCTGCTGTCAGAGTGAAATATCATTTCCAAATCAATTTGAGGATAGGTAAGCATGACTTCTATTATTTTATCCAGCTGCGCACAGGCGTCATTTCGCACCCATGTTTTCCCGGAATCAAAGAAAAAACTGCGTATCAGCAGGAACCTGCTAATACCATACCCTTGAGCAAGGATTTGCTCCCTGATAATTGCTTCAAAGTCATTTCGTTTTGCACCTCGCGGTATGGCTATTTCCAGATTTAAAGAACTGTTTGCCAACACTGAACCGGAAACAAGTTTCATCTCATGGATGGAATCGTTTTTTGCAATAATAATGGCAGGCAGATCATTTATAATTTCTATTACAATCACTTTCAAAAAAGGCGCAGCAATCGAGTCGGAAAGCACCGGGTCAACTGTCTCGGCGGGCCGACTGGCCGATTCAGCAACAAGATCTACATCGAGCGGGCTGGAAGTAAAACTTATAACATTGGTAACTTTGGAGCGCTCACGCGTATGCACTGCCACAGATAAGCGGCCTTCAATTTTTGATTTTAATGGGTTTAAATAAACCTTGATCTGGGCCTGCTGATTTACCGGCCACAATGCGGGATTCAACGCAAGTTCTACTGATTTGTAACCCGGCGCCGATATTGAAAGCGTATACTCCCCCATTGAACTTAAACGGAACTCCGCCTCCCCTGTCAGATCCGACCGAGTCTGTCCTACGATGACGCCGCCCTTGCTCAAGATCAGGCTGGCCTCACTGATGTAATGTCGCGTGAGGCTGTCATAGAGTTGTATTTCTGCGTAAGGTTGAATCTCTTCAAAGAAATATATATCATCAGCGCCAACGCCCCCCGCACGGTTGGAAGAAAAGAAACCCGAACTTGAACCATGTTCCATAACAACGCCAAAGTCATCGCTTCTGCTGTTCACTGGGGCACCAAAATTTGTAACGGTTGGCTCTCTGGCACTCAGGTTGCAAAAAAATAAGTCCAGTCCGCCCATTCCACTGTGGCCATCGGAGGAGAAAAATAAAATACTATCATTGTACAAAGAAGGAAACAATTCCCGGCCTGGTGTGTTGATAGCTGCGCCGAGATTCCGGGGCTGCGACCACAACCCATTTTCAAACTTACTTACAAACAGATCAGACTCCCCAAACGTACCCGGTATATTGGATGAGAAGTAAAGTGTAGTACCATCCGTTGAAACCGCAGGATGTGCCACTGAATATTCGGGGCCGCCGAATGGTAGGATAACAGGTTCAGTCCACTTGCCGGAAGCTGTGCGTTCCGACTGTGCCAACACTAATGTGTTAACTGACCCGTCTTTTAGTTTATTGCTTTTTGTAAGCGAATTGCGAGAGAAAATTCTTCGGTTTCCATTGTCGAAAAAAACCGCAGGTCCTTCGTGGTACGAAGAATTATTTCCACCGTCCAGCGCTACCGGCTCCGAAAAAGTACCATCTTCGGATTCTTCAGTATAAAACAAACTCAAAAAAGTTTCCACGTCAGCATTAACACCTCTTTTCCTGGGTCGGGAAGACACAAATACAATTCCGCTTCCGTAAGAAAAGGGACTAAAGTCCATGCCGGAGGAATTAAAATTTACGGCTTTCACCGCGTAGCGGCTGCTGTTTTTTTCAAAGTCGTGAAGATTCATCAGGCCCTTGAGTTGGGCAGTTACCAGAGGGTCAGGCCCTCGTTCTTCCTGGTATTCCAGTAACATTTTTTTTGCCTCGGCTTCAAAGCCGAGAAAAATCAACACTTTGGAAAAATTCAATTTATGAACCGCATCGATTCTGCCTTCCGTTGCAAAAGCCTTTTCATACCAGTCTTTCGCCAATTCAAACTGAGTTGCATGACGGTAAGTATCGGCGATCTTAAGTTTCAACAACACATTCGAAGTATCCAGTTGCAAAGCATTGAAGTATGTCTTTGAAGCTTGCGTGTAATTATTATAAAAAAATTCCTCGTCCCCTTTCTTTTCCAAGAGCCCTGACGTATTGCGCTGTGCGAGTACAGCGGTTGCGAAGAGACATATAAAACAAAGTGCCGTTCCTTTCATATCAGAAAAAACGAGGATTTATTGTTCGGAATTTTTTCTTCGGCACCCGGTAGTTCACCATTATTTCGTGCGATCCATTGCTCATCCTGGAAAATTCATTCCCATACGGAATATCATACGCGTATCCCAATGCAAACCGTTGATGAAGCTGAACCTGCAGTAGCGTACCGATTGACTCAAAAGATCTCCATGAAATACCAAGATTCAGGATCTCCTTTAGAAATAGATTACAGTTAATATCCAGCTGAAACAAATCACCGTAAAAATTCTTTACCAGCAGGTTTGGCTTTAATTTGATGTTCCTGTTGATATCAAAAAGGTACCCCAGTGTAAGAAAGTAGTGTGGGGACAGCGCAATAGACGAATGATCCAAGGAATTTTTTGGTCGAAGCATCTGGGGCGCTGAAAGCCCCGAATAAAACCGGCTCGTCTGGTAATATACACCGGCGCCGAAATCAGGTTGCCATTCGGTGATATCTCCCATTGAAAATGAAGGATCATCCAGGCCAAGTTCGCTGTACCGGATGCGAAACTGCGAAAATCCAGCCTGGAGACCGAACGAAAGACTGGCATTATTGACAAACTTTAACCGATAGGCATAGGATGCCAGCAAACCGGTTTGACCGGTAATAGCAATATTATCATGGAATATGGTCAACCCCAGGCTCACCGGGCTGCCGGAGCCTTTGATCTTTCTGAGATCATCTAAAGGGCTATGCGCAGAGAAGGTTTGGGTTTGAGGTGCATCTTCAATACCAACCCATTGCTTGCGCAGGATCGCAGTTGCAGTAAAGGTTTCCTGCGCTCCGGCATAAGCGGGGTTGAGCACCAGGCCGTTAAACATGTATTGTGTGAACATAGGCTGTTGCTGGCCACTGCACAAAACCGCAGTAAACACCATCAGTGGGATAAGGCCGTATTTACAAGCAATTTTCATCATAGTCACCACTATGGTTTAACAATTATATATCCAGTTATAGGTTCAAAATCACCTGCTTTGATAATATAGAAATACGTGGACTCAAATTCAATCACACTTCCCATTACTTCTCCGCGCCAGGCTATTCGCTCGTTGTTATATCCGTTTGTTTCATATACGGTAACTCCCCATCTGTTAAAGACTTGTATACTATTTTCCGGAAACCCTTCAATTCCCTGTATCAACCAAAAATCGTTGACACCATTGCCATCGGGAGAAAATCCTTTTAATGGCCTTATATCGCTTCTGCCGGAAATCCGCACAATTGTGACCTGTATCCTCCCCAGGGCGGTCAATCCACCCTGGTCGGTTGCCAAAATCCCGAAATCAAATGAGCGGGTGACAAGCTTTAGTGGCTCAACATCCAGGATTTTGATCTCACCTGTCGCATTGTCCACGCTAAATAGTCCATCATCATTTCCGGATTCAATAGCAAATGACAGTGCGTCATTAGCATCAGGGTCTTGCGCAATAACTGTGTAGATAACTTCGCCATTCCTTAGCCACCTTTCGAGCGTTACGGAACCATCCTGGATTGAGGGTGGTTCATTTACATTCCTAAGCCTGATTTCTATAATCGCCTCTGAAAAAAGAGCTCCGTCACTTACCCGCACGTTCAACGTAAATACCGACGTAGTTTCAAAGTCTAGCGTACTGGAATTCCTCACCTTGATTTCACCTGAAATGTCATCTATCGTGAATGCCGCACCGGTATTTCCAGACACGATTGTGTAGTTCAGTTGCGCGCCGGTATCAGGATCACTTCCTTCAACTGTATGAACTAAGAAACCGTTAGGGGAATTTTCATCAAGTGATATCAAAGCTTGTTCTATTGACGGACTTTCATTAACGTCACTCAATTTTATCTGGATCGTGGCATCATCAAAAAACAATCCATCATCGACGCGAACGATCAGGTAAAAGGTAGGTGTGACCTCGAAATTTATCAGTGTCGCATCGTTGACAGTAATTCTTCCCGAACTGCTATTGATAGCGAAGGCAGTGCCTGTACTTCCTGCAATGATGGAGTAGCTTAAAGTTGCGGTCACGTCAGGATCTGTTCCTGCCATCGAATGAATAACCGAACCATTAATGGTATTCTCATCCAATGATATTGATGCATCTGAAATTGAGGGTGAACTTTCATTCACATCGACCAGATTCACCGTGATAATTGCATTATCATATAGAAGTCCATCGGTGACACGCACAACCAGCGGAAACGAGAGGGTTGTCTCGGCATCCAGTGCGCTCGAATTGTTCACCGTGATCTCACCGGTACCCGCGTTGATAATAAAAGCCGACCCGGTATTGCCTGCCGTAATGGAGTACGTCAAAACATCGCTATTGGGGTCAGATGCGGAAACGACGTGTACCGTTGAACCATTGCTCGCATTCTCATCGAGCGATACTGCAGTATTCACGGGCACGGGCGCTTTGTTGATGAGATTTCCGATCGCGATAGGAGCATGATTAGTGATTGCTGCCATGAATTGGTCGTCGTCATTCGGAAGAGCGTTTCCGTTTACCCCCCCGATGTCACTCGCTCCTCCCCCAAGGGAACTGCCTATGTCTTCGTTTACGGCTACCGCCATTCTTACTTGCGTTGTAGAAAGAATGCCAAGCGCAGAGAACGGGACGTACATATCTACAAAAACCGGGCGATCGGTGCACGCTGGATCCTGGTTGAGCGCATAAGACACCTGGTAATGAGAAGTATTCGACGCGTAATAATTTACGACGGTCGCTGTGGCCATCCCATCCACGTTAAAGACCCGCACTCCTCCTGCCACCCCGGTCGAATTATATACGGCGATCTCTTTTTCAAAACCTGGATTACCTGGTAATCCATTTGGATCCGCTTCAGGACCGGAAATTCCGAAAAGGTAATCTGTGTCTACTAATACACTGAACGCAGTCGAGCCATTCGACCACTTGGCCAACCGAAACCTAAAAAACATTAATTCATCTCCGTTATCAGGAATTGAATCCGGGTCCTTGTAATAAAAGTAAGCTGATTCAGCGCCCGCAGCTGCGTCATGTACAAGTTCATAAAGCTCACAACCTGCAGCATATTGGTTATCGATTCCGGGCTCGGATTGATATTGCTGAAAAGGAACGAAAGGCAACTCGAACTGCGTCTCATCTAAGGGTCCGATGAAAGCTGAGTTGGTGGAAGTGCTAAATCCATCTCCATTGGGGTTCATGGGATTAATAGCAGGAACCGCAGGATCTAAAATAGAACCAGCAACCTGGGCATACAACATGCCAGAAAAAAGCAGGATGACTACGGTTAGGTAAATACGCATTAATCAGCGCAAGATCTGCTTCAGGTATTTCTATAGAGAGACAACGATTTTAACACTCTCATTCATTATATTCTCTACATCAGATCATTGCGATAATACAAAGTAAGTCAAATTGGCTAATAATCACACTAACAAGCAGTTAAATTTAGCATCCCACACTAACAAGCAGTTAAATTTAG
>JBBDXJ010000259.1:0-17907 GCA_040902445.1 Cyclobacteriaceae bacterium | reverse complement strand
GAAAAGGAGGAAGTGAAAAAACAAAAAGCCTTCGGCAAGATGAGTGATGACAATTATCAGGCGGGGGAAAACGAAAAAGATCCCTCTTTTGATTTTCAGATTCTCAAGAAAGCACCAGCCAGGGGCAGCGGTCCAATAAGCGACTGGGTAAAAAGAAATTATGACATCCCGGAAGGCTGCCAGGATGCCGACGTTTTCAAAGTTATCAGGGCATTGTGCGGATGGCGCAAGGTTGATAAAACCACAGAGGCAGCCCTTGCCACGCTTAAAACTGTGTCAGGCACAGCAACCCTAACGGAGCATCTAAGCGCACAGCTTTTTGAATCGGGTGTGGCACGTTCACACCTTGGCCGTTCCGGCATGCAAACTTTCTTAATGGATGAGCCTACCGTGAGGTTCCCGCAAATAACTGCATTCCCGACGGTGGAATGGCTGACGCAAGGGGCAACACAAAGCGAAAAATCAGTAACCCTTGCAAGCGTTGACGGAATAGCTGCAACTAGCAGATCCTGGACGTCATTACCCGCGGAGCTTGCGCAGGATGGTCATAACGTTCACAAGCTGATCCGCAGAGCGTTTAGCACTTCCATTGCAACTGAGATTGATCGAGCAGGTTTGTACGGCAGTGGGTCGGGTGAAGAACCTTTAGGAGTTGCAAACTATGTGGGCTTACCAGTGTACGAACTGGATGGACTGATAACAGGCTATTCTCCATTTATTGAGGCTCAAAAATTAGTCTATGATGAAGATGGCCCAGACCTTACACATTGGATCGGGAGCCCTGATTTCTGGTTGCAGATTACAAAACTAACAGGTACGAATGAATTCCAACCAGTAGCGCCCCCGTTCGATTTTGCCGCTCGCGGAGTAAAGTGGTTGCAAACTTCCAAAGCACCACAAGATGAAGGTGCATCAGGAAATAATTCGTCCATCATAGGCGGGGGATTTTCTTCCTTGCATTTGGGCATCCGGTTGAATAGCAGTATTTCAATCACACATTTAACGGCAGATTCTTATTCTTACAATATCCTGGGCGTTATGAGATCGCAATTCTTCGCAGAGCGCGTTGAAGATTTCGCAAAGATCAGCAAAGTGCACCCTGATACAGTAACCTAATATTTATGGCAGTAAAATTTCAAACAACGGCAGCTGAGAAACCGAAGGAGAAATATCCTCCAGGTCAGCAGCCAAACCCGAAGGAGTACAACGGTGATCCCTGGTTTTTCTTCAGGGGTATTATAAGCGGATAATTACATTAAGACTTTTGTTTTAGTTTCATAGTTCAGTTTTGTTAAGTTCGGCAGGGTACAGGGGGGCATAAAAGGTTTTCTATTCATTTCCTTTAGCCCCCCTTTCCTTTTAAAAGTTCATGGCAACATACAGGCTTGCAAGCATAGCGATAACAGATCCTTTCGATGTGGCATTCTCCGCCAATGATTTACTAGTCATAAATTGGGGGAAGGGGGGGTACCGAGACAATTTTATACTGACCTACGGAAACCGCGATTTCGAAGATTTTTGTTCGCGACAATTTTTTTAGGGGGAAGGGGTAAACACAAAAACAGTCAAAAACATGGAATTTTCACTATTAAATGAACGGGGAATTGAAGTTTTTAATACCTGTAAGGCCTTTTTAGAGGAGGCCGGCGCATGGAAGGAAATAGATGTTTTCCTACTGGAAATGTACGCTTTCAATGTTCAGGAATATGAGAAACTTGCCCGGGATATTAACCGGGAAGGCAGCGTAATTAGGTACAGGAACAGGGCAGGTTTTACCAATGATATCGTTAACCCGAAGGTTACCGCATATCAGCAGCTTTGTTCGCTGTCAACAAAGCTGGCAAACTCTTATGGCCTTACACCACTGGCTAGAAAACGGCTTAACCTGAAGGCTACAGGGCAGAAAAAAAAGGGGTTTAATTTACGCCCAGACCTTGACGATGAATAAATACGAACATCAGCTACCGGAAATTAAAAAATACAAAGCCAGGCGGCAGGCCCGGGTTTTTTTTTGCTCAGTCCGACCCGGACAGGGTACAAAAACCCGCAACGGGGGCTACATGTTTTATCGCTACTCGATAAATTACAGCTGCAAACTCTACTGACTTACTAGGAGTAGATCACAGCCAACAAAAAAAAGCCCCAGGCCGACTGCCCAAGGCTCTTTCAAAACCGCCCCCATGAATGTGGAAAAAAATGGAGTTTGGTACGCCTGGTGACGAAATGGAGAATCTTATCAAAGATGTTCAGCAGGACATCAAGCGTATGTATGAGTTAGCAGACATAGCTAAATATATTAACAAGCAGAAAGTAGAAACTCCGCACCCATAGCCGCACCCGAAAATAAAAACTAAAATTATAGTTATATTTGTTTACTCGCATTGCAGACAAGACCGGGATTGGCGGGAACCGGCGAAAGGAATTCCTAGGCCCTTCAGAAATGAAGGGCTTTTTTTGTGCAATGCCGCTTTATCTTGACCTATGCCTTGACCACTTGTATATTTGGTGGACTGAGATTATTTTCACCGGGCAGCGCATCACCCTAAAGGATTGGAGCGTAAAGGACCGCTCCCCAAAGGATCACAGCGGGGATATTTTCAAAGCCATTGAGAAGGTTAAAGCAGGCGTCCAGCAAGCCATGAGGCGATTAGAGGCTGACGAAAAGCCGGTAACCCCATACACGGCAAAGAAAGGTATACCCATTTTGTATACCCTGGCAAACTTAACTAACTGATTATCAAGCAGTAATTAGTAAAAAGTGGGCCCAGCAGGGCACGATCCTGCGACCCCCTGATTATGAGTCAGGTGCTCTAACCAGCTGAGCTATGGGCCCTTTTTGATCACACCTCGGTGAACCAAAAATGAGGTGCAATTTTAGCTATTTGATTGATAAATAACAACACGCGGGGCTTTTGGAAATTACACGTTGCCCGCCCTTCAATTTACGATAAACGACTTTCGAAGCCGCCATCGCTTCAGCGATGGACATACAGCAAAGATAACAATTTGTTATTAACATCTTGTTATTAACAAATCGTTAATTCTTGGTTCGAGAGATGCGGCGTGATCTCTATGTCAATGGACTTAAAACCTTCGCCCCAGGGCCGATGAATTCCGCCCCTACTGTGGTGAACACCTGAAAGGGCGTAAATTCGCCACCTTGTTGGCCTAGCGAGCCCAGCGCCTGCCCGTCCGCAGCTTTAGCGAAGGCGAGGACTTGGAGTGAAAAAACTCATTTGGAGACGAATCTGCAATCTTAGCTTTCTGTTTCCCCAGACGACCTCCGTCCAAGAAATACGCTAAGAAAGCTCCCAAAACAGAACGTTCATTTCTGCCTATAACCCGGACTCTGAACTTTCGTCTCATACGCCCTATAAGGGATTTCATCATTCCTCTCACTTACCTCGTAACCCCATTCTTTTAAATACTCTTCCTTCGGCAGAAATAAATCCCCCCTTTCTTCAAGCTTAGCCCGAAGGATGCTCTCCATATCCTTTCGCAGGTCACTGTAATCTTCAGAATCAACCAGATTATCCATTTGGTACGGGTCTTTTAAATTATCATACAGCAACCACGGCTGATCCTGTTTGCGGACATACGTATAACGCGAAGTGCGTATACCTCTGAAAGGACTCCCACCGTGATATCCCGCAAACGGATAAACACTCATGATCAACGCTGCACGGTCGGCATCGACGTTGTCGTTCGAAATAAAGGCCGTAAGATCCTCTCCTTCAATTGAATTCGGAATGGGCACTTCCGACATCGACAACAAAGTCGGAAGGATATCAGGAGTGTTAAGCGGCGTTGCTACCTCATATCCATTCGTACCATAAACCGCAGGATACCGAAGCAGAAAAGGAACCCGAATGGATTCATCCCACGGACGCTGCTTTTCTTTTGGAGATTGACCTTGTGATCCCAGCATTTCCCCATGGTCCGCTGTAAATACAACAATCGTATTTTCAGCTACCCCTGCCTCTTCCAATGTCTTCAAAAGATTACCCACACAAACGTCAAGGGCCATGATATGAGCGTAATAACCCTGCGCTTCCTGGCGGGCATTTTCCTGCCTCGATTCCGGTACATTAGGACGAAGTTTGATTGAATCAACAGGATATGATTCCATGAACTCTGGCGGCGCCGAGTGATGAGGGAAATGAGGAATACCATAGGAGATCGTCAACAGAAAAGGCTTGTCATCACTCGCATGACTCCGGATATAATTCTGCGCATCTGCGGTTTGCGCATATGCATCATAACCCTCCCATTTGAGTTTCGTCGTATCGTCATGCGCATAATAAAAGGAATTATTGTAATCATGCGTACATTCCAATACCTTCCAATAATCAAAGCCCTGTCTGCGCTCTCTGGGAATATAACTCTCTCTTCCATGTCCGTCCAGGTGCCACTTTCCAATATATCCGGTTTCATAGCCCGCGTCTTTAAAAATTTCAGCCATGCAGAGTTCCTCACTTGGCAAATAAAGATCATTCATAAACATTCCCGTACTGAGCGGATAACGGCCGGTCAGGAGTGCCGCCCGAAATGGCGTGCAAACAGGACTTACGGACACTGCAGTTTTAAAATTAATTGCGCTTGCTGCTAATCGGTCCAGATTAGGCGTTCTTGCATTCGGATCGCCGCTGTATCCCGTAGCTTGCGCCCGGTATTGGTCTGCCAGTATAAATACGATGTTAGGCTTGGTAGCTTTCTTATCAGCCTGTTTCTTTGTTGGTGTGCACATACTCAACATGAGTAAGCAATAAACCAACGTGAATCTTTTTAATATCAGTAAGCAGTAGTGTCTCATTTGTTTGTATTTACTATTATCTCCTTCACAAATAAATATCATATCAATTAAAGCATCGCATCCGGGATTTCCAAAAGGTACCGTGCGAGACAAAAACGGCGGGCAATGGGTTTCTGAGTGTTTCACTTGTTTGGTACAACCTTGTCCGAAGATTGCTTCCCGCAATCTTCCGATCCATCATGTGCTTCGTCGGTGCGTGCTGTATGACATAAGTCGAACCCTTCCGCCTGCGCTTTCGCTTAGGCACCTTCCCTCATCCGAGTCTCATCCGAGGGAAAGATCCGTAAACCGCAAATGATGGCTTCGTACGATACTTTTGATTCATCTGAAAATACGAAGTATTTCTGGCGCAGCTACACAATTCTGCCCACGCCGACCTTTGCACAAGGCACCGCTGACCACTCACCTCTCACGACTCACCACTCACGATTCGCGCCTCGCCCATTAATCCGGATTCTGCTGTATGAATGGAGCCAAATTTAATTCTCCACTAGGTATTTGATATAACAGTTTATTCGGGGTCATCACCCAGCATGTTTGGTCATACGGTAAAAAGTTAGGTGGGGGCGTTGTGGGATTAGCCAATTCTACCTGCCCATAAGCCGCCATAACTTCAATAGCCTTTCCGGTTCTCAACAGATCAAACCATCGATGGTTTTCAAATGCCAGTTCCACTCTTCTTTCATGCGCTATGGCATCACGAAAAGCAGCCTGATCTGGCAAGTCAGCAGGCGTCAAATCCGGTAAGTTGGCCCTGGATCTGATTCTATTCAAATTTGTAAAGGGCACCCCGGTATTATAACCCTGCTCGTTGATGGCTTCCGCGAGCAACAATAAAACATCGGCGTACCGATATATAGGCCAGTTGTCAGGCGTTGTGGAAAAATTCGGGTTAACATCATGGTCATATTTCTTCACATAGGGAACGGAAACTGAACCCCTTTGAAAAAATCCAATCGAAACATCCTTTCTCAGATCATCCACTTCATAAGTGTTTACCATGTCCAAAGTAGGGATGTTTCTTCCACCGCCGTTGCCAGGCCCCACAAACACCGTTCCCCTGGAACCGACGGGGGCGAACGTGTAAATAAAATTACTGGCTTCTCCTGCGGTTCCATCTAAATACTGTACTTCAAAAATGGATTCAACACCGTTTTTCTTTGAAGGATCGAACAGGTCAGCATAATTGGGGACTATGTCATAGAGACCAGAACTAACGATATCTTCCAGCTCTTTCTGCGCCAGGCTGTAACTCCGATGATCGGCACTTGTCATATACACTTTTGCCAATAACATTTTCGCTGCATAACTGGTGACACGTCCCTTGTCGCTTCCGGTATAGCTGGGAGGCAGTGAGGAAATAGCAAAATTTGCATCCGCAATGATCGCCTGGTAAACTTCGGAGACCGGGGCTCTTTCTATAGCAAAAGCTTGTTCTGCCGCTCTTATAGGTTCCAAAAGCAGCGGAACGTCACCCCAGTACTGGGCAGCAATAAAGTAAAAGTAGGCCCTGAAAAATCGCAACTCCCCCTCCAATTGTTTGGCCTTGTCCGGGTTGATAGCAGCGGTTTCCAAATACGATAGAGGAACATTACAATTCTTTATGGCACTGTAAATTTCGTTCCATGGTCCGGAAATGCTGTTGGCATCGGAGGTTTCTTTAAATTGATCTAAAAATCCGAGCTGTGCGCTCCCGCCTAATGATCCCTGATCGTTTGCGTTGTCGTATGTAGTATTATCAGATCTGCCTTCCTGCAAAATATGAGCACCCAAAATAAAACGCTGGAGATCTCCATAAACCGCATTTGTAGCCTGAATAAAATCGTCATCTGTCTTATAATAGTTCGCTTCAGTCAGATAATGATTGGGCGTAATACTTAAAAAATCTTCGCTACAACCGTAGCCAAAGAATGAGGACAGAATAATAAGTCCAATTTGTATATTCGATTTAATGATATGCTTTCTCATGGTAAATTCAATTTTTTAATGAAAGATCAAAACGTAATACCTGCTCCTAGAGTAATCGTCCGGGGAACCGGATAAGCGAAATTGTCTATACCAATTTGTGTAGCCGTGCCACCGTGTTGACTTACGTCGGGATTATAACCGGTATATTTTGTGAACTTGAACAGGTTCTGAGCGCTTAGTGAAAATCGAACATTTGAAATAAATCCGGTCCGATCGATAAGTGATGCGGGCAAATGATAACCCAGAGTTACATTTTTTATCCAGAGATGATCGCCCTCCTCAACGTACACATTGGATACAAAATGTTGTCCCGGATAGTAGATAGCGGGAATACGGCCCGCACCGGGATTCTCAGGCGACTTCCATCTTTGCAGGAAGGCTTCATCGACATTCCATCTTCCAACCTCGTTGTAGGACGCCTCATATAAAGCATTGGATATTTGATAACCATAGGAACCCGTCACTAATACAGAAAGCGACAAGTTCCCATAGGCGAATTGATTATTAAGGCCCAGAACAGTGCGGGGATGTGGATTACCAATGATGGTCTTATCCTGAGCATTTATTATTCCATCTTCGTTTACATCCCTGTAGATATACCCCCCAAAGTCTTTGGCGCCAGGATATCCAAACAGATTCGGATCATCCAGTTGTTGCTGGGTATTAAAAATACCATCAATCTGATAACCATACAATGAACCTACTGGAGAACCAACTTCCGTTACATTATTGTTGCCAGTAATAATCCTTTCGATCTGATCTGGCATCGAGGTTACGTTATTTCGCAACAATGAAACATTCAAATTACCGTTCCATGTAAAGTCATTGATCTTATGCGTTCCCACCGCTTCAAAATCCCATCCCTTATTGAGCATCTCGCCAATGTTGATCCTGCTTGATGAAAAACCGGAAGCCTGGGGTACTGAAACGTTAAATAACATATCTTCAGTCGTTTTTTCATAATAGTCAACTTTTAAACCAAATCGATCATTCAGGAATCCTATGGTCAAACCAATATCGAACTGCTTGGCAGTTTCCCATTTCAAATTTTCAGAGCCCAGGGAAGTAAGCGCTTTTCCCGTATTAATCGTATTGTTAAAAACATAGTTGTAGTTATTGTTCAGATTATTCAAGTTAGGTATAGACAGGATTTGTCCATACTGATCAAAATCACCGATGGCACTGTTTCCGGTAATCCCGTAGCTGGACCTTATCTTTAGTTCGTTGATAAAAAAGTCCTTAGGATAAAAGCTCTCTTCAGATATTCTCCAACCGACGGATGCTGAAGGGAAATCACCATATTTGTTATTGGTTCCAAATCTGGAAGATCCTTCACGTCTGAAATTAACTTCGGCCAGGTATTTACCGTTATAGTCATAATTAAAGCGTGCAAAAAACGCAGCCAGCGACCAATTAGACCGATCAGTGACAGCAGCAGATACCTGAGAGGCTTCCAGATAATTAATACTGTTATCGCTGGGGAAATTAGAAGCATTGATGGCAGATGTTTCACCTGATTGCTTTTGGGCAGTATACCCAAGCAAAATACCAAAAGAATGCTTATTAATCATTTTATCATAACTTAATAGATTATCCATTCCCCAATTGGTAATATCATAATTTACATTGGAGGCACTGTTCGTTTGTGGAGGCGCTCCACCGTTACCGATAGCAGGACGTCCCACAGTCGTTGGTACAAATGCGTTATTGACGGCAGTGAATAACCTGCTATAAACCCGGGGCCTAAAGCGCAATCCCTCAATAATTTTAACTTCCAAATTCATTCCAGCATAAATGTCTCGGCCTATGGTTTGGTCTTTTGACACCTTTGATTTAAATAATGGGTTTGCAAAAGAAAAATATCCTGGAGAATCTCCGTAGATATAGGGAACAAGATTTCCATTTTCATCGTAAGGGGATTGCAGTGGACTTAATGTCATTGCAGTCATAGAAATTCCTCTGGCTCCCAACTCCGGCGTTTCATTATCTTCAGTATGTGATATGGATAAGTTCGCGCCCGCACTCAACCATTTCGTGAAATTGCCATCTACATTTGTTCGCAGTGAATAACGCTTGAAATTAGTATTCGGCAACAGCCCATCCTGATTCAGATATCCCGCCGATACAGCGCTTCTCAGTTTGTCATTTCCACCCGTGAACGTCAGATTATGACTCTGGAATTGGGCATCAGAACCTTCCTGAAAAACTTCATCCTGCCAGTTTGTGCCAGGACCATAATTCGGATCGGCCAGCACATCAAGGTAAACTTGTGGGACCGGCGTGTTGGTATTGTTTCGTGCATTCAGCTCTTCAACGCGCTCTACGTTATACTGTGCATACTGCTGGGCATTTAGAAATGTCGGTCTCCAGCTCTGAGGAAGATAATTATAGCCTCCACTTACGGTATATTCGACCTGAGCCCTGGATTCTTTTGCTCTAACGGTTTCGATTAAAATGACACCATTCGAACCCCTGGCCCCGTAGATTGAGGTTGAAGCCGCATCCTTTAACACCGTGATCTTTTCGATGTCGTTAGCACTTAAACTCGCCGGAATATCGTCCCCTACCGGATTACCATCAATGACGATAAGTGGCCCTACTCCCGCATTGATAGAACTGATCCCGTGAACCTGAATGCTGGGCGTTGATCCTGGAGCTCCATTGTTCTGTCTGACGGTAATTCCCGAAGCCCTTCCCTGTAAAAGTTCCCCTGGCTGCGCTAACGGTAAACTCTTTAACTTGGAAGCATCGATCTCTGAAATCGCAGCAGTCACCTTGGCCCGTTCCTGTGTGCCATAGCCAACCACCACCACTTCCAACAGGCTTTGCATATCCTCAGCCAACGTCACATCGATCACCGATCTTCCGTTCACCGCCAACTCTTGTGTCGTGTATCCGATAAATGAAAACACCAGGATAGCACTCTCAGCCGATACCGTCAAAGAATACTGGCCATCCACATTGGTGGTCGTGCCATTGGTGGTTCCCTTTTCGACAATGTTCACGCCCGGCATGGGTGATCCGGTTTGGTCTGTTATTTTACCGGTTACCGTAATCGGTGCTACAGCAGGTAGAGATACGTTTTGCTGCGCTTGCTGTCCCAGCATGCTTTCCACCCTCGCCTTGATTTCACCCCCACTCTTGTCACCTTCCTCGCTTCTGATTTTTCGGAAATTATCGTCTGTCCTCAATAAAATATGATTCCCCGAAATTCTGTAAGACGTTCCGGAATCCTTGAAGATCTCCCTCAGCGCCTCGTCGAGGCTTGCATTCTCCAGATGTATCTTTGTGATCTTGCGTTTAGTATTGATCTGGTCGGTACTGTAAAAGAAAGTGAGTTGTGTTTGGTTCTTCGACTTCTCTTAAGACCTCAATTAATGTAGCATTCTCCATCACCAGCGAAACTTTGTTTTCCCGTGGTGCACCCATGGCCTGCAACGGCATTATACTAATGTTAAATAATAATAATGCCAGCATACATTTTTCGTAAAGATGTTTATTCATACCATAATGGGGTTTATTAAACGATAAGTTAAATAGGCCAAAAGGGTGTCAACCCGTTCTTTGGCGAGAGGGCGTCATCCGAGTTGTTGGTGAATCGGATCTGTAAGCCCTTACGATCCGATTTTTTTTAAGGGATGTTAGTCATATATCAGGGGTTAGTGGCACATAGTTTTCCCGTAATCGTAATTGCTTTTCCGCTGATGCGGTATTCCAGACCGCTAGTCGACGCGAACAGATCGAGCACTTCTTTTAATGATTCATGATGAATGGTTGCACTGAACCTGCAGGCCTTTGAGACCTCGTCCTGCATTTCAATGCGCACGCCATATTTGCGCTCAATGCTTTCTACGATCTCGCCGAAACGCTCGTCTTCAAAAACCAGCTTACTGCTTCTCCAGGAGGTAAGTATATCCGGTGTGACCTGAGATAGTGTAATCTTCTGAGAGGACTTCAGGAATGTAGCTTTCTGGTTCGGCGTGAGAATAATCTCATCCCGATCATTATCCGCTTTGCTTTGAATGGCAATTCTTCCCTCTAACAAACAAGCTTCGGCGGACTCATCCTCCTCGTAGGATTTCACCGTGAACGTGGTACCCAAAACTTTGATGTCAATATCACCAGCATGCACAACGAAGGGTTTATGCTCACTTTTTGTCACGTTGAACCAGGCCTCACCCTGCAGATTAACTTCACGCAACGCCCCATTTTCCCAGTCCCGGGCATAAGCGAGTGATGAGTTGCCGATCAGGATGACGGTCGACAAGTCAGGCAGGATGATGGTTTCTTTCTCGCCAAAATCAGTGGCATAAACTACCGTTTGATATTTCTGATACGCAAAGACTCCTGCAAAGACTACAAGCAGGACGCCAACAAATGAAGCAGCAATCCTGAACGCAAAGGGTAAGGCAAATCCCCCGAAATCTTTGCGTGAGCGCGTTTGAGCCTCTTGCCTGATGCTTGCTTGTAACTTTCTGAGGATCCCTGCCCGGTGACCCGCCGCAAAATGACTCGTTTGATCAAAAACCTCAGAGGATTTCTCATCCATAAAGGCATCGAGGTGTTTTTCTCCTTCCGCTGTTCTTAAATGTGAATCTAAAACTTTCTTCTCCGCAGCCGGAAGTCCTTCATTGTACAGTTTTTCTAATAGAGACCTGAGGTACGGATCGTCGTGCATAGTTTCCGTTTCGTATAGTACAATTGAGGAAAACGAAAGTCATGCTCACCGGGAACAAATTTTCTTATATAACCTCAAGAATCCAGAAATCAAGGCAAACGTTTGCACGAAACTAAAAAAGCGTCTATCTTCCGGGAGGTAATATTTCATTTTATCAGACAGACCAGAATGCAGACTGTTGAAGACAAGGTACTGGTGGACAATTTAACGAAGGGCGATGACCGTGCCTTCGCAGAACTCTATCGCAAGTACCATAGCGATTTGTACAGGTATGCGTGGAAGTTTCTGCGCTGTGATAACGACGCAAAAGAAATTGTCCACGACGTTTACTTCAAGATCTGGGAAAAGCGCGAAACGCTGAACAGCGATCTCTCCATCAAATACTTTCTCATCAAGGTCTGTAAAAACATGGTGCTCAACCAGATGGTCAAGGCTGCTCGCCTAAGTGCCTATAAGCAGGAGATACTTATAGCTTCAAACGAAAATCTTGAAAACGAAACAGAAGATGCCGTGATCTACGCCGATTTTGAAAAATTCGCTCACGCGGCAATTGCCCATCTGCCACCGCAACGGCAAGCTGTGTATAAGATGTGCAAAATGGAAGAGAAGAGTTATGAAGAAGCCGCTGAAGCCTTCGGCATTTCCAAAGGCACCGTGCGGGATCATATGCTCAAGGCCACGCGTTCAATTAAGAAGTTCCTGTCAACTACGTAACGTACTATGCTTTCCGGTAGGGGATCGACCTCACCCCCCCTTCTTCGCTCGCAGGACTTAACGTTCCTGCTGCCCCCTCTCCTAAAGGCATACTTCAGGAGAGGGTCCCGATAGCTATCGGGATAGGGTGAGGTGAAGACACAGGCATAAGGGCCATAAGGGGCATAAAGGGAATACGGTATAAGGTATAAGGGGAGGTTGCTCATGGGTGAACCAGTTCGAGCTCTCCCTCGATAAACCTCCTCCACCGCAATTGCGCGCCACGATTCAAGCCGCCGCGGGTTTCTTCATCATAACGCACCTGAACTTCGTTCATCATCGCCAGAAAATTATCGTAAACGGCGTTGATATTATTAATGTCTTTTGCCGTGAAGCGTTTTTCCTTTAGATTCTTCTCCAGCTTCTTTGCAAAAATGTGCGCTATATCAAAATGACCCTGCTCATGCTTCAGGATCTCTTCATTTTTATACTGCTCCTTGATCCACGATTCGTTTTTCTCCATCATGCCCACCGACTTAAACTTCAATACCCCATCCCTGCCGGGATAATACCCAAGCTGAATTCTTACGGAAATTCTTGCTGCTGCTGTGTCCGCCAGGTCTGGCTTTGACTTGAAATCTTTAAACACAAGTGGAGTACCCCATTCAAGGTACGAATGATCCCCGGAACTTGAACCCTGGGCCAATAAGGCGTTGGAGGCCACAAGTAAGAATAAGGCGATGATCAGTCTTTCCACAATTAAAGATCATGAACTGACTGGTTTTTCCCAAAACAAGGCGAAAGAAGCTAACGCTTGCTGCCCGGACATCTCGCTCTTAACGTCAACCTGTATTGGGCACCCTAATTTCCCTATGCCCTTATGCCCTTCGCTACCGTCGTGCACTTACGGTCTCCAGCTTCAATGGTTTGAGGAGGTCTATTTCGTCTATCAATACATTATTGACAAACAATAAACTCCGCACATGTTTGCCGGATTCGTCGTAGATGTAAAAAAAACCTTCGCGCTGTCCGTCGATATAATCGCCCTCGCTCAAAAGGCGGCCGTTGAGATAATACGAGGCATAGCGGCCATGAAGGATTCCATTGTCGTAGGTTTCTTCTATCAGGAGTTCGCCGCTTTCATAGTATTGCTTCCAAAGTCCGATTTTAAGATCATCGTGATAATTTCCCTCTGCCACCAGCACTGCCTGCTTACTGAATTCTTTCCACTTTCCGTTTTTTGGATTCTTAGTATTCCTTTTGTTTAATAATCTTTCAAACATTTGCCCGACATTTTAATTGATCATACTCCACATACCTTACCCCCGATGCCTTCCCGGCAAATGACAATGGGGTTTACTTTTTCACACTGCCTATTAAGGTCCAAGGTGTATTTTTACCCCTTCCTTAAGGCTTCAGGTCCGCGCTACTTTATCCCCAATATTAACGAACGGAGTAGAATAAAATCGAAAATCATATCGATTCTAAGGACAAATCACCGATAAAAGCGGGTTGACCTGTGGTTGTTGGCTGTTGAAATACAGGTGTAAAAGGTGAACTACTTTTCTCCTGGCGGACGGCTGTTACCGCGATTATTTGTTGGAGAATGAAAACATAGTGTGAAAAGATTCGTTGTTATTAAGAAAAATTAAACAGTCGGGATGAAGGGAAAAAATATTAAGGACAGCATCGGCATGCTTGTGTATTGTAAGTTGATCCTGGAAAAAATGAGTTTTAATAAAAAATTATTTCTCAAAGAATATCGCAAATCGTTTTCATATCTGAATGCTGAGGAGCAAAGTCAATTGAAAAGGTGGCTCCGGGGCAATGAGCAATAATATCCGCATTCCAACAATGAAGAATCCAAGGTCCGTAAGGCCATCTAAAAAAAACGGACGCATTACACAATCAGACCGGGAATGATGCTAAATTGAGACGCTAATTTTGTTTCAAACTAAACATCCCGGAAAGTGCTCGTTCCCTCTGTGAAAAATCTGATCTTTGATCTCGGCGGCGTGATCCTCGACCTGTCCATACCGCACACCCTGAATCTTTTTACCGGACTGTCGAAGATGCCAGTTGAACGTGTGAAAGAATTGTATTATTCCACTCCCGGCTTTTTGCATTATGAGATAGGCTCCATCGAGGATCCGGAGTTTCGCGATTTCGTTCGCAAGACCTTTTCAATTTCTGCTGATGATGAAACGATCGACCGCTGCTGGAACGCGATGCTGCGCGGAATTCCTCCGCAGAAGCTGGACCTGCTGACCAGGCTGCAGAATGAGTTTCAGGTCTTCCTGCTGAGTAACACCAACTCCATACACCTTCAGCATATCAACGAGGTAATGTTGCCCAAGGTGAGGGAAAACTGTTCGCTTGACAGTTTTTTTCACAAGGCCTACTATTCCCACCGCATGGGTAAGCGCAAACCGGATGCTGATATCTTTGAACAGGTTCTGGAAGAAAATCACCTGGTACCGGAACAGACTCTTTTTCTCGACGACTTTGACGTGAATATCGAAGGTGCAAAAGCAGTGGGCATCAAAACCGTTCATGTGACTTCCCCCAACCTGATCCTGGAATATTTTCATGCATAGGGAACAGAAGCGCATTTTATTTCAGGTTGCATTATTCATCACAACATTTATTACAACCACCATCGCCGGATCTGAGTGGGTCCATGGCCGTTCAATATTTTCGGGTAATTATACCTGGCAGGACTTTACAAATGGACTTGGGTTTTCTATTCCCTTGCTGTTGATCCTTACAGTTCATGAGTTTGGTCACTATTTCGCGGCCATGTATCATAAAGTAAAAGCATCCCTGCCATACTACATACCGTTTCCTCCTATACCGTTCCTGCCTTTTAGCATTGGTACAATGGGCGCGGTGATCCGGTTGAGGTCGCGGCCTGAAAGCAATGTTCAGAATTTCGACATAGGCCTTGCAGGACCTCTCGCAGGTTTTATCATTGCTATCTTCGTGCTGTTCTATGGCTTCAAAACCTTGCCTCCCCCCGAGTATATTTTCGAGATCCATCCCGCGTATGAAAAATATGGACTTGCTTACGCCGATAGTGTTTATTCGCCTGAATATCTGAAAAAGACTCCTGGAACGCTTAATGTAAAGATCGGGACCAACCTTATCTTCTGGATCTTTGAAAAGACAGTTGCTGATCCTGTGAGAATGCCCGATCCGCATGAGCTCATGCATTACCCGGTTTTATTTGCGTGTTACATTGCTTTGTTTGTAACCTGCCTCAACCTGTTGCCAATAGGTCAACTGGATGGAGGGCATATCGTCTACGGACTATTCGGCTTCCGTATCCACCGGCTTATAGCCCTGGCATTTTTTATCATCCTTATTTTTTATGCGGGCCTTGGAGCGTCCTGGATAGACCCGGCTTTGCCGACCCAGGACCTTGCCATCGGTATTGGAGGTTACCTGCTGTTTTTGTTCCTGGCATTCAGAGGTTTGCGATTGTCCCTTCAGCATACAATCATCTGCGCTCTCCTGATGTTTGCAATTCAGTTTTCGCTGACCATCTATGATCCCGGCATCAAAGGTTATGAAGGCTGGCTTGTCTTTGCTTTTATCCTCGGTAGGTTTATTGGAATTGAACATCCTCCCTCTGACCTTGAGCAACCGCTGAGCACGAACCGTGTAGTCCTGGGGTGGATCGCGCTGATCATTTTTGTATTGTGTTTCAGCCCTGCACCCATTCAATTTGAGCTTACCGGATGATGATGATCTTTCTCGACCGGACCTCATCTCCCTGCCTGTAGCGCAGGAGATACAATCCAGGAACATCGGTATTCATTTTGATTTGTGTGCGGTAATCTTCAGTGAGGGGCTCGTACTCGATTTTCAGGCCCGTCATGGAAAAGATCTGAAGGTCCGTCACTTCCCCCTCGATATAAAACGCGCCGCGGCTGGGGTTGGGATATACCGCGAACGTTTTCTCGTCTTCAACGCCAACGCTTATATCTATGATTCCCGAACCGAAAATCGGCCGGAGCATGAGGCTGCCTCTGACTTCGTCGTTCTGATACCAGGTTCCGCTGGTGTTTACAAATATCTTTTCACCAGAATCGTTACTGATATCCAATCCTACCACCAATTTTCCGCCGCCCTGAGGTTCTTTCCATCCGAGGTAAAACTTCTTTTCATTTATAAGCAACGCGGGCAGGAATTTAAATCGCTGGAACTGATTAACTCCCTTGCGCACTACCTGTCTTCCGGGGATCCGAAGCCACTCCTCGCCAGGCATCCCGTTGTCATCGTGGTAAATATAAAACTCCACGATCTGGTTGCTGGTAAGGGCATAAGGAGGAAAGTAAACATCAAAACCAATAAGGGTATCCTGTTTCAAAGCGGTGGTGCTGTCGATTTCCATCTCAAACTCATACGCCACAAGGTTTCCAGACTCAATAAGTCCTGCCGCATATTCAGCTACACCATCGTCGTAGGCGTAATAGGAGGAGAGCACATAGTCGGCGGTTAACGTATCATTCGTAGTGAAGCGGATAGGAAGATAATTGGATGTATAATCTCCTGTCGAATCGGGTTCAACAGGAGGTGTCTTATTGAATGGGACATTATCGCGCGTTTGCAAAGCAATGGTAAGCCTGATCAGCGTTGAATCAATTCCCGGATCAGCAGGAAACTGCAGCGGATCGTTGATGTCGGGTAAGGTATCCATTTTAATAGTCTTGTGTTCTTTTGCAAGGATCACATTATCCGTAATGTTAATAGGAGTAGCTTTGCTGATAACCGTTTGGTATGTGGTCGTGATATCGGCGTCAAGATCCGTGCTGCTAAAATATCCTTCCGTCCGGAAGTTAATAGAAGCATCAACATTCTTCATGTTCTGGATCTCAAAGGTTGGAGGTGTGAGCTGTTCATTTGAAAAAAAATGTTTGCGTGGTATAGCGCGGTATTTTCCAAACAGTGGTCCGAGCTGGGTTGAGAGCGCGCGGTCAGGAAAAGAGAGGTCATTGATATTCCTGTTCTTGTTCACATAAACGTAATCGACATGCCACGTATCGAACGGTCCTGACATCCTTCCGAAACTGCGGAACCGGAATTGAAAATTCTCGTGGAAGAATTGGTCGGCGCTGATCTGAATGATGGTATCGTAAAATCTTGTGGGATCAAAGTCATCGTCCGGAAAAATTGTCATCACGCTTTCCCATCCGTTCTCTTCCACCGTTTTGAAATCCAATTGTAAAAAATCCTTTGCGTCAGGAGCTTCCACGTTCCCCTGCCATTGATAAAAAAAACTAAGATAAACTGTCGGCCTTTCTGCGAGGGAAATATTGGCTTCACTCAGATCGATGGGTCTCGAGGTCAGGGTATCGGTATAACCCGTGAGTAAAACTTCATTGGGATTGTACGCCGCGCCGGCGGAGTTTAGTCCGTCGAAGGTTGCCACGTTGATGGTGGGAGGATGAATGCCCATGCCATCATTTACCCAGACTGAATAGCTGTCCTGCCAGAGAGTTGTGTCTGCGTAGATCTGGTTAAATGGTTTTGAAAAGTCGTCGAAAAAAGGAAGGACAAGCGGAGGTGTTTGCTTTGTCCGGCCTGACGGATTCTGAGTTTTCTCTGTGGTATAACCCTGCTCACCACCGGCGGGAAAGCGCTGAAGCTGCGCCACCGAAAGGTGCGACAAGATCAGGAGCAGGAAAGTGCAAAGGGCGGTATTGATATTCTTATCGGATAAAAGCACGATCCACTTTGTCAATGGTCAATT
>JBBDXJ010000258.1:0-18084 GCA_040902445.1 Cyclobacteriaceae bacterium | reverse complement strand
CATGGACCAGCGGTGGCAAGAGCGTACCCAACACACACGAAATTCCAACAGAAATAGCATAGGTCAATGAAAATCCTACATAGCGAATTGCAAGGCCGAATGCGGTTCCTCCAATACCGTAACCCGCGCCCAGCAGAAATGACTTGTACATGGCGGAATCAGGTGCTTCCCTTAGCACGTCCGTCAAATGGGGTATGGTAATAACGGCAACCAGGATGGGCAGGAAAAACCAGCAAAAGAACGCCTGCGCCAGCCAGTAAGTTTGCCATGACCATGCCCACGTTTTACCCTGCGGCGTATAACAAAGTGATGCGCACGACGCGCCGACTGCATGCAATAAGACTCCGGCAATAACACTCATAAATCAATTTAATAATGTATAAAAGCGTCGTGCATTTTTAAATAACACCTTTTCCTGCGCATCCAATGCCAATTCTTCTTTAAAGATCTCCTGATACGCAAGCCATGCTTTTTCGTAAGGTCCTGCTAACAAAGCAACCGGCCAGTCACCTCCGCAGAAACAACGGTCAGGTCCAAACAATTCAAGTGCATACATCACATAAGGCTTCAAGTCATCTTTTGTCCATTTATCACCGGAGGCTGCAGTCGTCCCCAGTCCCGATATCTTTGCACAGACGTTACTATATTGCGCAGCTTCTTTCATCAATTCTCCCCAAAGACCAAATTTTTTGTTTGAAGGAATAGGGGGTTGATTCAGGTGATCCAAAACCATTCTCAGACCAGGTAATTTTTCTGCCACCTGGATAGCTGTTCGTAAATGATCTGTGTTAACACCCACTACATCATAGGAAAGGTTATGGGCTGCCAGTATTTTCAGGCTTTCTATTACACTATCCTGAAGCAACCATCGAGGATCAGGTTCGTTGTGGATCAGATGGCGGCAGCCCTTGAAGTAATGATTCTTCAAATACCTTCCCGTTAATGTCTTTTCCGTCGATACGGGATCCTGCAACGGCAGCCATCCGACCACTCCTTTTATCCACTCTGTCCGGTCTGCAACACCCAGCATCAAATCCGTATCTTCGAAATTATTTGCCGCTTGCACCAAAATTCCCTCTGTAACATTGGCTCTCCGGATATGGGGAGAAAGCGCTTCAATGGAATAGGTCCGGTTGAGTATGCTTGTATCATTTTGAAGCCATTTATATTCAGCTCTCTCCAGGTCCCATACATGAACATGGGTATCTACTATATTATTTGCCATACAGAAAATTCTATTATCGTTTATAAATTAAACTCTTTGATGATGTCTGAAGTATGCTCGCCCAGCGAAGGCGCTCCTTTAGCTGATCTCAGGATCTCACCATCCACCCTTATCGGGCACCGGGTTGTTTTTAAACTTTTACCGTTAATGAAGACCTCTTGTTCCATTTCAAGCACCTTGTAACCCTCCTGCTTCATAAGCATATCATAATCGAATACTTCCGCGCACCATATATCCGCCGGTTCCAATATCGAAAGCCATTCCCTGGCGGATCCGGAGCCAAGGTGACCCTGCAATATTGTTTTAATTTCATCTCTTTTGTCAAACCATTCTGATGGGTTCGTGTAAGAGAGTAGTGCATCACATTTCAATAGTTGTCCAAGGCGTACAATATCGCCCATGGCAAGTGCCATGTAGCCATCAGCGGTTCGATAAATACCATAGGGCGAACTTATATAGGCATGACCATTATTCACCGCACTTCGTTGGGGCAAGGCATGACCGTCATTATAAAAGCAGGATAACACTTCAAACTGAAAATCAATCAGACTTTCCAGCATACTGACCTCTATTAGCGCTCCTTTGTCAGTCGTTAACCGTTGGAACAATGCCGCTAATATTCCCTGCGCCAAATGGGTACCTGCCAATATATCGGCGACTGCCACACCCATGGGAGTTGGATTATCGTTTTTATTTCCACTTAAAAAAGTAACACCTGAAACCGCCTGCAATAATAAATCCTGGCCAGGTTTGTCTTTCCATTCACCCTTCCCGCTATAACCATTGATGCAGGCATATATCGCTTTGGGATTTATTTCTCTTACATCATCATAAGAGAGTTTATTGCGCTCCATGACCCCAGGCCGGAAATTATGGATGATGACATCGGCGACTTTAATGAGCTTTCTTATTTTTTCGAAATCATCAGGATCTTTCATATCCGCGAGAAAGCTCTCCTTATTACGGTTAATGGCGTGAAAAATAGTGGATTCCCCATCCACCATCACATCACTCACATACAATCCACGGCAAATGTCCCCGGTGACAGGGCGCTCTATTTTTATAACACGGGCACCCATATCAGCCAACCTCAGACTTGCTGAGGGGCCGGAAAGAAACTGGCTAAAATCCAATATCAGTATATCTTCCAGGAGCTTCATACTTTTTCTTTTAACAACTCCCTTTTAATCTTTTCCGTATGTTCTCCAAGTCTGGGCGCAGAACGGGATGACAAAAAATACTCTTTATTATAACTTATTGGGCAGCGTGTGGTTTTGATTTTTTTATTACCAACCGCAATTTCCTGCTCAATTTTCAATTCCTGGTAAGTTGAAGTTTGCATCAGCTGCTCCCAGTCTAAAACAGGCATTACCCACAAATCATGCGCATGCATTTTTTGCAGCCATGTATCGGTAGTGGCCGAAAGAAAGCATTGTGAGAGGATCGCTTTTATTTCATCCCTTTTTTCAAAGGCTTCCTTTTCTGCAAACGTTCTTAAATCCTCATTTTGCAATACCACATTCAATTTTTCTATTGGCATCATGGCCACGGCAACATAACCATCCTCTGTTTTATAAATACCATACGGTGCGCTCAATAGAGAATGGCCATTGCTGGTCTCAGATCGCTGATGAAGCTGGCCGGTTTGGAAATAAGTGGTAATAAACTCAAACTGAAAATCCAGGACTGATTCCAATAAGCTTAATTCCAGAAAAGCGCCCTGGTTTGTTTTATGGCGACGGATAAGCGCGGCAAGAATTGCCTGGACAGCCTGGTTACCACATAAGTAATCAACTATCGCCAATCCAAACGGCACGGGATTGGAATTTTTGTTTCCTGTCGAGTAGGTCAAGCCCGACATAGCCTGGATCAATAAATCCTGTCCAGGTTTGTGCCTCCAGGGTCCGTTCTTCCCATATCCGGAGATTTCCGTATAGATGATATTCGGATTAATTTCCTTTACTGACGAATAGTCCAGATTTATAGCGTCCATTACTCCAGGCCGAAAATTATGTGTCATTACATCAGCTTTGGCGATGAGCTGCCTTACAAACAACAGATCATCCGGGCTCTTGAGATTTGCGACAACACTTTCCTTGTTCCTGTTGATGGTATGGAACAGCAGCGAACTTTCATCAGCCCATAAATTTTTTATTGAAAGCTGACGCGCCGGGTCCCCTTTTCCCGGCCGTTCAATTTTGATAACACGAGCCCCCAAATCAGCCAGTCTCAATCCTGCACAAGGGCCAGATAAATATTGGCTGAACTCCAGGACAGTAATCCCTTTCAATGGCAATTCCATAGGCATCTACCCACCTTTTTTAAACAACCTTACTGCTTCTATATTGATTGTTAATGGTATTCAATACTTTTTCCGGTACTCCACCCTGCCGCAAATACTCCTGTAGTGGAATTCCGGCATGATCCTGGAACGTCAGGTAACCGTTATATCTTGGTCTTATGTAACCCCTGTCCAGTGTATTCAGCGTATTGAGAAAAAAATCATTACAATTTCTGTTTGCATCTTCACTAATCCAGGCGGACCGATGTCCCGGCTGACCACCATGCTGCACGTACAATGTAGATTGAATTTCAGGCGAAACAATCCACGCGGAGAACCGGATAGCCCATTCCTGGTTTTGCGAAAAACGCGATACGGCCAGGCCTGTTCCACCTACCGTACTTCTCCACTTTTTCTCTCCGCCAAAGCTCACAATATCAGCATAGGAGAGAATATGACTGGAATAGCCTTTCCGCGAGTAGTTTGAATAGCCATATGCGAATGGGCAATACCAATACTCGTCCGACGAGGACATTAACTCCGCAATGGCAATCGGATTGTGATGAAACATTTGCTTATCAACCACGCTCCATAATTCCCTCATGGAATCCAGTGCTTTCAGTCCTGTCTCTTTATCAATCACCTCCTCAACATTCAAGAATGGCTCATTGCCATAGGCAATGCAAAACATATAAAAATTCATTAGCAGATCAATTGGGATGGCAGGCACAGCAACCTTCCCTTTTCTGGCCAGGGCGATGACTTCATTCCATGTATCCGGAACTCGGGTATCATACTCCTGAATCAAATCAGCCCGGTAACTTGCCACAGGTGTCGCCGCATCAATTGCCAATGCCCATTGATGATGATCATAGTAATAACTCAAATGAGACTTCCCCACTGAGTTCTTCAATTGTTCTTTCAGATATTCGGAAGGCAAAAACTCATCCAAAGGCAACACGCATTTTGTCGCAGCAGCACAGCCCACCCAGGGATGGTCAATGATAAGCAGATCGTAGTGTTTTGTTAACTCCTCAATTGGATAGTCAGCAAATTCCTGCAGAGACCGTTTCTGCCATACAATTTCAAGTTGAGGATGCAACTCTGAGAATCGTTGTGCCGCTGCTAATAATGGTGTAATGCCACGGCTATGGTTCCATGTTATTCCATTCAAAACAATTCTATCCATCTATCCTTCTTTTTTCTCCGGCTGATATTTGTTAACGAGAAGAATATGCTCACATGCCATGGTCAATTGATCATGTTGATTAAATGCTTCTACCAACTCCTTAACCAGACCATATCCGGGTCTTTTATAATCCTTCATTTCTACAACAGTAACTTTTACTTTGATAGTATCACCAATAAAAACAGGTTTGACAAAACGCAATCTTTCGTAACCATAAGTCATCGAGAATTCATTCACAACGTTTGCTGTTAACCCGATAGCGATACTGAATACAAGGGTACCGTGCGCAATGCGTTGCTTGAAAGATTGCTTTTCGCACCATGCAGCATCCATATGGTGGGGGAAGAAATCGCCCGTTTGGCCCGCGTGAATGACAATATCGGTTTCCGTTATGGTACGGCCTATTGTTTCGCGTACACTATTTAATTCAAAATTCTCAAAATACTTATTTTCGAACATCGTTCTCGTAATCGCTTTTCAATTGGTTCGCAAAGGATACCGGAAGAATTTCGCCGGGTTTTTGCGAAATCAATTTTCTTAAACATTGCACTTACAGGGGCTAATCGAATTTATCATTCAAGACTCTAAAAATTCCCTTTCATATCGGATGAGGCATATACCAGGATCATGGACAGGGTAGATTTATTAGTATACTATTTACTCACGTCAGCCCAAATTCCTGCGATCCTCCTCTCAGATTCATTCCCGTTTTGCATGCAATTGATTAAATGAGCGGTCAGTCCATCGATATGTTTTATTGTGGTACTGATATACAAATCATCGGCAGCCTTCTGTGACCTCAAGGGGAGTAAAGTGAGTTTATTCTGCTGTTTTAATTTCCTGCGCTCATCTATTGATTGGACACAACTCAAAATTAACGCCGCATGTTCGCCCTCATAAGTCTCGGTCAAATTTTCCTCCGCCAAACGATTGTAGAAAGCGAATATCGTTTTCAGTTCCTTTACTCTATTATCAGCCGCAACCGACAACGTGTCCCGGACATCCTGCAGTGAGCCAATAGCCCAGAAATCATTGTCCGGAGAAATTTTCAACCGAATCTCCTCAGGCAAGTAGTTTGCGGGAGCAGGGGTATTTCCCAACTCAATGGAGACCGTGGTTTCGCCAGGTTTGTCATCCAATTTCAGAAAGATGGATCTTCCATCAAAATTCTTTATTGGTTTCCCATTCACTTTTACAGTGGTGATACCCCCACTCCCACTCGTGCTGATATATATTTTCTTCTTGCCAAAATATACAGGAAATTTTTGCTGCAGTGATCTAATTCCGGATGGAATATGCGGAAATAACCGGAGGCCCTCGGCGGTATAAACATACTCAAACAACCCGCGCAAAAATCCACCGGGTGCTCCCCAGCAATCATAAACACAATTAATGGGCAAGTTTGGCTGGTATTCTTTTGATCCGAATTCAGTCAGGTTATTATCCAAACGGAAATCAAGAGCCCTCTCCAGGATTCTGATGAAGGCCTGCTTAGCGTCCTCATACGCATCAACACGATAGTATCCTATTTGCATCCGTGCTTCACACGTTGTCCATGCACCCCCATTAACCCATCTTCCATAAGTGAAGAGCCCACCGGTTTCATACATATCATCATAAGATGGAAAATTCGGGATGATCAATTGATAGGGCCTGAGCTGCGGTATCGAATTGATCTTATTATAGATCATCCTTGCCTGGTGGTCATCCGCTACGCGGAATGCCATGGCATCATGGTTGGGGACGGATTCAAAATAACCATGGACAGGGGCTCCATAAATGCCGTGTTTTATTCCATCCGGGCTGATGGATCGCATAAAATATCCTTCCGGAGTAATGAAATTCGATAACGCTTTTTTGACCAGTTCACGACGATCAGTATACAAGCGAATCTTGTCTTTCCTTCCCATCATTTTTTCCAATTCGATCAGACGATCGAGGGCAGCGATATAATTAACAGAAATTTCTGCGAGATAGGCTTTCTCGTAAGAGCCATCGGGCAATTGTTTCCCTGTACCAGCATAGCTGGGAGCTAACAGATTGCCTGCGGCGCCCACGAGAAATATATTCTTTACAGGATCCCTGCGACTATCAATAAACTCTGCGCTTGCTTCAAGTAATGGCAGGTAATGTTCAATCTCTGCCTTATCCCTCCTGATGAGGAGCAATTCTGCTTGCAGAATTGTTCCTGCCGCTGTAAAGCCAAAACCCCAGTCATGCTTATCCACTTTCCCGTCGCCTTGTCTGTAGTAGGCACCTTTTGGTGTCGCAGCGTCACATAAAGCGCCTTTCGGACCGACATAGCCATTGAGTCCCTTGCGCACACCATTGCCCTGCATTTTAAACCAAAGATCCTGCGAATTATAGATAAACGTCTGATAGGCTTTGTCCATAAATGGCAGCATGGTGTAAGTCGGACCGAACGAGTTTTGTATCCACCAGGCATTCCACGTCGGGCCTTCCACAAAACCGTTCCATTCCGGCGTATACAACATACTCAGATTTTCAATCCGGGAATTGGGATACATCATCATATAAGCACTGTCAAGCAAGGCAATGTATTCACTGTCCCCAGTCCCGGAAAAATGAGTACCATTGTACGGGGCTATATCAGCGCTCTGAGCCCATGCATTATCCCATTTAATGATGCTGAATAAAAGTATCCAAAAAAGAGTTACTTCTTTCATTATTTAAAATTGCTAACACGAGGAACGCTTCTGAAGCTTATGGATGTATTATGATAGATTCACCCGCAGACGTTTTTATATCGATCATTTCTCCCTTGACTTCTTTTTTTCCACTCTTACTGATTACAAAACCGCCTTTTCCCCAAGGCACCATCAATTTCAGGTCATTACCCTTTTCACTTTCTATCTTAATTTGTTCCACCTCTCCGTCCTTTAAACTTGCACTTACCAGGAAAGCACCGGCAGCTCTCAGGTTATTGAATGCGGCATCTTTTTCTTTTGGCCAATTCGGAAAAAGGCGGATCGTTCCGTTATAGCTTTGCATCAGGCATTCATTAATAACCACGGGCAAGCCGAAATTTTCAAACCAGATACCCATGTGGGCCATAAAGGCGTAATTGGTAAAATCACTATACCGGCCTCCCGTCTGCATTACCATATCAGTGGCCGTACCGTTGGGTAATAACGAATACTTTATTTGCCTTTTGAATCGCTCCACATCAAGCATGCCGATTCTCGCAGCCTGAAGGTTCAGAAACACCAGATCATTTCCTCCCTCGTTTTGTTGGTTTTTAAACGTATTCTCTAATAAATCGAAGGTTTTGGGATCAGAATGCAAACCATGGTCTTCCCCCGGGAACACCGTTATCAAGGCAGAAGGCACATTATACACAACCTGGTCATGTTCCCCGGGGACAGAAACCAATACATCCCCGTACTTCCCGGATTTCGCCGTAGCGTATTCAGGAAAATGATTCAGAATGTCTTTGATATCAGCCAATAAAACCTTTTCCTTCTTTTCAATTTCCAAAACTTTGGCAGCTTCCTGGAAGGCTTTGAAAATAAATTTTGTCAAGGTCAAATCAACAGTACAGTCGTAATTGAATTTAAAACCAGGTCTTAAAGCATACAATTCGGGAGGAACGGTGGGAAAAATATGGTAATCATCATCCGCCCAGCGTTCACCACCTCGCGCTTCAGGTCGTTTCATATAAGCCACTAGAAATTCAACTGCTTCTTTGATCGGTGTGAATGCCCTCTCTTTAAGAAACTCTTTATCCCCCGAATAAACATAATGCCACCACAACCCTTGCACAGCCCAGGGCGTTTCACAGATTTCCCATCCCCAATGGGGAACCGGATACGGATTCATGGTCATATCTACCGGATAGGCGGAATGAGGGAAATAAGCACCCGGAAGTTCATAGTATTCTCTCGCCCACTTACGACTTACATTCATAAGCGATTCAATCAAATTCACGTACGGAAGGTTCTTTTCCAGGTGATTACTTGAAAAAGTCATCCAGAATGGTTGCTGGGTATTATAATTCATGTGATAATCCCCATGCCATGCTGTTCCTATTTTGTTAAAGCTCCAGTTTGCAAATAACCCGGGACAAGTAGCGCCATCTTTAGCAGCACAATTGAAGAAGTACAAGTTTCGGTACCATGTTTGTTCAAGAAAATCATCACTCAGGGCAACACCGGATTTACTCCAGTAGGTTTTCCATATATCAATATTACTTTCCAGCGATTCAGCCGCTTTTTGATAAGAAGGTTTGCCTGTAGCGGGAAGCTGAACGGGCACCGCGGTGTGTAAGCCTTCCTGAAGCGATACACTGGCGACAAACTCATTAGCAGGTAGAAATGAACCCTCCAATAACCCCATTTTTTCTTCATTGCCATCCCAATTAATACGCGTGGATTTTTCAAGAGGCGAATTTGTCATCGCTATCAGGCGAAATGCTTTATCTTTTGCATGGCCGTTATTTTTATCATACTCGGCCGGTTCCTGATAGGGCAGGGTCTGGCGGAACGAGATGGTCCCATTTGCCAGATCCTCTTCCACCTTATATTTTGGGAATTCTGACGGAGTGGAAGGATCAGGCATTACCCGCATCCGCTTAAAAATATTCGGATGCTTGTTTCCCTGCGAATCAACCAACTTCATCCAAACCTTATCTTCCTGCATATCCGTAAATACTTGCAACACCACCTCTTTTTTTTCAGCCGTCAGTAGTTTCACCTCACACAGTCCATTTGAAATGTCAAGGCTATACCCAATCATTTCAGCATCGCGGCGATCAAAACCCAACAATACAGAGCCACATGGAAATGGCCTGGGATAGGGTTTTGAGTAATTATCCCGGGCCATCTCACTGTATTCTTTATACCAGGCATCTTCCGAGAGTAAAGCAAGTGTGTCGGGTATTCTTTTTACCTTATCGAATACATACTTAAAAGTACCAAGCTCCTTGCGGTAGTTTTCTGCAAGCCGTATATCCCACACATTGTTATGTCCAAAATACATCACAATCGCATCAGGCCTGGTGGTGACAACAACACCCAGGCCTCCATTTCCTAATAAAGCACCCTCGAAAAAGTTTGTGGCAGGTCCATCGTAAATTAAAGAATGTTTTTTTGCCCTTTCAAACGATGGGATCTGGGCATATGATGGGTGAGTATCAAAACAGGTAATGGTGATAAAACTTAAGGCCAGGATATGTAAAACAATTCTATTCATTTCTACCATTTGAATTTAAAAAAAAGAGGGTCTTGGCACGCATTTTACCTTTTTCACAAGGCAAATGGCATAAACTCAATAATTTGGATTTTGAACAAGATTTGGATTTACATCGATCTCGGATTGTGGAAAGGGCCATAGATAATGTTTTGACGGATCGAACTGCCGATTAAGAAGACTTCCGGGTTCGATAAGGGAAGGAATATAAATCTCAGCATATTTCCAGCGCCTGATATCGCGGTATCTCATTCCTTCAAAGGCAAACTCAACCCTCCTCTCATTCCAGATACGTGCCCTCATCTCGTCTTTTGTTAGTCCTCCCGGGATTGGAGGCATATCGATTCCAGGTCTTGCACGAACGGCATTGATCGCATCGTAAACAGCAACAGTAGGGCCATTCAATTCATTTGTAGCCTCTGCAAAATTTAATAGAACTTCCGCATATCTGATCAGGACCCAATCCTGTTCACTTTTCGTTGAATAATCAATCGGCAACGTTTCAACATTACCACCTTTAGCGGGTTCCAAACCTGTTTGTGAAATACCATTATAGGCGAATGGAACAACCGCCCCTGAAGCCTTGACAGCCGGGTCTTCGAACGCCCTGATTGTTTGTGACAAACGGGGATCTCGGTTCAGTTTCCAGTTAGTCGGATCATATAAAGGCGAGGTGGTTATTGGCTGACCATCGATACATTCAAAGGCATCTCTCAACTCCTTACGCGGATTCCAGATTCCATGCCACAGTATTCTAATATCTTGCGAGCTGAAATTGTCGGGATTCAGATATCTGGTGGAGAAAATGATCTCTGGATTATTGTTCTGACCCGCGGCTAAAAACAGATTCTTCCACTCGCCCTGGTAGAGGCTGAATTTACCTTCTGTCATCACCTGATTAGCGGCATTTGCTGCTCCGGCCCAATCTGACTGGAACAACAATACTCTGCTTTTAAGTGCCAATGCAGAACCTTTTACAGCATGTCCATTCGTGCTATAATCAGTATTCGGGAGGGTTTCAATAGCAACATCCAGATCAGCGAGCACTTGTGCAATAACTTCTGCTCTAGTGCTTTGCTTAACTTTTGACTCCGCTATGGTGACCGGGGTCTTGGTGTAAAGCGGCACTCCGCCATATAAATCCGCCAGAGTAAAATAGAAGAATGCTCTTAAAAAGAGAACCTCTCCTTTATAAACAGTCTTTGTGGCAGCGGGTATGTCTACCCTGTCTATGTTATCCAGGAAGAAATTACAGGTAGAGACACCCCTATAGCAATCGTTATAGACATTGGCAAGAAGACCTCCCGATGTTGGTTCCATAATCCCCATGGCAAATGTGCCTGTAGAACTGGCGCCGAGGCTTTGCGCTCCTTCATTTGCGTCTCCGGCCATGATGTCAAGTGAATAAACACCTTCGAAAGTAAAGGTATTACTATAAAGTCGGGCATAGCAGCCAGCCAAAGCCATGTTGGCATCGTTCTGCGTTTTCCAGAACGTTGGGCTGGAAATTTGGGTCGTTGGATTTCTGTCAAGAAAATCCTCACACGACACAAAAAAGCAAAGCGCAATAAATCCGATAATTGAACTTTTAATATGGTTAATATACTTATTCATGTTGTTGGTATTTAATTATAATTTGACCTTCATTCCCAAAGTATAAGTAGTCAGTTGCGGATAGGATTGGAACCAATTGGTGGCGGCTCTTTCAGGGTCGGACCCGGGCCACTTAGTAAATGTTAACAGATTGTCTCCCGAGACATATATACGGGCGTACTGCAATCCGATTTTCTGACTTAAATTATTGGGAATATCGTAGCCAATGGCCAGATTTTTCAACCGCAGATAAGATGCATCGAGTAACCAGTAAGTACTGCGAGTAGCGGTCACAGGAGCATATCCGGATATATACATGGCTGGATGCTTATTGGTTGAACCTTCTTCTGTCCACATATTATTGATAAAATCCACAGGAGGAGGAGAACCTTGTATGTACGGTACCAGACCCCATGATAATCCCTGTGTACTTTGCTTATGGCCTTCAACACCCTGAAAGAATACGTTTAAGTCGAAATTTTTCCACGAAAGATTAATGGTGGCGCCATAATAGAATTTCGGGAAAGCTCCGTCTACTACAACACGGTCTTTGGCATCGATAACGTTATCATTATTTTGATCCTTAAATTTCAGGTCACCCGGTTTTGGATTAAACGGGTGTTTAGGACCTGCTTCAATTTCAGCCTGGTTCTGAAAGATTCCGATCCACTCGGTCATATAATGTGAATTAAACGGAAGACCCTCCTGGATGGTGTAGTTACCATAAACAGGAGATAAAATTCTTAACACTTCATTTTTATAGGTTGAGAAATTTAAACTGAAATCATATCGGAAGTCCCCAAACTGCTTTGCCGATCCCAAATCTATCTCAAACCCTGTATTTCTCATTTTGCCGAAGTTGACGGTCGGAGAGGATAATCCTACGCTGGCGGGTATTGGAATATTATAAAGAATATCATCGGTCACTTTGTCAAACCAGTCGAACGTAATATTAAACAATCCCCCTTTCGTACTGAGGTCAAATCCAACGTCTTTCATGGTGGTTGTTTCCCATCTCAGCGATGGATCTACCATTCTCGTCATATAGGCTCCAGGATGAACTGTATTGAATGCGTATGAGGTGGTAGACAAAACCTCCTGATAAGGATACAACCCGACATTTTGGTTCCCTAATTGGCCCCATGAAGCTCTTATTTTCAAGTCTTGAAGCCAGCCCATCTGTTTCATAAACGACTCTTCGGAAACCCTCCAACCTGCTGATACTGACGGGAAGAAACCCCAACGGTTATTTGGCGAAATTCTGGAAGTTCCGTCAAAGCGTGCATTGGCTTCAAACAGATACTTGCCTTTGAAATCGTACATAGCACGACCAAAAAATGACTTGATAGCCCATTCACTGGAGCTACCTCCAGTGGATTGATCCAGGGCGGCTCCGGCGTCAAGTTCTTTGAGTTCTTTTGTCGGGAAATGAACCCTTGATCCGCGAAGAGACCTGTCTAAATTATATTCTTGGTTGTAACCTCCCAATATGTTGACATTGTGGACGTCGTTGAAAAGATGACGGTAATTTAATGTGGAATAAAAAGTCGTCCACATCCTTGTACTCCAGGTCTCGCGCACACCAAGCTGCCATGTAGAGTTGTTATGGGCATACGTACCATCTTTAAAAAAGTAATTGTCAACCGGAGTTTCATGATTTTTGTAGGCGCGCGTATCATAAGAAACTGCCCCTTTGGTGTACCAGGTAAAATCCTTAAATGGTTTTATCTCCGCATAAAATTGTGGAAGTACATTGTAGTTGATATCGGTCTGTACTCCACTTGCGTCTTGTGCGTCTGGATTTCTTACCGTCCATTCTCCTATGGCGTTGCTGTATCTTGCTACATATCCGGTAGATCCGTCCGGTAGCGTCATTGTGGGAGTGTAATTTGGCGCAGCTCCGTAGATGGCCAGAACTTGATAGTCTACATTCCCATTATCCCAGTTGCTTCTTTGAATATCTTTGTTCACAAGCTGAATATCTCCACCAACAGTAATCCAGTCTTTCAATTTCGAGTCAATCGTAATACGGGCGTTATATTTTTTAAACTCATACTCACTGGTAACTCCAGGCTGATTAAAATAGCCAAGAGACAAATTAAAAGTTGTTTTTTCATTTCCTCCGCCGATGCTTAGTGATTGGGTGTTAGCAAAAGCTGGTTTGAATGCATGGTCAACCCAGTCAAAATTAGGATAATTGACTGGGTCATCGGTATTGTTTCTGAATGCATCTATCTCCTCCTGAGTAAAGTACGGGGTTTGTCCGCTTCTGGCCCTTCCCTGATTCCAATACATCATATAATCAGCAGAATTGTTCAACAATTCCGGTAATCTGGTTGCATGTTGAAGCTGAACATTGCTATGAAATTGAATGCTAAGTGCTTCCGCTTTACCTCTCTTTGTGGTAATAAGGATTACGCCGTTTGCAGCCCGGGCACCATAGATTGCACTTGAGGCCGCATCTTTCAGGACTGAAATTGATTCAACGTCATTGGGATCCAGGTTGGTCATGTCGCCGGCTATTCCATTTATCAGAACCAGCGGTTCACTTCCTGCTGCACTAAAAGTACCCAATCCACGGATACGCAACACATTATTCTCATCCCCCGGCTTTCCGGAATGAGACGAAACCTGAAGACCGGTGATTTTTCCCTGCAACAGACCGGCGACATTAGTTCCCGGACGTTTGATGATCTCATCAGCTTCTAGGGTGGTTACCGAACCAGTCAGATTAGCTTTTTTCTGGGTACCATAACCAACAACTACCACTTCTTCCAAACTCATCACATCCTCCGCTAATCTCACATCAATCACCGTCCGTCCATTCACAGCCACCTCTTGTGTTGTATATCCGATAAAAGAAAAGACCAGCACTACATCGGCATCTGACACACTCAATGTGTACTTGCCATCCGCACCGGTATTTGTTCCATTAGTCGTTCCTTTTTCTATTACGTTCGCGCCGGGCATCGTTTCTCCTGTCTCAGTATAAACCGTACCTGACACTGTAAGCAATAGCGGGGGCTGGCTGGCCAGTCCGGTTAATATCGCTGGCGCACTCAGAGAGATTTTGTCCCCTTCAAGCAGGCAATCCTTTGCGTTCAGAGGAAACGCAGTGAGCGATAGAAAAAGCGATGCCATTACTGGCACAAGCAGGAAGTTTTTTTCGGAACAAAAAGTCCATAAAAAACCACCCTTCAGTTTTAGTCGAGATCTCTTCATAGATTTAGGTGTTTGGTTTTATCGAAAAATGGTTAACGCTAAGCACTGCATATACCGAAGTATCAAACCCCGGCTGGAACAAGCACTCCTTATTCCTTTTTTTAATTCATTTCAAGGTTACTTAATTTTTGATGGGAGAAATATAAACGGTCTATTGGGATCGTGGGCCACCTCAAACAAACCTTTCCCATCAAGCCTTCAAGTCAAATTTATTCGGCAATTGATCGTGATAAAATAGCGCAAACTATTCAAAAGATGGATTATCCTATGCTACCAATTTGTAACCATTTTAAAATACACCAGTCAGTGGATATCGGATATAAATTGAAAAAGCGTTCGGAATACGGCCAATTGCATTGGTTATGCATGGTAAAAGTGATTACCATCCAATTCTCTTGAACGTAAGACTTAGAAACGCACCATTTCCCAAGGGCTAATCAACATATTTTTTTGCTACACCCTAAGTGCGGAGCGATATTTCCGCGGAGATTGACCCATTACCTTGGTGAAAATCCTGGTAAATAGGTACGGATCTTTATAGCCCACCAATTGTGCGATCTCTTTGATTCTTAAACTTGTATCGTTTAAATAATCGCAGGTGAATTGAATTTTCAAATGAATAAAATAATCAAGTGGTGAATAACCCGTTTGAGATTTGAACAGCGTATAAAGATGGGATGAAGAAAGCGCAACAACTGCAGCAATCTCATCAACTGACAGTTTTTTGGCAATGTTTTCCTTCATAAAATTGATTATTTTTGATACCGGTGTATCTTTTAATTTTCTATTTTTATCAACTTTCTGATGAATGAAAAGCATCAAAATAGCCCAGAGATTCATGTTTGACAATAAAAGATTACTAATGGTATACCCCTCAGACAAAGTCTCAAACATATCCTCAAACAAGTCAAGGAATTTTTGAGAATGAAGGAGCGTATTCGGTTTGAAGCAATATCTTATTGGGTCAACCCCCAGAATACCTTTCGAAAACTTTCCTGAAAACATGATCCAATAAATGCTCCACGGATCCTCTGAATCTGCTCCATATCGATGTTTTAAATTACTCGGTAGGATAAAAAACTGATTAGAATTGACCCGAAAAGAACCCATTTCGGTTTCATACCATCCGCATCCGCTGGCACAATAAAAGATAATATTTTCGGGACTCCCCTTCGCACGCTCCACATAATGCGACGCGGCTTTCGGATAATTCCCTAAATCAGTCACGTAGATCACATCGAAAAAAGTAGTCTTGGAAATGAGCTTGCGTATTGCAGTATCGGGGACCATCAGGATCCTTCTTCCCTTTCCCTCCCAATAAGCGCGTTGACTTCTTTTTATCCTTAGTTTTGCACGCATAATTCTCGGTTTAAGCCATACATTCACCACGAATTTAATAAATGTGCAAGTAGTTCCCTTCAGTTTACTTATCTATTACTTTGCTATAAACTTATAGACAAAGGTGTAGGTATGTTACTCATTGAAAAGACCCTTCGGATAGGCCAATTTAACCACATCAAAATCAGGCTCATTGAATGGATAAGGGTCGTCGTAAATACCTGGGCTTTTGTTTCCCAAGTTTTCTCAAAATCCTAATAGCCTCCGCAGGTAATTCAGGAGGGAATTTATCCTTCTTTACCTTTTTTTCTTCACCGCCATCTATGCAATAAAATTCCAGCAACCATAGAAATGGTCCGAGTAGCTTTAAAACCGCTTAGAGATTTAAGTTTGAGGTTGATTTTCCTCAGGTTCAGCAAGAAGTTATATTGATATAGTCACTTCTACAACGTCAAATCCTCTAATCCCTGCTATTTCGGCCGAAGGAACTGCGAACCAATCCTTTCACTCATGAGGGAATTTTAGGAAGGTGAGTGCCTTTCATTCCTTTTGAGACGTAGTCTGCCAGAAGCTCGGTAAAAGGCACAATGTTCTGGTGAACACTTGCCTGCTCCAGTGCCTGCATGTACGACTGACGATCTTCAACCGGAATGACTGTCCACGGGTATCCGCCCGCGGCGAGCATCGCATTCATCAAGAATCTTCCGGTGCAACCGTTACCATCAGGATAGGGATGGATGTAAACGAAAATGAATTGTCCGAGCACGACGCGCACGGCCGGGTCCTGTTCTTCCGCCAGCAATTCAAAAAATGCCGGCATCGCATCTCGGACGGCGTCCCGGCTCAATGGTACGTGCATGGACTGCGAATGAACACAGGACCGTTCCGGTAACCTGCCAGGTCACTGGCTTTCAATATACCAACGGCAACGCTGGGCGCAAATAATTCTCGGTACCACATTCCATGATCGCGGTCAGCGATGATCCCGGGATTTTCTCCCTTTAAAATGTTACCTAGACTTTCACGGACCGCCTGGTACGCCTGCCAATAACCGCGTGCGGCAAGAGCATTTTTTTCTTCTCTTTCTTTTCCGTCTGCCTCCGGGTTCCATGTACCGCTTCTGACGCGCTCAATCAAATCCGGTGTTACGCTGTAACCTTCAATGGACAGGGAGTGATAAGCATCAGTGACGTAGATGTCAGCAACCTGTTTCATATACGCAAGTCTGGCAAAGACCCTAGTCCGCAAGAATCTAAGAAACTGAAAGGCAGGGAGGGTTACCGCATTCGTGTCGCTGATTTCCGTATTGTCTATATATATAATCTATGATATTTTCGATAATATCCTGGTCGTGGATGTGGTTGACATGGGACACCCAAAGATATTTTTGACTAAGTCGGGTAGACGAGACAAAGAGCTTTCCCGGAAGCAAACAACCATGGCTGGAGAGGTGTAAGTGAGGCGCGTTTGCTGGGGCAAAAGGGGATTGTAAATGACCCTGAAAAGGTCGAAATTTGAAGAGCCATTAGCAGCAGGCTAAACGTTCTGATGCACAAGCGTACTTTTCCTTTTTTGCGGCCCCTGTAAACTATAACGTCACCTATTTAATGATCCATGTTGAAATTCGTTTGATAACTCCGCGCGCGTTACACAAGAACCTTAACCTTTTTTACTGCCTCATCATTTTGCATCGCCTGCCAAAGGTCATAGTTAGCCTGGAGGTTAAGCCAATATTGAGGAGTAGTGTTAAAGGCTCTTGCCAGCTTCAAGGCCATGATAGGCGAAATACCGGCCTTTCCGTTGATAATGGCGGAAAGGTTCGGCCGCGTGATCAATAGCTTACCAGCTGCGTCTGTTACCGTGAGCTTTAAAGGCCCAAAGTACAATTCAGACAGGATCTCCCCGGGATGGGGCGGATCGTGTTGAATAAATTGCTTCATTTTTCTTCCTCTTCTTTCTTTTACTTTTTGACTTTTTACTTTTTCTTTCTTCTTAGTGAGTGTCCAAATAGTCCACCTCACTGGCTTT
>JBBDXJ010000257.1:0-2605 GCA_040902445.1 Cyclobacteriaceae bacterium | reverse complement strand
TGTTAACCAAGCCGCATGTTAATCCTCTTTTGATAACGATTTACTTGGGATAAGAGAAACGATAGTCAGGGAACCAGCATTTCTTCAGGCAGGTACCTCCTTTAAAAATCAATGCTTCCCTTAGCTTCGGTTCGGAATAGATCGCACCCAGAAAATGGCCGAGTACCCAATCCTTGTCAATGGTGCTCTTCAGAACCCCCTTCTGTTCAGCAATCGTTATTATTTCCTTCTGCAGGATCATCAGTACTGTTTGCTCACAATGTTCAAAATATTCTCCCGGCTGATATTGAGTCTTAAGCGCCATTGGTTCACAAATTCTCCCTCGTCCTGACCGGGCGGATCGAACAAGTTATATTTTTGATTCACTTCTTTTTTGGCAAACTCAATAAATGATTTCAATTGTTCGGATTTTAGTAGCTCAGCCAGCAAGCCAATTCGCTTTGTGGCTGACTTATTGCCAATGGCTTTACAATAGTCGATTAATTTAGATGCATTCAGATTGGCTTGGTTAAATGCGCGGATTAATTCGGCATAGCCACCGGAATATGCTGGCAAGTCAAAACAATCCACGATGGTTTTTTCAACATCCGTCATTGCGTATTGACTGTTTCCATAGCCTTCCGTTACAATCCCCGCCCTCTTGGTCTTAGCGATCTTTATGAACTGGTATCGAGTGCCAAAGACTGTTTTGGCAGGTTTAGGTTTCGTAGTCTGTATGAAAACGGTATTAGGAAATTGTTCGGTAAGTCCATGCTTGTTCAGTGCGGACCAATAGGCTATCGCTCCATCCTCCACCAGGAAGCAACCGATCACATTTTCATCGCGGAAATTGGCTTTGCAGAATTTGCCGCGCTCAATACGGGACAGTATTTTTTTGTGCACGAGGTTCTCCACCAGCTCGCTTACGTTAATGAATTTTCTGCCCGCTAATTTTTTCACTTGTTCCAGGGAGAAAATATTCAGCTCATGATCGTCCACCAGCAGCAGGAGGTCAATTTGCGGCTGTGTGAGGTTGGCGGATAAGTATGTGCTTCTGGCCATTACTTTTTGATACACGATAAACCCTAAAAAATGGGGTTTATATCATTCCAAAAGGTAATAAAAATAGAGTTTTAATGCAAGTGAGGGGCTGTTCGGTCCTATTCAGACGTTACTGCCGGTGCTTCGTGAATCTCACTTCAATGCCAAACCTTTTTGTCGGCAATGGTTCTCATCTAACTCATTTCATCGAATTTCTGCTCAAGTCTCGCTTTCAATTGATCAATAAAATTAGTCTGTCCGCTTTTCCTGATCCCTATTTCGGAGAAGTGACGGTAAAAATTTCCAAGGCTAACATTGAACAGGTTTTCAAACAGATTAGCGATTTGCTTGATCTCCGCTCTACCGCCATTAAACGCGTCAACGGCATGTAGGGCATAAATGAGTTCCACGAGGTAGGCTTTTTTAGTGGTCCACGTTAACGGGGAATTGGCATTGGGATCACCGCATAAATTTTTAATCAGATTCTCGAGATAGGCTTTCAGCATCTGGTTAGCAAGGATCACCGCCAGAGCCTTGTCATAACCAGTTGAGAAGTGTGAGTCTGTGTCCGGAGGAAGGCACGAATCCTTTCTGATCGTGAAATACACTTCGTCCAAGTCAGTAGATGCGGAGAGGTAGTAGGTATAGAACGCTTTATTAGCGAGTATGTATTGGTGCAGCCTTTCCATTTCCTGATAGTAATAGGCCTTATGGCAAGCAGTATCGCCAGCAGGTTTATCGATTTCCAGCGCAAGGAGTTTTTCGAAATAGTAATACTGACTGGCGAATACTGGCTTGATTTCCTTAAAGAAATTAATTTCATCACCCTTGCTTTCAAATTTATATCGATGAACAAATACTTTGAGTTCATCCATACTCGATTTAACAATGACCAGGGACTTGCCTGTCCTCGTAGCGATCTCTTTATTCTCCTGCGCAATAGCTTCCAGCTTCGATCGCATACCCTCCTGAAGCTGTGTTGAGAAAGTTCTTATATCTATGGTTTTCATGACCGTGATCTCAGTTTGGCTTCGATGATTTCCTGTATGTCTTTTTTGATCCTGAAATAATTCTGCTGGATTTCGTAATGGCTAATCTTTCGTATGGCAGGAATTTCCTTATACTTCTCTTCTTCCTGACGGATGGCAGCGTGGTCGTTGAGTATCTCTGCGTGGAAAACTTTGAGGGCGATCTTCTGGTCAGGGTCATCTGCAACTGTACCTACAAACTCACCGGATGAAAGTCCTGCGATTTTGGAGGGCGGGATAGCGGAATCCAACTGGGTTGACCGGCTGATGGAGGTCTCGCTGGTGTTGATGGAAATGCTTTCGCGTTCCTGGACAATCTTTCCGAAACGTTCTGAAAGAAGTTTCGCTGTGTCGCCAACCACCTGCCCGCTGATTACATTGCCAACAATGTTCATGATCACTTCGGCCTGGTCTTTACCGTAATCCTTTTTCAACTGGCTATAGTCCTGCACGGCAAGGGTTGTGGCTACCTTGTTCGCGCGAGCCGTGGCGATCAGGCCATCAATCCCGTTGAAATAGATTGTTGGGAACTCATCGAAAATGAGGCTGCATTTCTG
>JBBDXJ010000256.1:0-18200 GCA_040902445.1 Cyclobacteriaceae bacterium | reverse complement strand
TACTCCTTCAAAAGCAATCAGTGACTGAGCGGAAAAAGGCCGTAATGGAAGCATTGGAATGGGTTGGTCTTACGGATAAAGCGAAATCAAAACCTGCACAATTGTCTGGTGGCGAATCGCAGCGCGTTTCTATCGCGCGCGCCATGGTGAAACGACCTCAGATTGTTCTTGCAGATGAGCCGTCAGCAAACCTGGATGCAAAGAACTCGCATCACATTGTTCAGACGATGAAAAAACTGAATAAGGAATTGCAAACGACTTTTATTTTTTCAACCCATGATGAAAAGGTAATGCAGTATCTGGACAGGATCATTTATCTTAATGATGGAATGGTAGAGAAGGAAGAGGCAGTTCTTAGCACTCACAACTAAAAAAATTATGCTGGCAATAAAATTGGCCTTTAAGAACCTCTTCGGCGCCGGGTTGCGAACATGGCTCAATGTTACGGTGCTGTCCTTTGCTTTCGTTGTCATCGTTTTTTACAACGGTATGCTGGATGGCTGGAACATGCAGGCGATAAGGGATACCAAAGAATGGGAGATTGGAAGAGGTCAATTATGGCATCCTCAATACGACCGCTATGATCCGTTCACCCTGCAGGATGCACATGCGCCCCTTTCGGGACGAATAAGAGACAAGGTTGAGAAAGGTGAACTTACTCCTGTGCTGGTTACCCAGGCTTCGGCATATCCGGAAGGCAGGATGATCAATATACTCCTTAAGGGAATCGATGCTGATCAGAACAACCTTAAGCTTCCAGTGGATTTGTTTTCAACGGGGACATACGAAGTTCCTGCCATCATTGGAAAACGAATGGCGGAAACAACGAGATTGAAAAAGGGTGATAATGTTCTGATCAGGTGGCGCGATAAACACGGCACGTTCGATGCACGGGAGGTCACCATTGCAGGCGTATTTGATTCAAATGTCCCCACGGTAGATAACGGGCAGTTCTGGGTTCCATTGGACAAACTTCAGCTACTGACGGGAATGCACAATGAAGCAACGATGCTCGTTTCAAGCAAACCGTTAGAGGGCAATCAGGTAGATAGTTGGGTTGTTCGCAACGAAGAATTTCTGCTAAAGGAGTTCAACGATATCATGCAACGGAAAAAAGGCAGTAGTACAATAATCTATGGGCTGCTGCTTGCCATTGCCTTGCTTGCAATATTTGATACTCAGGTCTTGTCAATTTTTCGCAGACAAAAAGAAATCGGTACTTACATCGCATTGGGAATGACACGATCACAGGTGGTGAAGATCTTCACGGTGGAGGGAAGCGCACACAGTTTTCTTGCGCTTGCACTTGGATCGCTATATGGAATTCCTTTCCTGGCATTTCTCCAACGAAATGGAATTCCGATGCCGAAGTCTGCCGATGATGCCGGGATCGCAATCTCCGAAAGCATCATTCCTTTTTACAGTTTTGGAATGATCGTGTCCACCATACTTTTGGTTGTGATCTCTTCCACTATCGTCAGTTATTTTCCCGCGCGTGGAATAGCAAAGATGAAACCAACTGAAGCACTAAAAGGTAAGATACAATGATCAGATTCCTGCTTAAAGGCATATTGAACGATAAAAGCAGAAGTGTTTTGCCTGTTATCGTTGTGAGCATAGGCGTCGCCCTTACGGTGTTACTGAACTGTTGGCTAAAAGGTGTGATGGGTGAGTCAATAATGATGAATGCCAATTTTAGTACCGGCCATGTTAAAGTAATGACCCGCGCATACGCCGGGGAATCCGGACAAATGCCCAACGACCTGGCCATCCTCGGGGTTGATTCACTGACTGAACAATTGAAAGACGATTATCCTGATATTGACTGGGTGAAACGCATTCGCTTTGGAGGATTGATCGATTTTCCTGATGAAAAAGGGGAAACACGTGCCCAGGGACCTGTGGTTGGGTGGGCAATTGATTTGTTGTCGGATGGTTCCAGGGAAGCCAACAGGTTTAATATCCGGGAATCATTAGTGACGGGAACCGTTCCGAATAAAACACGAGAAGCGTTGATCACACATGACTTCGCAGAAAAGCTTAAGGTGAAGCCAGGCGATGAATTTACATTTTTTGGAACAACCATGGAAGGTGGTATGGCGTTCAGAAATTTTATTGTTTCAGGAACGGTCCGGTTTGGATCTATTGTCCTTGACCGTGGCGCGGTTATCGTTAATATCTCTGATGCGCAACAAATGCTTGGCATGCAGGATGCAGCCGGGGAAATTCTTGGATATTTTGGCGATGCGCAATACGATCATGAGAAAGCGACTGAAATTTCATCCGCATTTAACGGACAATACAATTCAGATACCGATGAGTATTCGCCAACGATGCTTAGGTTAAAAGATCAGGGTGGCATGTCAGAGTATATGGATTATTCCAGTTCAATCAGCGGCATCCTTATTTTCGTTTTCGTTCTTGCCATGTCAATCGTGTTGTGGAATGCCGGATTGCTGGGGGGCCTAAGAAGGTATAAAGAGTTCGGTGTAAGACTTGCGTTAGGCGAGGAGAAAAAACATTTATTCAAAACATTAATCTACGAAGGAGTAATGATCGGTGCCATTGGCTCGGTGTTTGGCACTGGCCTTGGGTTGGCGATCTCGTATTACCTGCAGGAAGTCGGCATCGATATCAGTGGTTCCATGCAGAATTCTACTTTGATGATGCCTTCGGTGGTAAGAGCTTCTGTGTCGCCTTCAGCTTTCTACATCGGGTTCATTCCGGGCTTGTTTGCAATGGTTTTAGGTAATGCGCTTTCGGGATTGGGGATCTATAGAAGGAAAACTGCCCAACTGTTCAAAGAATTGGAAGTGTAATAATTCACAGGGTATTTGTATTAAAAAAAGCTAACATGAAAAGAACATTGACTTTGGTCTTTATATCCCTGGGTTTTGCACTTAATGCTCAGGATGCAAATGACATTCTTCAGAAAGTAGATAAAAACATGTCTTCGGAAAATCGCGTCTTTGAATCTACTATGACCATCCATGGCAAGCGTACCAGTCGTTCAATAACATCCAGGTCGTGGTCAGCGGGAAATGAAAAGTCGTTTACAGAATATCTTTCACCCGCCGGCGAGAAGGGAACCAAGATGCTTAAACTTCAAAATCAGCTTTGGATTTATTCGCCATCCACAGACCGGACAATTCAAATCTCCGGACATTTATTAAGGCAATCTGTAATGGGTTCCGATCTCTCGTACGAAGACATGATGGAAGACAGAAAGCTTACGGAAGTTTATACGGCTAAGGTTGTTGGGGAAGAAAAGGTTGATGATCGGGGAACCTGGATTCTTGAGCTAACAACCAAGTTGCAGGATGTTGCATACTACAGGCAGAAGATGTGGATAGATACAGAACGTTTTATTCCGCTGAAGCAGGAAATGTATGCGAAGAGTGGTCAGCTATTGAAGCGCACTGAACTTAAAGACGTTAAAAAAATAGACAGCCGATGGTTCCCAATGTCAATCGTCTTCAAGGATATGCTGAAGGACGGAAAGGGAACAGAGTTTAAGATGAATTCAATTAAGTTCAATCACCAGATACCTGAATACCTTTTCACTAAGGCTGCATTAAAACAGTAACCTCAACCTGAATGCTGGCAATTGAAACCATCGGACTATCGAAAATATAGAGATGATTTTCATTCGCACCGATAAGTAGCTGAGTAGTACAATGCCAAGTGGTTTAGATACTATATTTTGCCCACAGTGCGTGGTTTATACCGTTAATAGGGGCAGGCGACGGGGGATAACTCAATTGAATTGAATATCTAAAAAAATCTAAAAATATCTTGCGTAAACACCTGTTTACCTATATTTTCGTGTAAACACATGTTTACATATTAATGGAAACGAGACGTGACGTTTATCAGGCAATCACAGATCCAACGAGAAGAGAGATTATTGATTTATTAGCTCAGCAGCCTATGAACCTGAACGCTATCGCTGAGCACTTTGATATTACCAGGCCCGCGATCTCAAATCATATCCGAATACTACATGAGTGTGACATCATCGTAATTGAGCAGGTGGGACGCGAACGTTTCTGTAAAATTCGGCCTGATCGTTTGAAACAGGTGTCTGACTGGATCGGCAAATACGAAACCCTTTGGGTAGAGAAAATCGAATCCTTCGAAAAGTATTTATATGAGTTAAAATCCAAACGAAAAAAACATGGCAGAAAATGATTTATCAAAAAGAACGCTCACGGTGAAGAAAACCTTCGATGCGCCGATTGATCTGGTCTGGGAAGCCTGGACGCAACCCGAACACATCGCTAAGTGGTGGGGACCAAAAGGAATGTCCGTTAACGTTGTCGAACACAATTTCAAGATCGGGGGAAAATGGAAGTATGTAATGCCCATGCCAAACGGAGGCGAATTTATTTCTGAGGGCCAGTATTCGGAAATTGAGAAATTCAAGAAGATCGTTACGACAGCGAACTTTCGGCCAATGACAGAAGGGGTAGAGATACGTGCACTCTTTGAGAAGAATGAAGAGAAGACAAATTTCATTTTTAGCGTTGTACACCCCACTGAGGAATACTGTAAGCAGCAAGAGAAGATGGGCTTTTATAACGGGTGGGGATCCACGTTTGACCGCCTTGCGGATTTTGTAGTAAGTTTAAACAAAAAATAATGAGTGATAAAACGAGGAAAATAATTTACTCGGTAACGACTGTAATGCTAACAGTAATCGTCCTCATCTATGTTGGGAATAGTATTTTCAACTATGAGATGTTTAGCCAGCGATTTGCAGGATTAGGATATCCGACTTATATTATCTTTCCCATAACAACTGCAAAAATACTGGGGATGATTGCCATTTGGTCTAACAAAGCAAGGACATTAAAAGAATGGGCTTACGCTGGTTTCTTCTTCAATTTTGGATTGGCGATGTTAGCAGAGATGCGCGCTGATGATGGCGAGTTTGTGTCATCGGCAATAGCAACCATTTGATGATAATATTTTGCAGCTCCATAATTTAATTGCAGTTTTAATTCAAATATGTGTATGGCATATAACGAAAAACTTGCTGAAAGAATTAGGGAAGCACTCTCCGATGTCCGGAGGGTTGAAGAAAAGAAGATGATGGGAGGATTGACCTTTATGGTAAATAAAAAGATGTGTGTTGGAATTTTGATTGATGACCTGATGGCACGCATTAATCCAGAGGTGTACGAAGAAGCCTTGGATAAAAAAGGATGCCGTGAAATGGACTTCACCGGCAGACCGATGAAGGGCTTCGTATTTGTCGGTCCGGAAGGGACCACGGGAAGAAAGGGTCTTTCCCACTGGATTAGCCTTGCGCTGGAGTATAATAAAAAGGCAAAATCTTCGAAGAAAAAGTAAACACTGTTTTTGCTCGGTCCTGAGGGCATAAAGGTTTCATTTTGTCAAAATACACTGATCCTGTATCTCAACAAAGATTTTCCTGGGTAAATGTTAATTGAACGATCCAGAGAAATTAGCAGGGTCTTCCAGGAGGATGAAGACCCCGCCTGGGAAATCTTATTTGCCTTTATTAGCGAAGTTGGGATTTTTCATAACCTCAACAATTTGATCGGTATGGCGTTTGCTATGTGCAGCCATCATAAGAATTGTCTGATAAGTATCAATTTTACCAAAAGGAAAATCGTTGTAATGATTTCTTAAATCATCGGATGTCGTTTTGATATAGTTGATGTTGTTGTCTCTTTTGGTCTTAAATTCACTGAGTGTTGCATCGAAAGAACCAAATTTACCGGTGGGCTCAAATGCTTCCTTTGTTTTTACCTTGTCACTGCGGTCAGCAATCATTTTTACGACGGCATCATCGGTCAATTTTATTTCAGACCGTTTTGAGGGATCGGCCGGTTCTTTCAGACCCATTTGAGCAAATCCGAATAGATTATTTTCTGATATCGCGATATGCTCAACGCACTCGGCAATTGACCAGCTAGCTGTATCGGCTTTAAAATTTAATTGTTCTGCTGTCAGACCCTTAACCTTCTTAAGGAGATTGTCTTTGGTTTCCTGCAAAAGATCTGTGGCATATTTACGTTCTGCATCGGTTAAGCTGGCATCGGGACGATTGAAGCTCATTGATAGAGCTGCTACCGTAATAACCAAAAATTTAAATATTTTCATAAGTATGGGTTTTTTATTGATCTTGGTTGATGTGACAATTGACTTGAAGTTAAATGGACGGAAAGTCTAACTTTTATTTTCAAGGATCTGTTTTATCCTTGAAAGATCCTTGCGATTTGCATTTCTCATTGCAAAAGACATAAAAGGTGCAAGGAATTTTGAAAACCCTGCAGGAGAACCTCGGTTAATGAGGATCATCTTGGTTTCATTCTCGGAAAGGCTTTTCCATGAATATGTCGTCTCCATTGGAAATGGTCCATCTGCTGTACGCATTACGAATTTCTGGTTCGGAACGAATTCAACAATTTCATAAGTGTATATCAAGCGCTTCCCAAGGAATTGAGCCATGAACTCAATTTTCGACCCCACACGAATTTCTTTTGATGTTTTCCATTCAACAGACTTAATATTTGCGTACCACTGTGTAGCATTGTCAGGATCTGATGCATACGCAGCGACTTGATCCACTGGACGTTTAATCATAATTTCAGTTGAAACGTTTACTGATGACATATCTATAAGAATTAAAAGCCAATCCTATTTATCCATTAATTCCTTCTAATATTTTGATCGGACGGACTTCGATCCTTGCTGTGGATGCCGATTCAAATACCGGGTTATTTTTGGCAATCTGAATTGCTTCGTTTAAGTCCCTTGCCTGAATAAGAAAGTACCCAGCAATGACTTCCTTTGATTCATTAAAAGGGCCATCCTTGAGTTTGCCTTTCGTTCCGGAAATAATTAATCCTTCCTGTTCCAGTGGTTGTGCGCTCTTTAATTTTCCGTCTTTCATCAGGTATTCGATATATACCATGACCTTTTGAATGTGCTCTTGCTGCGCTTGAGGCGATAAACTCTGAAGGTGATCGCCTTCTGTGCGGATTAGTAACATGAATTCTTTCATTACAGTAGAAATTTATGTGATATTGATAATTTATGCCCTAAAGACAAAAAAGTCAAATTACCGATATAAGATGTGCCCTTTTCAATATGCTCCTGCAATTGCTTGGGGGAAAGGGATGTCCAGACATCTCCTTCAGTGCGGATAAGTAATAAGAATTCTTTCATAGTTGAATTTTTTGAATCTGTCTTTAAAGACAAATGAGTTTTGCACAAAGGGACATTCAGGACAAACTATTTTTTAACACATAAATCCAGCTTTTTCTGTAACAGGTCTTTCTCAACCTGCAATGGGGAAAGTTGTATAGCCTTTTTCAGAGATTCGGCAGCTTTACGGAATTCGTTGATTTGTATGTAAAGCTCAGCCCGTGTTGAGTAAAACAGGTGATAAGACTCGAACGCGGGGCTATCCTTTATTTTTTCAAGTTCCTCCAGAGCTTCTGATGCGCTGCGTACTTTAGATATTACGATCGCTCTATTGAGCAACACCACTGGAGAGGGGTCAATCTTAATCAACTTGTCATAAAGTGATAGAATACTATTCCAGTCAGTAGATTCAAAATCTTTAGCGGCACAGTGGTAGGCTGAGATTGCAGCCAGAATATGATAGATAGACAAACTTCCATGGCTCGCTGATTTTTCTAAGAAGTAGAATCCTTTTTGCATCAGAGAGCGATCCCATAAAGAACGATCCTGTTCCGCCATTGTAAGGATATTTCCATTGTCATCGGTTCTGGATTTAAACCTGCTTGCATTCAGATACATGAGAGATAGAACAGCATGTACACCGGATCTATTTTTCAGAACATCATGTGCTGCCATGATCTCAGACAAGCGAATGGCTTCTTCACAAAGTTCAAAACGAATTACATCATTTCCTGTCGAGGCACTGTATCCTTCATTGAACAGAAGATAAATGGATTCCAGGACAGCATCGAGTCTGGTCTCGAGCATTTTTCCTTCAGGAACTTCAAATGGGATTTTGTCTTCCCGAATTTTCTGGCGTGCCCGTACTAACCTTTTGTTGACATTTTCATCAGTTGTGAGAAATGCTTTTGCTATTTCTGCGATGCTAAAACCGCAAAGCGTTTTAAGGGTAAGCGCAACTTGAGAATCCGCAGAAATAGACGGGTGGCAACATGTGAACATCATGCGTAACTGATCATCCAATATTTGCTGCTCCGAAAAAATATGGTTCAATGCAGGTTCAGCCGTCCATTGCGATTGAAGGAAGTGTGCAACATCAGACGAATACTTTCTCTTATATTTTTCCCGGTTTATAATATTAAGTGCCTTATTCCTCGCCACCATAAAGAGCCAGCCCGAAGGATTCTCGGGCACTCCTTTATAGGTCCATTGACTGATTGCTTCTACCAACGAATCCTGAACAACATCTTCAGCCAGATCCAAATTATCAGCTCCGAAAATCCTGGTCAGGACGGAAACCAGTTTACCTGATTCATGTCTGAATAGATGATCGACAAGCTGTTTTATTTTTTCGTTTTCTGGCATCAACTTCAAGTTAGAGAAAAACCCCTACAGATTATTGAAAAATTCATCGTACTCCCGGGCATTTTCTTTGCCGAACGTTGAGGATTTATTAAAAAAGATCAGCCTTATATATCGCGCTGATCCCATTAAGGTGGAGCGGAATTCTTTTTGAAATCTGTTCGCAGCGTTGGGTACAACACTGCTATGGGTATCATTATGAAGTTGAAGAAGATCGTCAGACTTTGCGTTGCTCATGATTGGATTGAAAAAGCTACCTTTACAATTCGCGACGTCTGAAGATGCGAAACATGAAGTTCATAGTCACGTTCATTATTGCCATGCTCATGATTTCGTGCTTCGATCAGCGGAACAGCACTTCGACACCAGATGATGATTTGATATCCGCGATTGAACCGGTTAATACCGGCGACTCCGTATCGATTTCCATAGACGTCATCGCCACAAACCTGGACGTGCCCTGGGAGATTATCTGGGGACCCGATGACTGGATCTGGTTTACGGAAAAGGGCGGATCCATCAGTAAACTAAATCCTCTAACCGGAGAGAAAAAGCTGCTGCTGCAGATGCCGGAAGTACTAAGATCGGGAACGAAGGGGCTTCTGTGCATGGCCTTACATCCCGACTTCGAGAAGTTCCCTTACCTGGTTGTCAACTACCACTACATGAAAGACAGGCATGTAAAAAAAGACTTCTGGTCGCGCTGGGTCCGCTTTACTTACGACGGTAAAACGTTGAAGGATCCGCTCGTCTACTTTGAGGAAACGGCTGAAGCCGGACACAACGGATCGCGCGTTACTTTTGCTCCGGATGGAACTGTCCTGATGGCCGTCGGTGATGGCGATAACAAGAATGACGAAAGAAATTCCGGTGTAGCGCAGAAAATGGAAATGTACGGAGGCAAAGTCCTTCGGTACAATCTCGACGGTACAATACCGGACGACAATCCCTTTCCAGGCAGTCCTGTTTGGGCACTCGGCTTTCGCGTACCGCAAGGCATGGTGTTCGCGTCGAACGGGAACATCTATACCTCAGAACACGGTCATAACACCAACGACGAGGTGAATCTCGTGAAGAAGGGACATAACTACGGATACCCTAACGTATCGGGCGTATGCGATGAGCCCCGTGAGATGGACTTTTGCGCTCAACACAACGTGCAGCCGCCGATCATGGCGTGGACACCTACCGTGGCTCCTTCTGGCATCGCCTATTACAACCACAACGCCATCCCGCAATGGAAAAACGCGCTGCTGCTGGTAACACTTAAAGCTCAGAGCCTGCGGGTGCTGAAGTTAAACGAGCGAGGCGATAGTGTCGTCAATGAAAGCGTATACCTCGCTGAAATGTTCGGCAGGCTGCGGGACATATGCATTTCACCTGTTGGTGATGTTTACATCGCAACCGGCAACCGCGATTGGACCTGGGTCGATGGTTTTCCGCAGGAAAAAGATGACAGGATCATTAAGCTCTCTGCTGGCAACCCTGCCACATCAACATCGACTGCAGTCTCGAGATCACAGTCCCCTTCAAGAGCGGTAACACCGGGATCAGTGATTTATAAGGATTACTGCGCTTCATGCCATAAGAGCGATGGCGCAGGACTCGCGGATTATTCTCCGTCATTGGTGACTTCGTCTCGCGTCAGGGGCGACGTTGATGAGTTGATCAGCATCGTGTTGAACGGGCAGCACAGTGGGAATTATGAAACAGATATGCCCCCATTTGCTTTTCTCTCCAATGATCAGATCGCAAAGGTGGTCGAATATGTGCGACTTACATATGGAGAGGGAAAAGGAAGGGTTACATCGGCACAGGTCAACAACTTGCGCAACGAAGGCGTAACGAAGTGAACGGCGTCGCGCCGCGAGTCATGAATGATTTCCGATCAAACCGTATTGGATACGACGAAAGGCCTTTAGGGACAGCAATGACTACGCACGCAGCGAAAAGATACTGAGACAACTGGAAAAGAAACAATCTGACTTCAAATGAGATCGATGTGGTAAACAAAGAGAATAAAGGAATAACCGGTAAATGATAACTGAGATGATGGACTCGCGCCAACCATACAAGGCTGCAGCACAATTGAGCAAGGTGGTTTCCTGGGATAAGGAATGGATACATTTCGGTACGGCTGACCAAATTAAATTCAATGTAATTCAGAACCTAATAGCGACTTTTCTGAATGACGATCAAATAGTTTTAGTTCATAGTAGAAAGGGATTCAGGACGCAAAGGTACAGCCGAAATTATGAGTGCTATTAATGGACTTTTGGGTAAGGAAGCAAAACCGGGCCATCCTTCATTGCGCGGTAGTAAAATATCCAGCTTAGCGTGGTTGTTATTCCGGATACGATGAGCAACGTGAGTTGGAGGCCGGTTAAGTTTGTGAACTCTTTATATTTCGTGCCAACCAGGTTTATGGCTGTAATGATCAAGAAGATAATTGACGTCCTTATGCCTAAACCAAAGTCTGCACTGATATTCTGAAGGCCATATTTGGCAAGTACTGAGGTCAACCCGGCAAAAATCATTGATAGGATTGCATAGATTATCCACGTTTGCATAGTTTCTAAAATTTGTAGTTGTAGCCGACTCTTACCACTTGAGTTTCGTAATAGTCTGTGCTCACGTAGCGAAACCCATCTCCCTTAACTTCCCGCTTAATTAGCATAGTATTGGCGATATCTGTTGCGTTCAGGAAAATTTCCCCCTTACCTTTTTGGATGGTCCGTTTAACACCGAGGTCAATCGAAAACCGCGGGTAGGTTTTTCCCTGAGGCACAACGTCCGGGGCAAGATATACGCCTGATAGTTGAACGTCAGTCTGTTTTGGCAGATGGAAAATTCCATTCAGTTTTATACCGCCAGAAAATATCTCCTGGCTTTCAGCGGAAAAGATGGTTTCTGTCGGGTACTTATTCACCACAGTGAAAGCATCAATTGTATTTTGATAACCGTTAAGGTTGAGGTTTAAAGTTGCCCACTTTTCTATATTTCTTGAAAGGATGACCTCAACGCCCGATGTGCGGCTATCGCCAGCGTTTTGAAAAGTGTTATAGATCAGCGTGCTTCCTGGTTGTATGGTTCCGATTCGCGTAATGGTAGACTCCATTCGCTTATGATAAACCGCACCGTACAAATAGCCGTTATCGGAGCTGGATTTATAACCAACCTCAAATGAATTGGTGAATTGTGGCCTTAAAGCTGGGTTTCCTACCTTAATGATCTCAGCATCGTCATACTTTGGGAAAATTCTGATATCAACTTCGTCCGGCCGGTCAACCCTTCGCGTGAAAAAGAAGGAAATGGTATTATTAGTGTTTGCCTTGTAAGCTAACCGGACATAAGGGAATGGCTGCGTATATCGATAGCCATCACTCTTATACGTATTGTGGTTTGGGTCAACACTGTAGTAAAGGTCGACATGTTCTACACGCAAACCGGCTTCCGCCTCGAAGTTTTCATTTTCAAATATATAAGTATCTTGAGGGTTTTTGTTTTCAACACTTTTCCTTCCTCAAGTCCTTCGCTCGCATTACTTCGCTCTGCCTCGACGGGATCGGTGTTTGGGGCCACGCTTTCCCGCAAACCCGGCGCTTGTCTGAACCGGGATTTAGGATTAATAGATTACCAGGATGGAAGTGCGATCAGGTAGTCTGGTCCCAACGTAGTTGCAAGAATGAGGGGTGTATAAAATGGCCTCAGGCTTAACACGTTCCCCAAATCACTTTCCAGAGATAAAGATCCGTTCAAAGCGTACCGCGTAAAGTTGAAGGATACAAAACGTGTCTTCCTGACCAAAGAAGAACTCACTGCACTGGAAGAAAAGCAATTTTCCATCGACCGTCTTGACCAGGTGAGGGATGTCGGCTCGCCAAAAAATTTAGAAAAAATACTCATGGATCTATTGGGCTTATGATGCGGAACCGGGCCCTTGTTTTGAACTTCTTCCTGCCTGACTAATCTCTGCACATCGCTTTCGTAGAAGAGTCGTGCCGGATTGGTTTCTAGCGGCAATGGTTTAGTAAGAGCCTTTTCCGTACCCATGGGCTATCCCATAGGGAACCTTGCTTTTGTAGCGATGCTTCGGCACAATCTTCCTGATTGATTAATGTTATCATATGAAGGATTTGCGTTCGTCAGGAAATCACTTGAGTACTATATTTAAATCAGTAAACTTAATTTTAACAAGATGGATTGTCTGCCGTACGCAAAAACCAGTACGAATAATTTAAAGACATTTATGAACAACCTGAGTCGGTTACTCCTGTTGATGCTTTTATCGATAACCTGTTTGTCTCAGCCTGCGAATACCGAACAACGTTCTTACCAAAAAAGTCATTGAAACAAGTGTAGAAAGGGCTTTAGGTATACAGGCTGAAACTAGTCTCCATATTGCGTCACACAACGCTGGACTGAGCTTCAAACCGTTTATTAACATCAACCCTGAATGTCTTTTTGGTGGTTTCACCATCAATGTAACCCTTGGAAAATTACATTTTAAACACGGGATGAAAAGAAAGAGAGACCTATCGCGAAAATAGTTAAGGAAGACTACGCTGCGGCAAGTAACGCACCTCCTGATCTTGTGGACCAACAAGAAATTGCCGGCCTGAGATAAGCGCGTAACCCAAATACACAAATCCTGAGTAGTCTACATATCTTGTTTGATTCACATTATAATACTTAAATGCGGCTTCGATCGAAGACATTGATGGTTTATTTAATAAAGCATAATTATCTTCATAATTAATTGCTGTATAGTATAAATCCAGCAATGGTTTTTTGGCAGTAAACGATTGCAGTAGAAAACTATTATACATTGTAGAAGAATGACGCGTAGCCTTGGAGATAATTAAAGGTTGGGTGTTAAGAACGGAAGGGACAAACCTGTTTTTTCTGAGCCTAAAGTCTTTATTGTATTGGGCGGCTACATCATTCAGGCCAATTACTGCCAGGCATACCAGGCACCAACCGGTTTTATATAAAGCCATTTTCATACCTTATTGTTAACGTTGTGAGAATTTTGAAATGCCAAATCTGCTCCCAAGTTCAATATGATGAACAGCATTTTGTTAATACAAATCTTTCAAAAAGTAAAACTTTTATTACAGGCTCCATCCATTAGAATTTTTAATTAACTTTTATGATCTACTTTCTGCGATATGCTTACGATCAAATACTCTAATAGAGACAATATCCCAACCTGGGATTATATACTCGTGGCAGTTGCTTAATATTTTAGACCAAGAATGAAACCCGCTAAGCTGATTATATTGATCATAGTTTTCAATATTCATCAACACCCGTCACCGGCACAAAATAAGGTCCTGGACAGTTGCAGCAAAATTGACGGAGTATGTTAATGATACGTCGAAGGCTAAAGTTCTTTACATGAATTCGCCAGGAAATGAATTTTTTCGGTACCTTCATCGGTTCCGGCGTTAGTAATAAAATTAATGAAGAGGCCAACTGATGATAAGAATGGACGAGGCAAAATGCCATTCAGAATAATTTGAGCTAGTCGAATAACAATCAGAATTTACAGTTAATGAATTTGTATCAGTTAAATCAGGATTACTGGACATTTTTATTTTTAGGAGGCTTTTATTTTTCGACCTCAATTCTATTTTTCTGTTTATACTGCTTTAACGAGAATAAGATACCATTCTTATTTTTTTCGTTAGCAATTTTTATTGTGAGTATCATTCACATATTGGCGTATCTGAAAGAACTAAATGTTTTCATTGGCCTAACCAGAGCTGATATATTTCAATCGAATGAATTTTTAAAGATTTACGAAACATTGAATATTTTAATTTATGTTCCATTCATTTGGTTTCTCAGTTCGATGGTAAATAAAGGTACTGTATTCGTAAAAATATTTTCAATCCTCGTTTTACTCTTTATCGTTATTCTGTTTGCCAGTAATTCTGCGCATCCTGAAGTATTTTTCTTATCCTTGGGAAAGAAAAGTCTACAGCTGGCTTATTATTTTGGATGCATCTGGATTTTAGTCAGGGGTTACAAAAGAGAAAATCAATCCTATGTTTTAGTGATAGTCGGCTTTTTGATTTACATCTTTACCGAATATCTTGTTGCTACAGACCCGTTGGGCTTGTGGAAGGTGCAAAGTTCATTTAGAAAACATTTGACGGCTATTGGTTATTCTTCTTCATTCGTTCTTTATGCTATCTATTTGGCAAAAGATTTGGCAATCACAAGTCGCAAGCTTGCTATTGAATTAGAAAATAATGCCAATCTCCGAATAAAAAATATGGAGGCCGATAAATTAAGGGAGCTTGATGAATTAAAATCAAGATTTTTTGCAAACATCTCGCATGAATTTCGCACTCCGCTAACGCTGTTATTTGGTCCGATCGAGCGCAGACTGGCTTCGGGCACAGCTTCAGAAGACAAAGCCGAACTGAAGATTATGCACCGCAATACCTCACGGCTGCTTAATCTGGTAAATCAACTTCTTGATCTGTCAAAATTCGAGGCGGGAAAAATGAAATTACAAGCTTCTGAAATCGATCTTTCTGAATTTATGAAAGTCGTCATCAGCGAATTTGAGTCACTCGCAGCAGCAAGAAAAATTAAGCTGAATTGTACTGCTAACCCGGTTGTAGGCTATTTCGATCTGGAAAAACTCCATAAGATCCTGAACAACCTATTATCTAATGCATTCAAATTCACACCAGATCGTGGTGAGATTGATATCACGTTACGGATAGTTGAGCCTGATCGGGAATTTAAGAAAGGTTCGGTGCTCATCTCGGTAAGAGACACCGGAGCTGGTATAGCACATGAACATATAGCGAAAATATTTGACCGATTTTATCAGGCAGATGATTCTTTGACCAAGCCTCATGAAGGCTCGGGTATCGGCTTAGCACTGGCCAGAGAAATGGTTCACCTTCACTACGGTATTATTGAAGTTAAAAGTACCCCAGGCACAGGATCAATTTTTGCCGTTAGGCTTCCACTTGGAAAAGATCATTTGAAAACAGACGAAATAGCCGAAACCCAACCTTCATTAAAAGTTTCAGTGCCTTTTCAAGAGGTTGCGGAGACCCGTGAGCGGGAAGAAATCCATTCAGAAGAAAAAAGGGAAACCCTTTTAATAATCGAAGATAATGCTGATCTGCTGGAGTATTTGAATAAGGGATTGATCGATGGCTATCACGTGGTCCTTGCCGCAGATGGACGACAAGGATACGATTATGCAATGGAACATATTCCCACATTAATTGTTTCCGACCTGATGATGCCGAAAATGGATGGCCTTGCATTGTGCTCGGCCCTGAAGGAAGATGAGCGCACCAGCCATATACCCATTGTTTTGCTCACCGCCAAAGCAGAAATAGAATCGCGGTTAGAAGGATTTAGGCTCGGAGCAGACGAATATTTGGCGAAGCCTTTTTCGATGGATGAGCTTAATATAAGGATTGCCAATCTGATCAAAAACAGGAAAAGATTGCAGCAAAAGTATAAAGCGTCCCTGGCGCTTGAACCAACAATGCTTACAGTGAATTCCATGGAAGAGAAATTCCTTAAAACGGTGATTTCAACTGTTGAGGCTCACATTGCCGATACCGGATTTGGTGTTGAGACGTTGGCAGCTCAGGTCGGCATGAGTCAGGTTCAATTGTACCGTAAGCTTCAAGCTCTAACAGAATATTCGCCCAATGAATTCATACGTCATATGCGACTTCTGAGAGCAGCAAACCTCTTAGATCAAAAGGCCGGCAATGTCGCAGAAGTTGCTTATCAATCCGGCTTCAACAACCTATCTTATTTCGCCAAGGTTTTTAAAGCAAAATTCGGTTCAACACCAAGTGAGTATGCTAGGAAGCAAGTAATTACAAATCATTAATAACACATGCGCAGTTTTTCTGATGAAATTGTTCAATGACTAAAATTTACGCGGTAACGTAATTCTCATGGTGTTGTAACAATTTCTCCCAATTCACGCCTGAAGGAGTAGAATACATCCCGCAATTCAGTTTGCGCGTCTGTTCCATAATTGAGCATCATGACCATCGTAGTGTTCTGGTTGGGAAACCAGAATAGATCGGCCGTGTAGGCAAGGTCGCGACCGCGATGGCCAAAGGCATATTTGTTTTCGTCAAGCTCAACAAAGTCTTTGAAGATGCCCGCTCCCAGGAATTTCCCATTTTCAATTTCTTCATTGAATTGAAGCATTTGATCCAGCGAATTTTGAGAGAGCAAGGTCCTGTGAATTAGTAATGCTTCGATAAAAACCTTAAGATCAAATACGGAAGAATACATGCCGCCATAACCACTTGCGGTATTGTAATTAGTAAGGTTAACGATGGTCTGATCATTATATAGATCGAAATAACCTTGGGCAGTGTTTGCGGGTAGTCTTTGAAAATCCAAGTAATGCGTATTTTGCAAATTCAAGCGTTTAAAGATCCTCTCGCGTATTATTTGCTCATGTGGTCGCCCTGTTATTTTTTCGATAATCATACTTACCAGTAAGGTGTTGGTATTTGAATAAGCAGCTTTCTGACCCGGAGAAAATAACGGATCTTTGCCGTAAACAAACTCCGCCAGCTCTTTCAGCGTCCGCTGCTGTGAAGGATCATTGAGGATCGACAGGTAAAAAGCATCATCATCAATAATGTCATAAATACCGGTTGTATGATTAAGCAACTGCCGCAGAGTTACCTGGTCAGCATTCGCAATATTCTCAACCACTTCTGCATCAAACCATTGGTTTGCCTTCTCATCTAGTTGAAGCAGACCTTCCTCAACCAGTTGCAACGCTACAACGGCCACAAACATTTTGGTGATGCTTGCGGCTTTGCTTATGTGGCAAGGTTGCATGGGTATCGCTTTATCGATGTCCGCCATGCCGGACGAGCCAACCCACGTACCTTCAGCGTCGCGTATCAAAAGAATGATTCCCGGCAATCCCTTCTTAACATATCTTGAGATCAATTCCTGGTACACTTTTTCCCTTGGATGCGACAACGTTTCTTGCGTCACCGCGTAAGAGCATTTTTTTGTTGGAGCGGCCAGCTCAGGCTGACAGCTAAAAAATAGCGTCAGCCAAAATGCATTCATGAAAGAAACTATCCTGATCATTCTGTTTTTTTATTTTTTCTAAAATAAAAAGAACTGCCAATGTGAAGGGTTGCATTAGGGAGTATGGGAACGTAAGACCGAACAAAGGGTGACTGGAGCCATACCTGATATTGTGTGAATAAATACATAGGCATGGAAAACCTTTTTTCAAGATCATAACCCACACCCACTACAAGCGAACCCAATAAAGAAGGTTTTCCCCAACGGCCTCTTCGTTCATACCCGCCATTGTTTGCCAATTTAAATTGTTGAAGATCAGGGACCGAATGCATATAACCAGCTCCCACTCGGGTTTCAATTCCAAAACCTCCTTTCACCTTAAATCGATAACCAATCTCAGGGTGACAATGAATGGCATGTTGCACCCGTTGCTGAAAGAAGTAGCCAAGTTTGAGCGCAAAAAAAAGCTGATGCGATTGACTTCTATTAATCCGATCTGCATATCCAGCCGAGAAACCAGGATGAACAGGTGAATGCAGAATACCAAGCCTCCCGTTAAAAGGCATTGCAATGGCATTGTTTGAAACCGAGACTAG
>JBBDXJ010000255.1:0-2610 GCA_040902445.1 Cyclobacteriaceae bacterium | reverse complement strand
AAAAAACAAATGAAAATTTAAATCCAACTTTTATTAAAAACAGAACATGGGTTTATTATCGCGGCACATTCCCGTGCCGCTCCGCGTGATAGGATGAGCGGACAAGTGGTCCTGACTCCACATATTTCAATCCACGCTTCAAACCTTCTTCCCGGTAAAGTGCAAATGTGTCAGGATGAATGAACTCAATAACTTCATGGTGGTGTTTTGTCGGTTGCAGGTATTGCCCGAGGGTGAGGATCATCAAACCATTTTTCACAAGGTCGTCCATCGCGTGGTATATTTCATCTTTGCTCTCGCCCAATCCAAGCATGATACCTGATTTGGTGCGTTTGCCTGCCTCACATATTCTTTTGATTTGTTCCAGACTCCTTTCATAGCGGGCCTGCGGCCTTACGTTTCGATAAAGCCTGCTTACAGTTTCCATGTTGTGAGAAACCACTTCTTGCCCCCCTTCGATCATGCGCTGCAGGGCATCCCAATTTCCTTTTGTATCCGGGATCAGAGTTTCAATGGTTGTTTCCGGACTCGTTTTTTTTATTTCTACTACAGTCTGATACCAGATCTCAGCTCCCCGATCTTTCAGCTCATCGCGATTCACCGAGGTGATCACCGCGTGTTTCACCTGCATTAGTTTTATAGCTTCGGCTACACGCCTGGGTTCATCGACATCGTATTCAGTGGGACGTCCAGTGGCAACCGCGCAAAAATTGCAACTGCGTGTGCAAATATTGCCAAGGATCATGAAAGTCGCAGTTCCCGCTCCCCAGCATTCACCCATATTAGGACAATTTCCACTTTCGCAAATAGTGTGAAGTTTGTAATTATCCACCAGCTTCCGCACGCGCGCGAAATCAGGCCCAACGGGAAGCTTTACCCGAAGCCAATCCGGTTTGCGTTTGCGGGAATCTTCTCTGGATATTACGGGTAGTTCAATCATGCACTGTTAATTTTGATTTCATTGGAAGGGATCTGGTTTAAAACAACTTATTCCCGGTTTTGGTTTTCGCCGCGATAAACCTGTCATTTTCCGATCAATTGTTTGTATTGAGCCGCGGACAGCAGTGAGTCAGCCGAGCCTTTAATTTCCACTTTTATCATCCAACCTTCGCCATAGGGGTCTTCGTTCACTTTTTCAGGGCTGCTGTCGAGCAACGGATTGATCTCCGTGACTTTACCCGCAACGGGCATGTACAGATCTGACACCGTCTTCACTGCTTCAACAGTGCCAAAGATCTCGTGTTCGCCGACTTCCTGGCCCACTGTATTGATATCTATGTAAACGATATCGCCCAGTTCACCCTGCGCGAAATCCGTAATGCCTACAATGGCGGTTTTTCCATCGATTTTCACCCATTCGTGATCTTTAGTGTATTTAAGTCCCTCGGGAATGTTCATGATTTCAAATTTTGGCTCAAAAATAAGGGAAAATTAATAATAGTCCAGGGTCGACGGTCCACAGACCAGCGCAGATGTGTGTAAATTCACTCCACGTCATCCACAGGATCTCGGCTGTGGTCAGTGTACTATTGAGCGAGGCTAAACCGTACCTGAATTCCAAACCGGGTAGTGGAGCGGGGATAGGAGTTTGTTACCAGCGGTTCAGTGATCGTACGATCAAAGTATCCGCGTACACTGAGTTTCTGATTGACCACGTAATCGATACTGGGCCTCAACTGAAAATTGATATTGCCATTTGTTATCGTACTCAGGTCATCCACCTTTCTTTGTATGGTCTTATTATCGGTGATGGAAACGTTCATCCGGAAAGTGACATCATTTTTGAGGACAATCGTTCTGCCCTGCGATTTGAATGGCAGTTTCATGTTATTTTTCGTAAAACCTATTTCACAGGAAATATCCTTGCTGTTTAATTCCGTTACCTGGGCATTGGAAATATTGAGCGCGAGGTCTCTTTTGGTTTTGTATTCAGCGCGGGCGGTAAGCCGGCTCTTTGTCCTGACATTTACTCCGATGAGCGGTGAAAATTGTTCCGAGATCAGCACCTGGCTTATAACATATATTGGAATAAATTCGCCACTGGCATTTTGCCTGCCAAAATAGGTCCGGTTATAATCTTCAATAGGTTTATCGATGCTTATCAGATCGTCTTCCTCTGATTCAAGAGAGTTGGAGTAATTGAGCACAGAGTAAGAAGATTGGTAGGCGTGTGAAATGGTCACAGACTGAAACAGATCGCCAAAAATTCCGATCTTGCCCAATCCGGTATAATCTATTCTCCAGTTGGGTAGCGGTGTCTTTGGAAAGGGAGAAAGGCTTATTGCGTTTGCATCGTTACCGCTATACGCCGCGATGAAGGCAGGTATCACAACATCCTGAGAAGTACTGTCAAATTCTGCGCCGTTAAATGACTGAAACCTGCTCTTGATAGTTGCCAGGTTCTCTTCAAACGTCTGAAAAACTTCGGAGTTGATATCGTCATTGCTTTTATCAAAGGCGGTTTTAATACTGAGGAAAGATATTTTATAATTTCCGCCGCGGCTGGGGTTGAGGGAATTAAAGCCATCATCGAGTGAATCGTACCTGAAAATTTCCTGGTAGGCGCTCGTGCCTTCTTTTTTAATGTCAAGTTGAATCTTAAAATCTGAA
>JBBDXJ010000254.1:0-18222 GCA_040902445.1 Cyclobacteriaceae bacterium | reverse complement strand
TTTTGCGTAATTTCGTACGTATATGCACTTACATCTGGATAATTATGTGAAGCGGGGATTGCACCGGTTTAGCCGGTTGGGAACCTGGTACATACTCGCTTTGAGTATCATTGCCACGGTCGCAATAGTCGGGCAGGTGCTGATACAATCTCATTTGAAAACTCAGCTCAGCGATTCGCGTGTCGTCAATGTTGCGGGAAAACAGCGGATGCTCAGCCAGAAAATAGCAAAAACCGTATTACTGCTTCGGGAAGTACAAACCGCTGAAGAGCGGGCAGACATTCTCGGGAGCCTGAAATCGTCCGTTCTGCTTTGGAAGCTATCGCAGGAAGGTTTATTGCATGGCAACGACAGTCTTAAACTTCCTGGAAATAACAGCGCTGAAACAACGCGTTTGTTTCAACAGGTGCACGATCACTTTACCGGTATGGGCCAGAGCGCCCTGGGGATCATAAGCGCCCTGGAAGCGGACCCTGTTGCTCCTTACTCGTTGCTGAAATCCGATATTGAAAATATCCTTGAGCACGAAAATGCTTTCTTACAGGGGATGGAAAAGATTGTATTCCAATACGATCAGGAAGCGCAAACGAAAGTTTCTTCACTGAAGGCAATGGAATATATTGTGTTGGCCATTTCCCTGCTGGTGATCGGTCTTGAAGTGGTCTTTATTTTTCGTCCAACTACAATTCAGGTTAATAACACCATCACAAAACTGATCCAATCAGAAAAAAATGCCAGAAAACTTTCCAAGGAGATTGGCGCATTATATGCATCGTTGGAAAAAACCTACGAGCAAATGGCTATTGTAAATCAGCCGGCGGAGAATCCACGTTTGCTTGCAAAATCAGATCGCGGCGGCAACGTCACTTTTATCGCTGAGGCCTTTGCTGATCTATCAGGCATTCATCAGGTAAAAAGCTCGACGCGTTTAGCCGATCTTTTTCCCGGACTCGATAATCCTGACGACTGGATGGATAACGTAGTGGATACTGTCTCCGAGGGAAAATTGTGGCAGGGAGAAGTCAGGTTTAAGCAGGCTTCACAGATAGATTGCTGGTTCGATGTGGTCATTACCCCTGTTTACAATGACCGGGATGATATTGAAGAACTGATGATCCTGGGCTCAGACATTTCCAGGCGCAAGATCGCCGAGCACACGATGAACAGAAAAAACCGCGCTGAAATTGAAAAGAAGATCAATCAGCAGAAATTTCGCTCGGTGCTGATCCTTGAAGGCCAGGAAGAGGAAAGAAAACGGATCGCAATGGATATTCACGATGGAATCGGCCAGATGCTTACATCCCTGAAATATCAGATAGAATCCATCGACCTCAATCAGGATGTGAAAGCAAAGCAAAAGATTGCCGAGGTAGATCAGCTTATTAAGGAGATCATTAAAGAGGTGCGCAAAGTCACTTTTAATCTAAAGCCCACGGTTTTAGGCGATTATGGATTACAGGCCGGATTGAATGTCTTTATCCAGGAGATCGGTAAACTCACGGGGATAGATCTTCAATACCGGACAAGCGGTGCCATTTTAAGGCTGCCTCAAAAAATCGAGAACAATATTTTTCGCATCATCCAGGAAGCCATTAATAACGCCATTAAATATTCAGATGCAGACAAGATCACAGTGTCTCTCAAACAAATCGATAATGACCTTATTATAACTGTTAAAGACGAAGGTAAAGGCTTCGATACTAAAATAGCTGAAGCCCGAAGCTCCAACCTGGAATCCGGACGCGGCTTTTTTAATATGTATGAGCGCACGGAATATGTAAACGGCAACCTTGAGATCCTTAGCGAACCCGGCCAGGGCACAACGGTCAGACTAACTGTTCCTGTAAGAAATGCAATAACTGTAGAATAGAATGAACAAGATCAATATTGTGTTAGCCGACGACCATGTGCTGGTGCGCAGGGGTATTAAATCGATGCTGGAATCCGATACGGAAATAAAAGTGGTAGGTGAGGCAGGGAACGGAAAGGAAGCGTTGAACGCGGCGAGGGAATTAAAACCCGATATCCTGGTGCTCGACATCCGCATGCCGGAAATGACCGGATTGGAAGCCGCAGCACTTCTGCACGACTATGCGCCTGACACACGCGCAGTGATCCTCTCCATGCATGATTCGGAAGAATATGTCGTTCAAGCCCTGCAGGCAGGTGCATATGGCTACCTTTTGAAAGATACTGACAAGGAAGAATTCGTGAAGGCGCTCAAACAGGTACACAGCGGTCATAAATATTTCAGCGGCGCGGTCTCACATGTGCTTGCAAATCAGTTGTTAATTGCGCGACCGTATATTAGCACCCGTCCACCCGTAGAGGACGTCTATCATTTAACCCGGCGGGAAAAAGAAATACTGCGAATGGTCATTGATGGCAAACACAATAAAGAGATCGCCGATTCACTTGGCAAAAGTCTGCGGACGATTGAAACCCACCGCTTTAACATTATGAAAAAACTCGGCGTAAACAATGCCATCGATATGGTGAACAAAACCGTGAAGGAAAACCTTGTCTAATCCCGCTTGAGTCAATTTTGGCAAATGGACAATTCTGCAATTTGACAATTTATCGAGATCATTGCATGTGCTTAATCCGCCTTATTGCTTTTAAATAAGTGTCCAACTATTTAAAGAAAGATAAACGCCCGTTCCGCTTAATCCTATTTCATCCCGGCAATCCATCCTGGCAAATCCCTTAATCCTTTAATCCCGGTCGCAAACGATTTTCTACGTAGTTAAATCCATTACGGTAATATTTTTAGGTATTTTTACGTATTTATGTCAAGGATTTACTTACTTTTGTTACGTATTTAATACGTAAAGTAATTGCGTTAGCCTATGAATAAAAAAATCTACTTACTGCTGCCAGCTTTGTTATTTATCAGCCTGCATGAAATGAATGCGCAGGTTGCGTTTTCTGCTCAGATCAGAACAAGGTCTGAATTCCGCGACGGCCAGGGAACACTCTCCACCAGCGACGCACCGCCAGCATTTTTTACTTCACAGCGAACACGGGTAAATCTGGGGTATACCGCCCATCGGTTAAAGATCTATACCTCTATTCAGGATGTGCGGGTCTGGGGTCAGGATGCTTCATCCATCAACCGGATCACCACGGATTCATACGACGGACTTATGCTGCACGAAGGATGGGCCGAGTTCAACCTGGTGGATACTGGCCACGTAGTGAAAAATTTTAGTCTGAAGATCGGACGACAGGAACTCGTCTATGATGATGTGCGACTACTCGGCAACCTGGATTGGCTGCAACAGGCCCGAAGACATGACGCGGCCCTGTTAAAATTTGAACACGATGGATGGACAGCGCATGCAGGTGCAGCGTATAATCAGAATGCCGAACGCAAGTCGGGAACAGTATATAACGGAGTGCCTGTTGGCTATCCAGCGAGTACCAATGGCATGGGGTCGATGTATAAGTCCATGCAGTTTGTTTACCTCAGCAGGAAACTGCGCTTTGGCAACGCTTCCATTTTGGCATTTAAAGATGACTTCAGCCGGTTTTCATTTGCATCCACAGACTCGCTAAAGTCCACTCCCATATACAATGACAAAGTCTGGAGCCGATTCACGGCTGGAGGAAATTTATTTGGGACAGCGTATAAAAAAATAACCTTTGCCCTGAGCGCATTTTATCAGGGTGGCGCGTATCGCGAAGGGACGGAACTAAATGAATATTTGCTCTCTGCATCCCTGCTTTATGCTGCGACTTCTAAATTAAGCATAGGTCCCGGCGTGGATATTACTTCAGGCAACAACGGAACAGATCCTTCAAAAAGATTTCAGCGTTTTGATCCTCTCTATGGAACACCGCACAAATTCTGGGGCTATATGGATTATTTCTACGTCGCCGACACCTTTGGGCCGAATGGTCTTGTTAATTATTATCTGAAATCAAAGTTTAAAGCCAAAGAAAACCTTATGCTGACAGCCGACATCCACCGTTTTGTACTGCCTGAACCCATCCCCTCCGAAACAGGCTCGCAGATGAACAGGGCGCTTGGAACCGAAATAGATGTTGTATTGAATTACGGCATAACCAAAATAATCAACATCGAAAGCGGTTTCTCGGCGATGTTTTCAACAGATACAATGGCTTCGGGAAAAGTAAAAAATGTAAACGGGGCTGACAAGGTATCAACCTGGGCCTACGTCATGCTCTCCATCAAACCCGAAACCTTGTTAAGCAAATAATCAATAAATAAATCTCTATGAATCACACAATGAAAAATAAACTTTCCATCATACTGCCTGTAATTCTTCTCATAGCGCTGGCTATACTTATGGAGAGCTGCAGCACTGGTCAATCAAAGGATAATTCAGACGCAGCTGTCCCGGGGGGAGACGTATCAAATAAAGAGGTAATCAAGCTTGGTATTATTCCACTTACCGACTGCGCCCCGCTGGTGATAGCGTTTGAAAAAGGAATTTTCAGTAAATACGGATTGAATGTTCAGATATCAAAAGAAGCGTCGTGGGCAAATGTGCGTGATAAGATCCTGACTGGAGAACTTCAGGGTGCCCACTGCCTGTTCGGGATGCCCTTTTCAGTTTACACTGGCGTGGGAGGAAATCCAGGCTCAGAAATGCCGATCGCAATGATGTTAAACAACAACGGTCAGTCCATCACCCTTTCGAAGGATTTCTGCGGCAAGATTAAGCCGCATGACATCAGTTCCGTCAGCAGAGCCGTGAAAGAATTGGCTGCCACAAAAGAGCTGACCTTCGCCGGAACTTTTCCCGGAGGAACTCACGATACATGGCTGCGCTACTGGCTCGCCGCATCTGGAGTGGATCAGAATAAGGTAAAGGTCATCACCATTCCTCCTCCACAGATGGTCGCAAACATGAAAGTTGGAAACATGGATGGCTTTTGCGTCGGCGAACCCTGGAATCAGATGGCAGTGAAACAGGGTATTGGCTTCACTCATCTTGCAACTCAGGACATCTGGAAACATCATCCCGAAAAAGCGCTGGTGTTGAACAAAGAGTTCAGCGTAAATAAAAGGGACGACCTGAAAAAGATAATGAAAGCGATCCTGGAAGCTTCCATCTGGCTGGACGATCTGAAAAACCGCGATGAAGCCGCGGAAATCATTGGAAGGCCTTCTTATGTTAATGCACCGGCAGAAGAAATCGCAACCCGGCTCAAAGGCGTATATGATCTGGGTTGTGATTATGGTCAATATCGCTACGAGGACGACTCCATGCTCTTTCACCGCGATGGCCAGACAAACTTTCCGCGCAAAGCCTATGGCATCTGGTATATGGCCCAGTATGTGCGCTTCAAATACCTGGAGAAGGAACCTGATTACAAAACCATTGCAGATAAACTGATCCTACAGGATCTCTATAAAGAGGTTGCAAATGAAATGAACATACCCTTGCCCGATGACGATATGCAACCCTTTACAATTGATCTTGACAACGTGACTTTTGATCCTGAAAAACCAGGTGAATCATTAAAAAACTATAAACCGGTAATGTGAGTTTATGAAAAGCAATGAACAAAAATTAGGTATTACCACCGGATCAACAGGTTCAACACCGTCTGCATTCACATTCATTTTCCGGGAATCCGCGATAACAAAGGAATGGCAACGCAAGATATTCTCATGGGCAGCCGGGCTGGGGTATTCCCTGACAGGGTTCGGTATTCTGATCGGTGTTTGGGCTGTTCTCGCCGCAATGACGGCTGATTTTCCAGGTCCGCAGACCACGCTAAAAGTTCTCTACCAAATGTTGCTCGACCCTTTTTACGTCTATGGTCCGAACGACATGGGCATTGGGGTCCAGCTTTGGAGTTCGCTCATACGTGTTTTTGCAGGATTTTCGCTGGCTACACTGGTAGCTATACCGTTAGGAATGTTGATGGGCGCTAACCGGTTTTGCAGAAGGGTTTTTTATCCCATAGTTCAGATACTTAAACCGGTCTCACCACTTGCCTGGTTTCCCATCGGTCTGGTGGCTTTCCAGTCAGCGAGCACAGCCACAATTTTTATCATTTTTATTACCTCCATCTGGCCGACGTTGATCAATACTGCGTTTGGTGTGAGCTCCATTCCGGAGGATCATAAAAATGTAGCAAAAGTCTTCGGGTTCTCTCAATGGAAATACATCACGAAGATCGTCCTGCCTTACAGTTTACCCCATATCATCACTGGTATGCGCTTAAGCATCGGCGTGGCATGGCTGGTTATTGTCGCAGGAGAAATGCTTTCCGGAGGCACGGGTATAGGTTTCTTCGTCTGGGACAGCTGGAATTCTCTTAGTCTGGAGAAAGTGATATCAGCCATACTCATTATTGGAATGGTAGGGTTGGTTCTGGATAAGGGTTTTTCATTTCTCGAAAAAAAGTTTACCTATTCAGGCTGACAAATTTTTTAAACAATCTTTCATATGAGTTATTTGAAAATTGAAAACATGCAGATTGCCTTCAAGACCGTGAAAGGAAAATTTGTTGCCGTTCAGGATATTAATCTGAAGGTTGATAAAGGCGAGATCATTTCCATCATCGGACATTCGGGCTGCGGAAAATCAACCATCATCAATGCGATAGCCGGTATGCTGACTCCATCGATGGGACGTGTTATGGTCGATGGAAAGTCAATCAATGGCCCAGGTCCTGACCGCGGCATGGTCTTCCAGAATTATTCATTGCTGCCCTGGCTTACTGTTTACCAGAACATCTTCCAGGCGGTAGATGCCACGTTAAAAAATGGGACAAAAGAGGAAAAGCATAGCAGGGTTGAGCGTTACCTGAAAATGGTAAATCTATGGGACCATCGGGAAAAACATCCTGGTCAGATATCAGGGGGCATGAAACAACGCGTAGCCATTGCGCGGGCCTTCGCAATTGATCCTGAAATACTCCTGCTCGATGAACCCTTCGGCGCACTTGATGCGTTGACAAAATCATCGCTTCATATTGAATTGTTGAAAATGTGGAATCTTACACATCGCAGCAAAACTATTATCATGGTAACCCATGACATCGAAGAGGCGGTATTTCTTTCCGATCGAATTGTGGTCATGAACAATGGCCCCGCCGCAACCATACGTGAAATTGAATCAGTGCATTTGCCTCGACCGAGAAATAAAAAGGAAACGGTGAATCTTCCTGAGTACAAGACCATCCGTGAGCGGCTCCTGAGTCTTTTGATGGAAAAATTCTCTATTGATGATTCTGAATATTTTAAGGAGGAACAGGCTGCTTAATAGTTATTGGTTGTTGGTCATTGGTGGATTGGTTAGGGATCGTCATTATCTGGAAATCAATTGCCATGGGCTTTAGCCCGTGGATATTGGATTCAAATCAAGCCGGGCTTTAGCCCAATCAAATCCGGGCGGGAAACCGAGGCATTTTAATAACATGTAATTCGTAATTGGAAAAGAAAGAGAACAGTTTTAAAACAACGTGCTCCTACTGTGGAGTTGGGTGTGGGATCGTGGTAAAAAAAGACCGGCAGAACAACCTTACCGTTGAAGGCGATAAGGAGCATCCGGTAAATAAAGGTATGCTGTGCTCAAAAGGTATGAACCTGCATTACACCGTTCAGGATATAAGTGACCGGTTACTTTTTCCTGAAATGCGATGGAGTAAGAACCATCCACACGAAAGAGTGAGCTGGGATACTGCGATGAAAAGAAGCGCCGCGGTATTCAGATCCATGATCACTAAATATGGTCCGGATTCAGTGGGTTTTTATGTTTCGGGACAATGCCTTACAGAAGAGTATTATCTTGCCAACAAGCTCGTAAAAGGTTACCTCGGAACAAATAACATCGATACCAATTCCCGCTTGTGCATGAGCAGCGCTGTTGCTGCATATACGCGTATGCTTGGGGAGGACGCCGTACCGATATCATATGAGGATATTGAGTTGGCCGACTGTTTTTTTATTGCCGGCGCTAATCCCGCATGGTGCCATCCCATTCTCTTCCGGAGGATCGAAGCCCACAAAGCGAAAAACCCGGACGTGAGGGTCATCGTCGTTGATCCCAGAAAAACGCAAAGCAGTTCGATCGCCGATCTTCACCTGCAGATAACCCCAGGCACTGACACTTATATTTACCACGCGATCGCCCGCCTTCTGATAGAAAATGGTGACGTGGATAAAGACTTTATCGCGCAGCACACCGAACAATTTGAGCAATACCGGGATTCGGTTTTAAAGATCACCCTGCAAGACGCCGCGAAAATATGCGATGTTCCCGAAAGCTCCATTCGACTTGCCGCAAATTACATTGCTTCAGCGAAAGGATTTCTAACCCTCTGGGCTATGGGCCTCAACCAAAGCGTTATTGGCGTTAACAAGAATTCAGCGTTGATTAGTCTCAACCTTCTGACAGGGCACATTGGGAAACCCGGGTCGGGACCTTTCTCTCTTACAGGACAACCCAATGCCATGGGAGGAAGGGAAGTTGGCGGACTCGCCACAATGTTAGCCGCGCACAGGAAGATAGAAGATCCGGAACATCGCAAAGAAGTGGCGCAGTTTTGGGGCGTGAGATCTCTGCCTGAAAAACCCGGGCTAACGGCTGTTCAAATGGTCGAAGCCCTTGAAAGCGGAAGATTAAAAGCAGTCTGGATCGTCTGTACAAATCCCCTGGTAAGCTTGCCGGATTCGCGTCGTGTAGAAAAAGCGTTGAAAAATGCGCGCTTCGTCGTGGTACAGGAGATCTCCGGAAAATCCGACACGTTAAAGTTTGCTGACGTAATACTTCCCGCAGCCGGACATTTTGAAAAGGAAGGTTCGATGACAAACTCCGAAAGAAGGATCAGCCATCTTGCAAAAGTCATCGAGCCCCCGGGCGAAGCAAAAGCGGACGCTGAAATATTATGCCTGTTTGCAAAGGCGATGGGATTTGAAGGCTTCGACTACAATTCACCGTCTGAAATTTACGATGAACATTGCCGGCTCACTAAAGGAACAAACCTCGATATCAGCGGACTATCCCATCACCGATTAAAAACGCAAGGTACATTTCAATGGCCCGTCCCTACTCCAGATCACACCGGAACTACCCGGCTGTTTACCGATCATTTGTTTTATACGGAGTCAAAAAGGGCGCGGTTTTTACCCCTGGATCGTCCGGAAAATCTCTCCGAACCCGTCACGGAACTTTATCCCCTGATACTCACCACGGGCCGGATCAGGGACCAATGGCATACAATGACAAAAACAGGGAAAGTGAACAAGCTTCGTCAGCATATCAATAAACCCTTCCTCGAGATACATCCACATGATGCCGCCGGGCGAAACATCCGGGACGGTGACATCGTGGTGGTGGCCAACAACCGTGGCACGGTAAGGGTATGCGCTAAAGTCAGCAGCGACATCAAGCGTGGCGTGGTCTTCCTTCCCATGCATTGGGGAAAGGTCCTGACACAGGATCTTTCACGAGCGAACAATCTCACAAGTATGCTGACAGATCCGGTTTCGAAAGAACCCGACTTCAAGTTCTCGGCCGTGCAGGTAGAATCATACAGGAAACCGATTGAAAAAATCATAGTGGCGGGCGCAGGTGCGGCAGCCTATCGTTTTCTGCATACCTACCGTACTTTAAACCAGAATGATGAAATCGTTGTTATTTCAAAGGAAACAAATTCCTTTTATAATCGCGTGCTCCTGCCCGAATATGTAAATGACAGGCTTGGTTGGGAAAGACTTCAGAAATTCAAAAAAGGAGAAATGCAGGAACTGGATTTTATCTTGAATTCAGAAAATGAGATCACCGCTGTGAACCGGCGCGAAAAATTTGTCGTGGATAAATATGGAGAAAAGCATCGTTACGATAAACTTGTCCTGGCCACCGGTAGCCGCGCACACCTTCCAAACGATGCTCCGGAAAGCCTCGAGGGTGTCTTTACAATGCGGACAAAACAGGATGCCGACCGCCTGAAAAAATATCTCAAACCAGGAGGGCATATTCTTATCATCGGTGGAGGCCTGCTGGGTTTGGAACTTGCAGTATCGCTCCGGGAAATAAATTTGTTTGTATCCATTCTTCAACTCGGCAGCAGGTTGATGGAACGGCAGATCGATAACATTGCCGGACAACTTTTGCTGGACTTCATAGACGAAACAGACATCACCGTTTACATGAATGACCAGCTCCTGCATGCCGACAAAGATGAAGCCACCGGGAAACTAAAGATCCAATTGCGCAGTGGCAAGCTACTTATGGCTGATGCCATGGTCTATGCTGTGGGTACAAGGCCGAATATCGAATTTGCGCAGGAGGCGGGCATTGATTCTGCCAGGGGTATTACAGTCAACGATTTTCTGCAAACCAACGACCCGGATATTTTTGCCATTGGTGAAATAGCAGAACACAACGGGATGACCCTGGGTATTACATCTGCTGCAGAAAAACAAGCTGACGTACTCGCGCATTTTATCCATGGAGACCCGCAAAGTATCTACGAAGGAGCCGTACCAATGAATATTCTGAAGTTGTCAGGCCTGGACTTGTGTTCTATTGGAATACCGGAGATACCTGCCAATAATGAAGGATATGATGAAATTCTTTTTGTCGATAAATCGCTGCGGTATTACAAGAAATGCATCATTAAGAACGACCGGTTGGTGGGGGCAATCCTTGTTGGCGACAAAAGCGAATTTGCCGAGTTCAGAAATCTCATTGAAAATAAAATTGAGTTGTCTGAAAAAAGGTTGCAACTGCTGAGAGCCGGAAAAAAAGCCGAGCCTGTGATCGGGAAGCTGGTGTGCTCCTGTAACCTTGTAGGCGAAGGAAACCTTCAACAGCTGATCGGAAAAGGGCACAGAAACCTAAGTGAACTTTGTGAACTATCCGGAGCGGGTTCAGGCTGTGGTTCGTGTAAACCGGAGATCCAGCAGATGCTGAAAGAGAAATCCGCAACGCTTAAAAAGGAATTTTTTTACAGTTGACGATAGAAAACACTAACTTAAACCCCTCAATCGTCAATGGAAGTCAACAAAAAAAGCAGTCTGATAAGGGCGTTTGTAAGGGGTGGATTTTTATCTCCCGTAGATCTGCTGAAGATCATGGAGTTGTCGAGGAGCTTTGGCAATGATTATATTTTATTCGGATCCCGGCAGGACATTATGTTTCCTTCGAATGACTTGCCGGAAGACCACCTGGAAAAAGCATTCCGCGCCATTAACATCGACTATGAACTCGCCGGTGATCAATCGGTTTATCAGAATATTGTCAGCTCGTATGTCGCGGTGAACGTCGTTGAAACTACCAGTTGGGTTAAGGAAGACACCTATAACGTTTTGATCGACAGCTTTGAATACAAGCCTCGACTCAAAATAAATATTGTCGATCCCTTGCAGAGTCTTGTTCCATTGTTCACAGGCGAGTTGAACTTTATTGCATCCAGAGAAGAAAATTACTGGTATCTCTTGATCCGCGATCCCCGAAAGGGCAATATCACGCAAAGTTGGCCCAGACTTATTGCAGGTCAGGATATTTCAAAAATATCAAAAGAGCTGGAAAAATTATTTCTTGAATTTCTTCCTTTTACCGTGGAGGAAATGTACCTGATGTTCATGAACAACTTTATCAGGATAAATTATAAACCCATCGCCGAAAAATTAAAACTACCCAATACCGCTTTCCCGTATTACGAAGGACTTAATGCCATGCTGAATAACCAATACTGGCTGGGCCTGTACTGGAGAAATAATCAGTATGATATTGATTTCATGAGTGCAGCATGCAGGCTATGCCAGGAAACCAACATCAGCAAGATCAATATTATTCCCTGGAAAGCTTTTATCATCAAGGGAATAAAAGCCAGCGACAGGCTGCGGTGGCAAAAACTGATGGGCAAGTTCGGTATCAATGAACGCCACTCAAGTCTGGAGTTGAACTGGCACTTACCCGTGATCGACGCGGATGCTCTGGAGCTGAAACGTTTTTTAGTTCGTGAGTTGGATCAACAGGATATCAGCACGCATGGCCTCACGTTCACCATAAAAACGAACCGCGAGATGTTGTACTTTACTACAGTAGTGATCGAAAAAAATCCTGAACAGGAAACTTTACCCGGAGAACATTATAACATCCTTTACGCGAAAAATTTCAATCCCACCAACATTGTTTATTACACCTACGCAAAGGGTATTAAAAAAGAAATGATCCCGGCATTTTTAATTGAGCTCAGTAAATTGTATTTCCGGCAGCTCAACCCTGAGAAGGAAAAGTCTGAAGATGTTAAACCTGAACCGGTTTTAAACGGAAACACTTCCCTTTATCAGTGCAGCAACTGCCTCACCGTATATGACAAGAAATATGGGGATCTCCAGGCTGGCATTTCTCCCGGTGTAGCCTTTGAAAAGTTGCCGGACTCATACCAATGCCATGTTTGTGATAGTCCGAAAAAATATTTTGTTCAGGTGATGAAATGAAATAGTTACCGGTTACCAGTCGCCGGTTTCCGGGAATGCACTAAAGCTATTAAAGTTCGTTAGATTATTCACTGCCAGCCCTGAAAGGGCGAAATACAACAGCCCGGGGTAAGCCGCCGCGAAGCAAAGGCGCAGCCCCGGGTTAAATCATGGTTTTAAAGTATGCCATAGGAGAGTTCAATCGATTTGCGAGTTATTTGGCATACGGATGCGCACCACATTATAGTGATGCCCCCTAGTAAGAACACGAATGTTTGTCATTTGGAATTCAACCTGAATCCCTAATCTTCCCAACTCCTGTAAACGATTGAAACCCGCACGTTGGGATTATATTTAAATCCATCACGCTGAATTGATAATTAGTTTTAAAATCCCTTATATTGATGCAAACAAAACACCAAATGGCACAAGGATTTCTTATCGATATGGATGGCGTGATTTACGGCGGCGATGTCATGATCCCTGGCGCGGATGAGTTTGTGGCCAGGTTGCTGAAGGAAAATATTCCCTTCACTTTTATGACCAACAACAGCCAGCGCACCCCCTTGGAAGTGGTGCGGAAACTGCGAAAACTAGGAATTGAAGTAACTGAAAAACATGTCTATACCAGCGCCATGGCGACAGGAAAATTTATTGCCAGCCAAAGACCCAATGGTTCGGCCTATGTGTTGGGTGAAGGTGGACTATTGACAAGCCTCCACGATAATGGTCTTACTCTAGTTGAAACCGATCCTGATTTTGTGGTGCTGGGCGAAGGCAGAAACTTCACTCTTGAAATGGTGCAAAAATCCGTCGATATGATCCTGGCGGGTGCAAAATTTATTACCACCAACCGCGACCCGTCTCCCAAGAAAAAAGGCTGGAATAATTTGGGAATTGCAGCCACCACCGCCATGATTGAAGAAGCCACAGGAACAAAAGCATTTGTCGTAGGCAAACCCGGGCCAGTAATGATGCGCTCAGCCCGCAAATTCATAGGCCTGGAAACTGCAGAAACTGTTGTCATCGGCGACACCATGGCCACCGATATCCGCGGAGGAGTGCAAATGGGTTACAAAACGATCCTGGTTTTGTCAGGCGTATCAACGCGCGAGGACATATCGCATTACGCTTTCAAAGCCGATATGATCGTGGAAAGTATCAAGGATATTCAGTTGCCACTGAAGTGGTGAAACCGGGTGCCAGTTTGCCGGTTACCAGTTACCAGTTGAAAGGGCAAGTTAAATTGCAGGTTGAAAGGCAAGTTAAATACAGGTTTAAATGCAGGTAAAAATGCAAGTCTAAATGCAAGTAAAAATCCAGGTGTCTGAACCGGATTTTCTTTGCGCCCTTGACAGCGTCCGAAGGGCCTCACGCAGGCGGGCCTTTACGCAATGCATATGATATTATGATAGAAGTATAACATCTGAGCAATAGCGGAGTTTCGGAACTAACCAAAAACCAATAACCAACTACCAACAACAAAGTATTATATTTAGGCTGCCCGAAGCTCATCAAAACCTCTGCACCTCAATACAATATGTTAATTAATGAGATTAAGGAAATATCCGGTAAGATACACGGCGACGTTATCAAACTGAGGAGACATCTCCATACATATCCCGAATTATCTTTCGAAGAGCACCAGACCGCTGCCTTTGTGAAAAGTCAATTGGATGCATTAGGCATTCCGTGGAAGGCTGTTGCATCGACCGGCGTGCTTGCATCGATGTCGGGAAAAATCCCTTCCGATAGTGTAATTGCCCTACGGGCGGATATGGATGCTTTGCCTATCCAGGAGATGAATAAAGTTCCCTATGCGTCTCAGCACCCCAATGTAATGCACGCATGCGGACATGATTTTCATACGTCATCTTTATTAGGTACAGTAAAAATTCTTCATGCTCTGAAAGATCAGTTCAAAGGAACAGTCAAATTTTTCTTTCAGCCCGGAGAAGAGGTGATTCCTGGGGGAGCAAGTCATATGATTCGCGATGGTGTTCTTGAAAACCCAAGAGTGCAAGCGGTTATCGGACAGCATGCAATGCCGCGGATCGAAGTGGGGAAAATAGGTATACGGAAGGGCAAGCATATGGCTTCCATGGATTCGCTTTTTGTTCGTATCATCGGCAAGGGAGGCCATGGTGCGCAACCTCATCTCAACACCGATCCTGTGGTGATCGCATCTCATATCATCATTGCCTTGCAGCAAATTGTCAGTCGAATGGCACATCCCGGCGACCCTACTGTTTTATCCTTTGGAAAAGTGATCGCCAACGGCGCGATCAATGTCATTCCGGATGAAGTTAATATGGAGGGAACTTTCCGCGCCATGAACGAAACCTGGAGAAACGAAGCGCACAAGCGCATGATAAAAATGGCGGAAGATATGGCAGAAGGAATGGGTGGCAAATGTGAATTCACAATACAGCGTGGATATCCTTTTCTTGTAAATGAAGAAAAACTCACTGGCCAGGTCCGCAACCATGCCGTTGAATATCTCGGCGAAGAAAATGTTCTTGACGAAGACATCTGGATGGCCGCCGAGGACTTTTCTTATTACTCTCAGGTAGCGGATTCATGCTTCTATCTCTGTGGTGTTGGTAATAGTGAAAAAGGAATTCAATCCTCCCTTCACACACCCACTTTCGATATTGATGAAAATGCACTGGCCATCAGCACGGGATTGATGGCGTATATTGCCTTGAAAAAATTGGGGAACTGAGAAAGAGTTGCCGGTTACCGGGTGCTGGTTGCCAGGTAGTGTAATCAATGTTTCGTCAATCCTCGTCCTCTTACACCTGACCGCTTCAAGAGCAGGTTTTACCCATCCCCTCAATTTACTATCTCGTTGCTGCGTTTGATCAACCCGGACAAGCCGTAAACGAATCTCCGACTACACTCACAAGTAAGGCGTGTACGAAAACTGATTCCATCGCGGGCGATGGCTGCTTTCGAAAAACGTTTTGAGTAAGATGATCGATGATGTGTGCGAGAGGTCGCGTATATCAGAGAACAAAGAATAAAAACCTTTCCGGTGAATGACCTCATGAAAATTTACAAATTTTGTCTTTTCAATTCACTCACCGCAAAGTCAGCTGCCCGTGCAGTCAGTGCCATATAGGTGAGCGAAGGATTTTGACATGCATTGGATGTCATACAGGCACCATCAGTTACAAAAACATTTTTCGCCGCCCAAACCTGATTATGCTGATTTAAAACAGAAGTTTTTGGATCTCTCCCCATTCTGGCCGTGCCCATTTCATGGATCCCAAGTCCCGGCGCCTGCCCGGTATCAGACGTTGCAATATTCTTGAAGCCTGCTTTTTCCAGCATTTCTGCTCCGCTGGAAAGAATATCATCAAGCATATTTACCTCGTTGGCTTTATACTCGCAATCGATCTGAAGCAAAGGCATATCCCACGCGTCTTTCTTATCTTTTGACAAGGAGACTTTATTTTCAAAATAAGGAAGGCATTCTCCCATCCCCGTCATCCAGAAATTCCATTCTCCCGGTTTACTCATGGCGGATTTTATTTCGGCGCCGATCATTTCCGGGGGAATGTCTCCGCCTCGCCTGGAGCCACCCGCGGCAAAAGCATAACCCCGGATAAATTTCTGCTGAACATCCTGGCCTACATTCCGGTATCTCGGGATATAAACTCCCGCAGGTCGCCTGCCAAAATAATATGAATCCTGAAAACCATCATAAGATCCTCCTAACCTTCCGCGATAATTATGATCCATCAGGAAATGGCCAAGGGTTCCACTGTCATTGCCAAATCCATTCGGGAAACGTGTCGACGTGGAGTTCAACATGAGCAGGGTGCTGTTTAATGTTCCGGCATTGACAAAAATAATTTTGGCGAAATACTCTTTCACACTTTTATCAACAGTGTCAATGACGCGTACACCTTTTGCCCGTTGTTTTGTTTCATCAAAGATGATGGAGTGTACCACGGAGAAGGGACGCAGCGTTAAATTATTGGTCGCTTTTGCGGCCGGAAGCGTAGCAGAATTGCTGCTAAAGTAACCCGCATACGGACATCCACGCGAACAAAGGTCGCGGTATTGACAAGGTCCTCTGTCCTTCAAGCCCTTTGTAAGATTAGCCGTTCGTGATATGATCAGATGACGGCCGGGAAAATTGGATTCAATACTGGCTTTGAAATGTTTTTCAATACAGTTCATTTCCATGGGAGGCAGAAATTCGCCATCGGGCAAATGAGGAATGCCATCCGCGTTTCCACTGATGCCGACAAATTTTTCCACATAGGAATACCAAGGCGCAATATCCTTGTAACGGATAGGCCAGTCGACAGCGATACCCTGTTTCGCGTTGGCCTCAAAGTCGAGATCACTCCACCGCTGTGTCCACCTGGCCCATAACAATGACTTTCCTCCTACCTGATAACCCTTGATCCAGTCAAATGGCTTTTCCTGGATATACGGATGTTCATTGTCCTTTACAAAAAAATGAGCTGTAGCTTCGTTGAATGCATAACAGCGACTGACGATAGGATTTTCTTCCCGGATTTCATGCGAGAGCGCACCGCGATTCGGAAGCTCCCACGCATGCAGGTTCGCTGTAGGATAGTCTTTTATATGCTCGACATTCCTTCCCCGTTCAAGGACAAGTGTTTTAAGACCTTTTTCGCAAAGCTCTTTTGCTGCCCACCCTCCCGAGATGCCAGACCCGATGACTATTGCGTCATAGGTGTTTTCCTGAACGCTTTTCAGGTTGAGATTTACTTCGCGCACGTTTTTATTTGTATTGTTTACCATCCAAAAATCTGCCTGACGTATTCTCTGCTCTTTTTCCAGTTTTCTTTCATCGGATTGACAGGTGGAATATCCGCCGCAAGTTCAATGGCTGCCTCTCCTCTGAAATCAATTTCCTGAAGCGCACTTGCAATGGCTGGAAAATCTGTAACCCCTTCGCCAACATATTCGGTCCATTTATCATCTGCGTTTTGATCCCGGATATGCATGTATACCATTTGTTTTCCATAGGTCCGGATAAAATCAACAGGATTTACACCGCCGCGGATCAACCAATTAAGATCAGGACCTAACTTCAGTTCCGGAACTCTCGATATTGTTCCTTTCAGATCATGAAGATCATTCTCAACTTCAAAGGTATGATTGTGCATATTGGCAATTACATCCTTTCGGTCGCAAATCAATAAAATTTTTTTCAATATCTCCGCCTGGGCATCCAGTTCATCTTCAGTCTTTTTTCTCCGGGCATTTCCTACTGTAATTCCAAAATTGGTACCGCCGAGTTGATGGAGCCGGCCAACAACCAACTCAACATCCTCGAGAATTTTCTGATGTTGTGTCTGATCCCACATATTACCGCCATAGGAAGAGCCGGTAACGGGTAGTTCATATTTTTCAATCAACGCGCCGATGTTTGACATCGCCTCATTATGGCGCAGGTTAACTTCCATCAATTCAACACCTTCAATACCAGCATATTTAAAATCGCTGAAAACCTGATCGAGCACAGGCGTGGAATCCCAGTTCGGGGGAAATTTACTGGCGTAGATCCAAAGATGCCCATTCACGCGGACGTTACCATTGCCGGAGCACCCGCCTAAAAAACTACTTAATAATGTCGCGCCTCCAAGACTTCCGGATGTTTTGAGAAATTCCCTTCGTGTTTGAGTCATTTTCTTGTGTGAAGTAAATTACCAAAATATTGGAACAAGTCCTTCATAAAATTTTTAATGCCTGTTTAAAGAGGTCGATGGTCCATAGTCGATGGTCAATGGCAGAATCTTACGCCATTGCCTTTTCCTTTTTGT
>JBBDXJ010000253.1:0-2623 GCA_040902445.1 Cyclobacteriaceae bacterium | reverse complement strand
CACTACTGTCCGGTTAAAAAGTGAATAGATTCAACTGGTTTTGCATTTCCGAGTGTTGTGAGACGAGTGCAGGTTCTGTAAGTAGTTGATAGATATCGACTTTCTCGAAAAGGGTCACGCTCAAAATCTGTAGAATTGTGTAGAGGCTGGCTTCAAGCTTCAGGCGTTTCTTAACGATGGCAACAAGCACATAGACACTGATAGCAATCCAAATCTGTGTCTTAACAGCGTTTTCGGATGTTCCATAGAACGCTTTGATGCGCAAGTGTTGCTTGATCCACTTAAAAAACAATTCAATTTGCCATCGACATTTGTACAGCCGTGCAACGGTCAGAGCGGCGATGGTGAGATTGTTTGTTAAGAAGATGAGCGTCCTGTTCGTTTCAGAATCATAGAACTTGATACGCCGCAGATGCTCAGGATAGTCTTTCAAGGAATTCGGTCCTGTGACCATAATCGTCTGGTCACATTTCAATCCTGTTGATTTGTCCACACTACGAGAATAGACACGGCGAACTTGGAGATTGGATTTGGCTCGAATGACAAAGAACGCACGGTGTTGATGAATGGTATAGAGCCGGGTAAAATCGGTGTAGCCCCGGTCTAAGACATAGAATGCACCAACTTCAAAGAACAGATCATCCAGAACATTAACTTCGTGAACAGTTCCGGGTGTTATCTTTAGAAAAGAAGGAATATTGCCGCGAAGATCTAATAATGTATGGAGTCGAACGGCTCCCTTGCGTTGGCGAAAGGTCGCCCACGGAAACAGGGATAGACACAAATCAATGGTGGTGGCATCGAAGGCATACACGGTTTCGTCCAACTCGATGCCGAATGGTTCATCACGATAGAGCGGACGGGCAATAGTAATGAGAGCGTGAGCGAAGTCAGCATAGATTCGCCAGTCGCGTGACTCATTCGCATCAGCAAGATTACTGCGAGCAACCTTGCCTTGGATGCCACTATGATAGAGTTTGGACTGCAGTGAGTTGAGGCACGTTTCAATATCCCGAAGACTTTCACGAAACGTCAGTTGAGCAAAGGCGAGGCAGAGAAACTGGTCACGACACGAAAATGTTCGCACGTTCCGGTTACCGCGATAGCGATCAACACATCGACGAAACTCACTCATCGGCAGAAAGTTCATCAGTTGAGCAAATACTGTTTTGCCTGCGTTCATATGCCACTCCTTTGGATTTGAATAACCACTGGAAGGAATGGCAAGAAGGTAGATCAAAATTGAAATCGATCACAGCGATAATTCTCCGCAACTTGTATGCTCATAACATGTTACAGCATTTGAAGTCTAAAACAACCGGACAGTAGTGGTTGAATATATAAAAAAGGAGGGATTGGTATAGATGAAAATCCCTTTGTGCAAGCCATATTTCGATGAAAAGGAATATTCTGCTGTTAGAGACGTTATGGAGTCAGGTTGGCTAGCCCATGGTCCAAAAACCACTGAATTGGAGCACAACTTCGCGCAATTGCTCGGAGTGAAAAAAGCAGTTGCAGTAAATTCTTGTGCCTCAGCCCTACAGTTAGCAATACTAGCTACCGGAAAAGTTGGCGAGATTATTTTACCTAGCTTCACGTTCGTTGCTTCTGCGAACGACATTGTCCACGCGGGTTGCACTCCTGTCTTTGCAGATATTGATTACAATACGTGTAATATCGATCCTCTAGACATAAGATAGAAAATAACCGACAAGACTATCGCCATCATGCCGGTGCATTTTGCCGGTCAACCCTGCGATATGGAAGCAATATTGGAAATTGCTAAAGACCATAATCTCATGATCATCGAAGATTCTGCGGAGACAATCGGTGGTATGTATAATAACAAGATGGCAGGGTCTTTTGGCATTGGTTGTTTTTCTTTCTATCCGACGAAAAATATGACTTGTGGCGAAGGGGGAATGGTTACAACAAATGATGAGAAGCTAGCCGAAACAATGTCAGCGCTAAGAGCTCATGGAATGTCAAAATCCACCTTTGATAGGTCAAAAGAAAGAACGCCGTGGTACAGAGCTGCCACGTATGCTGGATTTAATTATAGAATGAGCGACATAGCTGCGGCAATCGCAGTTGAGCAACTTAAGAAGTTGAATCATATGAATGCTCTAAGGATAGAGCATGCAAGATATCTTAGTGAGAATATCAAGAACGAGCACGTTGTTGTGCCAAAACAGATGGTTGGGGTTAAACATGTATATCAGATGTATACAATAAAAGTTACAGATAAAATTGATAGAGATCATTTCATAAATCGTTTGAGAAGTATGGGGGTTGAAGCAAGCGTACATTTCCATCCACCGGTGCATCAACAACCATTCTACAAAAACAACAATTGCAGATTACCTGTTACAGACATTGTCTCTAGCTCAATAGTAACTTTACCCATGTTTCCACAACTATGTAAAGAAGAACTCGACTTCATCATATCTTCTATTGATGAAGCTATCTCCGTTGGAAAAAATGAATGAAACACTAATGAAATCCACAAGTGAGGCAATGTAAATCAGATACCATGTTTGACCAATGAACATCCTAGGGTGAAAAATGTCAATCTTTATTATCGCTGAAATTGGAATCAATCATAATGGAGATATTAGTGTAG
>JBBDXJ010000252.1:0-18316 GCA_040902445.1 Cyclobacteriaceae bacterium | reverse complement strand
AAGAGAAAGATCGTATTCAGCTTGAAATTTTCTAAATTAGACGCAACGCTAGTGAACATTATTCATTGGTTAGATGGGAAACTGGATTAACACAAAGTTTCAGCCTTATGAAGTTGTATTCCACTCAATTTCAACGTTAATGTTAATCCAAATAAGCACTTTGCTATGACTGAGGATTGAATTTGATTAACCCCTGATGATTTTTGGTGCCTATTCGGTTTACGGATTCACATATATAAAAATCGAAGCGCGGTAGCTGCTTTTTCTTCTATGGCCCATGTTTTTAAGATGAAAGTAAAGTATCTTCAAACTATCATCACCTAGAAAAATATGGCGATTAAAGCGGAAAAAAGGAAACAGTATTTCGTTGCTATCATTCCACCGTCTCCGGTGTTTGAGGAGGCCCTGAAGCTGAAAGAATATTTCAAGGAAAAGTACGGAAGTAAAGCCGCTTTAAATTCTCCCCCGCACGTAACGTTGCACATGCCCTTTCTCTGGAATGAAAAGAAAGAAAAAAAACTCATCACAAAACTGCAGGACTTTTCCAGGCGATGTGATCCGCTCAAAGTTTGCCTGGACAATTTTTCATCCTTTCCTCCCAGGGTTATTTTCATCAATGTCGCGGAAAGCGATGCCCTTGATGAACTGCAAAAACGCCTTCACCGGTTTTTCAAACGCGAACTTGACATTTTCAACGCAAACTACAAGGAACAACCTTATCACCCCCACCTGACGCTTGCTTTCCGGGATTTGAAAAAAGCCCAGTACCATCTCGCATGGGAAGAATTTTCAAAGAAAGAACTTAAGGCAGAGTTTATGGCAGATAAGATCGCGCTTCTAAAACACAACGGTAAGAGTTGGGACGTGCTGAAGGAATTCTTGCTTGAATCATCCTATTCGACCGAGTCGAATCCGGAGTTGAAAACAACCGAGGGGTAGACCAGTTGCCCCGCCTGCGCTAAAGCTTCTACCTACACTAAAGTTTCGGTAGACACGTCGGCGGGCAGGCAGTTTCCGGTTGCCAGTTGGCTGCTCAAGCCCAGTCAGGCGCGTGTGTTTTTGATGGGCCCAACGGATTCTCTAGCCTGCGGCTTCACTTCTCGCAGGAACTTGTTTTGGCTATGTAGAGCTTTTTCATTTGCACATCCAGTAAACCTTCCTGGACACCGAGATCCTTGGCAAAAGTGTCGTAGGGCAATTTGCCTCTCACACAGGAACAAATTCGCCCGCGAATTAAATGTGATAATAAATGAATGATCTGTACTAACCTTTCTTGATAGGTAATCTTCACCTTGCGTTGGATTCACAAACAAATTATCCCCTATTACTATGAAAAAGATCATCCTGCTTATTTCAATCGCACTTTTAGTAAACAGCGGCAAAAATTTTGGGCAGTCAGCCTATCGACCCGCCCTTCAAAAAGGTTCAGTGCTCACCAACGGAAATCTTGCAGTAAGTTTCGGCACAGCAACAAGTGACTATACAAGTCAGTATGGGTCAAGTAGCGCGGAGTCAGGCTATACGTCATGGACCCTTTCACCAAAAGTCGGATTTTTTCTTGCCAACGGATTTTTGGCAGGCGTCGCTGTTGACATGAATTCAGTAACGCTTAAATATGAAACAAATGATTCAAAAGCTAAAACAACTCAATATACCTTAGGGCCGGTTATACGGTACTATACACCAGGCGGATTTTTCGTCCATGCTGATGTAGCTTTTGGAAGAGCTATTGAGAAGTACTCTGACGATAAGGAGTCATCAAAAATTCTAAAATGGCAGCTTGGGGCCGGATATGCTTTTTTTATTAATAACCATATCAGTCTTGAGCCAAACATTGTATATAGGAAATCAGCCAGCAGTCGGGATGAAGGAGATGGACAATTTAAGGGAAGGCTGGGTGAATTTGTGTTAGGGGTGGGATTTAGTATTTTCCTTCATAAACAGACAGAATGATGGTCTGTTGGATTTAGTTTTAATACCGCGCTTTTTAGACAGCAGCGCCCAAAACTTTTACAAATTTATGTAAGTCGTTGATATCGTTGTACACATGAGGGGATACCCGTATCGAATCACCCCTGACTGAAACGTGGATATTTGCTTTTTGAAATTTTTGTTTCAGATTGTTGAGGTCGATATTTTTTGAATGCCGGATGCCGAAGAGATGCGATGTCCGGTAAGGCAGTTCCTCGATGAGAAAACCTTTTTCGCGCAGTGTTGCGATAGCGGGTTCGGTGATGGCGTGGCAATATTCCTGGATATTTCCCGTCCCCCAGCGGTTGACTTGAGCGATGGCTTTCAACGCCATGGGTGCCAGTATAAAATTGCTGTGCTCCCCTACGCCGAACCTCACCGCACCGGGCTGATACCGGGGTTCATAATTGATAAGGCTCGAAAAATTTTCGCTGTCAAGACGATGGATCCAATTTTCTTCGAGAGGTTTCCCGTCGTTGAAGTACTCGCCGTAATATGCGAGGCCGATGGAGTACGGTCCCAACAACCATTTATAGGCTGCGCAGATAAGGGCGTCGGGCTGGATTTTTTTAACGTCGAATGGCAGGGCTCCGACTGATTGTGTGCCATCGATGATAAGCAGTGCGCCGACATCGCGCGTGCGTTGGCGCAGGGCTTCCAGGTCAAAAATAGTTCCATCCGCCCAATGGGTGTGCGCAATGGCCACGGCTTTGGTATTGGCTTTAATGCTCTCCAGAAATTTTGTATTCCAGATCTTGCCGCGATCTCTGAAGTTTTTTTCCGGCGATACGACCTTCACTTCAGCGCCGGTCTCCGCCCCAAGTGATTGCCAGGGATAATAATTGCTGGGAAATTGCTCCGCTGCCACCAGCACATGTTCCCCTTTTTTTATCTTCATATTTTTTGTCACTGTAGCCAGGCCATAAGATGCAGACGGGATGATTGCGATCCTGTCAGCATCAGTTGCGGCGATGAGTTTTGCAAATTCGCTTCTCAGCTCTTTTGTGATCGTAAAAAAATCTTCCGGACGTATGTTTACCGGATTGCGTTTCATGCGCACGCCGCGAAGTCCGGCTTTTTCAACAATCTTCAGCAATGGCGACATGTAAGCGCAGTTGAGATAAGTAACGGCTTTGGGCAGGGAAAATTTTGAGTGTTTGCAGGTCAGCATTTCTTAATCCAAAGTTCGAAGTTAGAAGTTTAAAATTGAAGCCCAGATCATCTTTCCTGCTTAAAGAAACACGCTTAGTTATGGTTTATGTTCAGGTTTACGTGTATCACAGTTGGTGGTTATTTCTACGGAATGCCATTAATTATACGGGCTCGGTAAATTCAGTGAATCGCGGAGGTAAGAAAATTCGTTTTTATTTTTTGTCCAGTAGTCGGTAAAGAGTGTTTGGTCGAGTTTTGCAATCGTCTCCATGGTTTTGCCTCGCTCCTTCCAGGTTTCTTTCCAGCCGATGATTTTGAATGGAAAAGTTTTTTCGTAATAAATATTCAACGTCCGTTCCTGTTCAGGGAACGTCAGGCTGTAAATGTAAGCTGAATCAGTAACGGATTTTTCGCCTGTTGCTGATCTTACTCTCAGTTCGGTATGATTTAAGCGGGTGAAAAATAGTCCAGGCACGACGTCAAGTTCGCCAACGGGTAAGTTTTCATGATCAAGCCGGATAAAATTCCAAAGTTCGTCTTCGAGCAAGGCGCTTCTCACCGAGAACCGTTCGTCGGCTTCCTGTTCGAAATAGGAGTGTGATTTAATCGCATACCGGTTGCCGCGCAGATTTACTTGTGTGTATACTTGTCCGCACCATTCCTGAGATGACATCGTCGCTTTGATAGAAGAGGGTTCTTTGTCGCGCTTGACAGGTGTAAAGACTGACAGCATCATTGAATAGGGATAGATGCCGGTAATAAAATTCTTGGTGAAGTTTAGTTTCAGCACATTGATCTTATTTCGGCTTCCGGATGGATCGTCAAGTTTGACCTGTGATTTTTTGGACAGATCCTCCGTAACAAAAATCAAAACTGCCTTTCCCTTGCGGTCTTCGCCGTAGCGGGATTGTGTTAGCTGATACGAATTGACTTCTGCTTTCCCCGCGTGCCAGTAGTCCCTGAATGCCTGGGATCCATAAGCAGGTAATGCCTGACCGTCATTTGCCTTTTTGTTGCAGCCGACCAGGAAACAACTAACAAACAACGCGATAATATAGTTTAGCCGGGTGAGTTCCATTCCAAAGTATTGATGATGTGCAGCATGTCGCGCTTCATATATTCTATTGCCGGGGCGAGAGAATCATTTTGAACTTTGGTATTGAAGTACAATGCCCCGCGCAGGAAGTGTTTAGCGGAATCTGTTATGGTAAATTGAAACTGGCTGGGTACTTCACCTTCCAGTTCGGCTATGACTGCGGTTTTACCAGAGGGGGTAACGGTGATCACTTCATTTATTGCGTAGGCTTTTATCTGGTGCTTCGCGGTAAGGGTATACGCATCGTCAATAAATTCCTTTAACAGTTTATTACTGTTGAAAAGGGGTTTGTAGGTGATGTGAATATTTGATTTGATGGTTGGGTAATAGATCTCAATCCAGAATTTTTCATGGATAGCGGAGGTATCCCGGAGCAGTTTTGCGTGTTGAGAATATTCAAAGTTATAAGGAAGAGTGTCCGGAAGATTTTGATAAGCATGCTCTGGCAGTTCGAGGCGATTGTAGCCAGGTGGTTTTGGCAGGTATTCGCGATCGCAGCCCGAAAATAGTAACACGAGCGTGATGCAGGTTAAGGCAATTCGCAGAGCACCGCTTTTGTCAATATGAAAATCAGTTTTCTCTGGAGCCATGAACTTTAACGCGGACTTTTTTGATCCTTCTGTTATCCATTTTTTCAACAACAAAGGTAAACGGTTTTACAACAACAGGCTCACCTGTTTTAGGAACCGACCCATGAATTTGACGCAGCATCGCACCTAATGATTTGTTTGCGCTTTTCGCCAGGTTAAACACCGCTCCTTCTACCTGTAGGATCTTGCAAAAATCATGCATGGAAGTTTTGCCATCAAAAATAAAGGTGCGGTTATCCAATTTCTGGAAATGCGAACCGATCTCATCGAACTCATCGTTTATATCGCCAATAATTTCTTCAATAATATCTTCGAGAGTGATGAGGCCTGTGAGGATGCCATATTCATCAACAACGAGGGCAAGGTGTACCCTTTTCTCCTGGAAGTCTTTCAGCAATTGATCAATTTTCCTCGTTTCCAAAGCGAAATACGCTGGCCTGATCAATTTCTGCCATGGAAACGCCGGACTCTCGCTGAGGAAAGGCAGCAGATCCTTGATGTAAAGGACCCCTTCGATCTTGTCAAGGTTGTTTCTGCAGACAGGGATGCGCGAGTACCCTGATCTTTTAACAACCTCCAGGAGACCGATGAAGTTCGCGGAAATATCCGCAAAGGAGATATCGCTGCGCAGACGCATAACCTGCTTCACGGTGAGTGAGCCAAAATTTACTATTCCCTGCAAAATATCTTTTTCACTTTCCGAGGTCTCATTATTCGCATTGGCGAGTTGCAGTGCCTGGTTGAGTTCCTCAGCCGAGCTTTGCTCATATAATTTTTCAAGTTTGCCTTCTACTTTATACGACATTTTGAACAGTGGCGTAAGCAGTGGTTTATAAAAAACGATCAAACGTTTACAAATATTGGCTGAGCGCTTCGCAATGGAGAGGTTATTTGCTTTCCCATAAATTTTGGGGATGATAACGCCGAAAAATGTGAAGGCAATGGTGAGCGTGATAGTTCCCAAAAGGATGGTAGCGGTAGTGTAGGGATGTTCATTTCCAAAGAGAAAAAAAATAAAGATCACGGCCGAACCGGAGATCATGCTATATTTTAAAGCCGTCAAAGTTGTGAGGAGCAACCTGGGGTTTGTCTGCAATTCCGCCACATTTTTCTCTTCTTCCACATTGCTGTTGCGCAGACGTTCGAGGTCGTCGGCGTGTAAGGAAAAAAAAGCAGCCTCTGTTGCAGAGGCCAGTGAGGTTAAGAATATCAGTAAGGCTGCAAGAATGATGTACAGGATGCCGGGTTCCAGGGAAATAAAAAGGAGCAAATAACCAGGAGGCTCGTCCAAGCAGTTTGGAATTTAGTTTGATTATATGAAATGATCAGAAGGGCAGATCGTCGGTGCTATTATCTGCGGGTGCGCTGTATGTTTCCGATGGAGTTCTTTCCGCACTACGGGAGCCGTAATCCGAAGACGTACTGCCGGAGCTTCCCCCACCACCTTTTGAACCAAGCATGGTCATGTTATCGGCTATGATCTCCGTCGTGTAGCGCGTCACACCTTCTTTTTCCCAGGAGCGTGTGCGCAATTTACCTTCGATGTATACAAGGTCACCTTTGTGTAGATATTTCTGCGAGATTTCCGCCAGCCCTCTCCAAAGCACAATGTTATGCCATTCTGTAACTTCCTTTTTTTCGCCGGTGGTGCGGTCCTTAAATGATTCAGAGGTTGCCATCGTAAAATTGGCGACTGACACACCATTATCGAGGTTGCGAACTTCGGGATCTTTGCCCAAGCGGCCGACTAATATCACTTTGTTAACTCCTGACATAATTTTTGTTTGGTTAAGGGTCTAAAATATTAAACGGGAATCAAAAGTACCAAATTTCCGACAACTAATGAGTGTTTTGCTCATCCAGAAAACGACTAATTAAAGCCGGTTTTGGCAGTTTGGCTACTTCTCCAGGAGAATAGAAGGCATGGCCCTCTTCCAGCAACGAAAAGGAGGGTGCGGCCTTCAGATAGATAAAGCGGCAGTGTATTGTCTGGTGCGTCAGAATGTGTTTATAATTTTTTGACACTTTTATCCCCTCGGCTTTTTGAAACCATTTTTTGTTTTCATTTTCGGACATGAGATTTTCGGGTTTAACCGGTTTGTTTTTTTCGATCAGCACAAAATCAAAGAGCCCATGCCATATGTCCTTTTCCTGCCGCTTTTTCATCAGGAGCGATTTGTTTTTCTCAACGACGAGGTAAAAGAAGTATCGTTTCCTCGACTTTTTACCCGGAGTTTTTACCGGAAGTATGTGGATCAGATCATGGTTGTAAGCAATGCAGGTTGTATTAAAGGGGCAATCAGGACATTTTGGGTTTTTTGGTGTACAAAAGAGGGCTCCGAATTCCATTACAGCCTGGTTGTGAAGGGCGGGATCTTTTTTTGAAATGAGTTCATGGGCCAATCCGCTGAATCGTTTTTTTCCTTCCTTAGAATTGATCGGCGTGTCAATGCCGAAGATCCGGGAGAGGATCCTGAAGACATTCCCATCCAGCACGGCAACGGGTTGGCCGAAAGCAAACGAGGCAATGGCAGCTGCGGTATAATGACCAATGCCTGGCAATTTTTCCAGTTCATCGAAGGTGCCGGGAAATTTTCCATTATGGCTTTCAACGACCGACTTTGCACATTTATGGAGGTTACGAGCCCGGGTGTAGTACCCAAGACCTTGCCATAGACGCAACACTTCCTGTTCGGGTGCTCTGGCCAGCTCGATGATAGAAGGGTAGGTTCTAAGAAACACCTGGTAGTAGGGCAGGCCCTGATTTACCCTTGTTTGTTGTAAAATGACTTCAGAAAGCCATATCTTATAAGGATCAGTCGTCTCGCGCCAGGGAAGCGACCGCTTGTTGTCCACATACCATTTAACGAGTTTATCCGAGAAATATCGTATACCCATCCCCTTGATAATCAATTTTTTCAATATTCATTTTTAATTCTGTCAAGGCAAACTAAATTTGGCCTCCCGAAAAAATTCTGGACATAAAAATATTACAAAGTGACTAAAGCAGATATAATAAACGAAATCGCTGAAAAGACCGGAGTGGATAAAGCTGATGTGACCGCATCGGTGGAGGCTTTTTTTAGTGTAGTGAAGAATTCCATGGCAAACGGCAACAACATTTATATCCGGGGCTTTGGCAGTTTCATCAATAAGAAGCGCAAGAAGAAAATTGCCCGGAACATTTCACGCAATACTGCTTTGGTTATCGAAGAACATTTCATTCCCAGCTTCAAACCTGCCAAGATCTTCATAAATAAGATTAAAAACAGCGAGAAGGTGAAACAACATGCCGATAAATAATCTATTTAGGTGTTCCTTGTTACCGCAAGTCGTGCGGTAAGGGTAAACATCCGATCTTATGCTAAAAACACGTTTATTATTAATTGCCATATCCGCCATTGCCATATGGCTGCTTTTCCAGCTTCCCAAGGTTGTTATTGAAAATGAAGGAAGGTTAGTCGGAGCCCGTGCAGGCGACAGCACTGCATCCAACATCCCTGATCATGTACAGGCTCCTGCGGAAGTCCGCAGCGTCATTGGTGCCTTAAAGAAGGAATTTGACCAAACCACAGGGAAAGAAAAAAATGCTATCTTTGCCGACTCTTTAGCAAACCTGTATCGGGCTGCGAATCAATTTGATAGCGCAGCGTGGTTTGCCGAACGAGCGGCTGAGTTCTTTAACAATACTGAAAGCTGGATCAAAGCCGCTGATAACTATTATCAGGCATATACTTTGGCATTGAATCAGGAAAGGCAACAGACCCTTGCAAGTAAAGCTCAGGAGTTTTATGGAAAGGTGCTGCAGCGCGAACCTGAGAATCTCGAAGCCAGGACAAAGATGGCAATGACTTACCTGACCTCATCAAACCCCATGCAGGGTATAACGATGTTGCGCGAAGTGTTGCTGAAGGATCCGAAAAACGAGCTGGCTCTCTTCAATATGGGTATGCTTTCCATTCAGTCGGGTCAATACGACCGGGCGATCGAAAGGCTGGAGGAGTTGGTGGAGATCAACCCTTCACATATTCAGGGACAGTTGCTGTTGGGACTGGCATTTATGAACAGTGGCGATAAAGAACGGGCGCGTACTCAATTTGAAAAAGTAAAGACAATGGATAAGGATCCCGCGGTTCAGGCTACCGTGAATTCTTATCTGAAGGATTTAAAATAAACCATAACCATCCCGTGTGAAGCGGGAAACAAAAATTAAAACATTAATATGCCTAGCGGAAAGAAAAGAAAGAAGCACAAAATGGCTACGCACAAGCGTAAGAAGCGCCTTAGAAAGAACAGACATAAGAAGAAATAGTCCTGCGAATACGGGTGTAGAGACAAGGCATGCCTTTTCCCTACATTCTGTTCAAACGCTTATACAACATTTAAGTTAAACCCATTTGTGTTTTGAGTAACGAACTAATCATTAGTGCCACTCAAGACGGATGTCGTATAGCCCTTCTAAAAGACAAGACGCTCGTTGAATTCCACCAGGAAGCAGAGGGCAGCAAATTCACCGTAGGTGATATTTACCTTGGAACGGTAAAAAAAGTTGTTCCAGGGCTGAATGCAGCCTTTATCGATGTAGGTTACGATAAAGATGCTTTTCTGCATTATCTGGATCTCGGTCCTCAGTTTAGTTCTCTGCAAAAGTTTACTAAACTGGTCCGTTCCAAAAAGATGAATGGTGGAAGACTCGACAAATTCAACTCAGAACCGGATATCGATAAGCATGGAAAGATCATCCAGCAGCTGGCGAAGAATCAGCAGATACCAGTTCAGATTGTTAAAGAGCCAATTTCTACAAAGGGCCCACGATTATCCTGCGAGTTATCATTAGCCGGGAGATACCTGGTGCTGGTTCCATTTTCTAACGCCGTAAGTGTTTCCAAGAAAATTACCAGCAGCGAAGAACGCAAACGTCTTCTTCGCCTCATTCAATCCATCAAACCTGAAAAGTTCGGTGTCATTATCCGCACGGTAGCGGAAAACAAGGAAGTTGCCGAACTCGACCGCGATCTCAGGAATCTTGTAAAGACCTGGGAAGAAGGCATGACCCGCCTTCCCAATGCGCAGCCGCGTGACAAGATCATCGGTGAACTGGACAAAACTTCTTCTTTACTTCGCGATCTGCTCAATGAGTCTTTCGACAACCTTCATGTCGACGACAAGAAGATGTATGACGAAGTAAAGGCGTACATCAAAACAATCGCCCCTGATAAGGAGAAGATCGTGAAACTGTACACCGGCAAAGCCAAGATCTTTGAACACTACGGGATTGAAAAACAGATCAAATCTGCTTTTGGAACCACCGTCAGCCTGAAGACCGGAGGATACCTTATCATTGAGCACACCGAAGCTTTACATGTTATCGATGTAAACAGCGGAAATAAATCCAACCGGGAAGAGAACCAGGAGACTACCGCCTTGTCGGTGAATGTAGAAGCTGCCAGGGAGATCGCCCGGCAACTCCGCCTTCGCGATATGGGGGGAATTATTGTTATCGACTTCATCGACATGAAAAGCCTCGATAACAAGAAGCTTATTTATAAGGTTATGAAGGAGGAGATGATGGATGATAAAGCAAAATCTACTGTGCTGCCGCTTTCAAAATTCGGACTGATGCAAATCACCCGTGAGCGCGTCAGACCTCAGATGAACATTATTACCAAAGAATTGTGTCCGGCCTGCAATGGCACCGGCAAGATCACAGCCTCGATATTAACCTCTGATCTTATCGAAAAAAATATTGAGCATCTTCTTGTGAAACAGAACGAAAAAGATCTGGTGCTCGCAGTGCATCCATATTTGCACGCATTTTTCACGAAGGGATTATTTTCTCAGCGTGTGAAATGGTATTTTAAATTCAAGCGGTGGGTAAATATTGTCATTGACACATCGCTTGCGGTTACGGAGTATAAATTCCTGAACAAGGAAGGAGAAGAGATACAGCTTAATAACTAACAAGGGCCAGCGTACAATGCTGGCCCTTTTCGGTTTACAGGGAATTGGTTTGGTTACTTTTTTGAAATTTTCCGCTATAGATCTTTCCTTAATCGCAATAATCATAGGCATTGCAGGCATCGGATATTTTTTGAGCTGATACTACTTCCGACGAAAAACAAGGCGTACTGCAATCCCTTTCCTTTTTTGGCTGAGCCGAAAGGTAAATTGAATACAAAAACGGAACAAGGATGAACAACGCACGCAACATAAACTTTGTCATAAAAAACAATTATCAAGTTGCCATATATACGGTGGCCTGATTGATTTTTCCGGGCATGACTCGTAGGCGGGGGTAGCCGCCGCCGAACTGACTGTAGAAACGATTAATGGAAAACAGCCTTGGTTACCTAAAAAAGGCCCATTTTCTGAGGAAAAAAGGCTCTGAATTAGTTAGGGAATTCGGCAACCGATGGCCGGAACTTGGAGTCGATATTCGACTGAAACCAGCGATTAATCACAATGCATTTTGCCAGAAATCTTCAAGGGAGATCGTGGCATTTTTAGTTCTTTTTGCGCTTGAGGAGATTCTGAATTTTCTTTTTCGCTTCTTCCTCAACTTTCTCCTTTACAGCTTCTTCTGTTGTTGCAGGTGTTGTATTAGTAGTATCCGCTGTTTTAGTAGTATCTTTTTTACCACCCAGAATATCTTTCACAATCTTTTCAGCTTCAGTGCCTTTCACCGCTTTTTCGATGGCTTTGGCGCCCTGCTCTTTTGCAGCTTCTTTCACCGCTTCCTTTACCTGTTCCGATTGTTCATCCATTACCAATGTAGGCCGGGGGTCATCATACTTGCCACGCAGGGCAATGGTAACAGGGATGGTATTGTTCGGATCAGTTTTTTGACCGCTGTATTTCGACAACAGTGAATTAAACTGCGTTCCCAATTTTCCCGCAGGAACATCCATTTTCAGGTTATAGTCAATGGTGCCATCCAGCAGGGTACTTCCCGACACAGTGGTTTTATAGTTTCCGAGATTGACATCGAACGGCTTCACGCTGAGTTTGCCGTCTTTAATACTAGCCGACATAAGCACATCCTTCAGCGTTACATCGTCAGTATCTTCCAGTTTAGTGAGAGAAGTAATGCCGGATAATAGTTTTGAATCTTTCAGTGAGGCCTGGGCGATGTTAAGAAGGCCGGCGCCATCAACGGTAGCCATATTGGGCATCATGTTCCGGAGAAGCTCCCCGTCAATTCTAAAGTCGGTGGAGAATTTGCCGTTTACGAGCCCGGCAATGGGTGCAAATGTTTTTACCACTGAAAAAGAGTTGGCTGCTTCCTGGATTGACATGTTGTCGATCTTCAATCCCATGTCGTATGTGGGATGGGCAAGGTTTTTCGTATTATATGTTCCGTTCACGACGAAATTTCCTCCGAGCATATTGAAACGCAGGCCATTGAGGTTGGCAACGCCATCCTTCACAATAATATCGCCCACAGCATTCGTGATAGTTAAATCCATCAACTTGACCGTCTTGAGGTTAGAACTTATTACGAAATCAATATTGCGTGGCACAGGGATAGTTGAAAACGAGCTTGTGTCTTCTGCCACCCCTTCTTCTTCACCTGACATAAACTCATTCAGGTCAAACAGGTTGGAGGTAAAGTTTACGTTGCCTTTGATGACTTCATTTTCTCCAAAGACGTATCCCAGGTAATTGAGCACTGAGCCCGTCACATTAAAATCGCTTTTGCCTACAGTGCCACTCATTTTTTGCAGCGCGATCTTTTTTGGATCGAAGACCATCGAGGCCTGGCTTAAAGAAACTTCAGGAAGACCGGCTGTGACATATTTAAAATCCTGCAGTGACGCTGTGCCGCTCGTGGGCAGGCGTTCAAAGCGCTCGGCTTCAACGTCCGCGTAATTTCCTTTTGTCTGGATGTTCGCTTTGACTTTCCCGGCGAGGGTCATTCCTTCCACAGGAAAGATCTTCGTGATCTTTTCCAGGTCGAGGCCGCCGTTCACTTTCAGATCCCACGTATAGTTATCAAGGTTTTGAAGCAACAGGTCGGCTGTCAACTTTTCTCCATCCATTAACATGGAAAAATCATTTACCCTGATGAACGTCTCGGCCATTCTGCCGGAGGAATTTTTTATCGAAGAAGTAAAATGCATGTCATCCATCGGGATGGGGAAGTCTGAAGACTTAATGTATCCGTCAGCAAGCGACATGTTTGCATCCATCACGGGAATTAATTTTTTAAGACTATCATATACGCCTTTCACCTTAAGGTCGATGGCATAGTTGCCTTTCATCTCCAGGCCATCCATAGGGAACATTTTATTCAATTCGCCGAGATTTAGTTTTGCGGACAGGGTGGCATCGATATCGGTTGGATAAAGTCTGGTGATGCGCGCGCGGGCATCCACGGGATTTGATCCAAAATCCATGTGCATTTTTTTCAGATCAACAATGGTGTGTTCGATGTTGCCGTCCTTGTTGTCGATCAAAAGATCGAGGTTGATGTTATTGACCGGGGTCGGAAGATCAGGATATTGAAACATGGCATCTTTCACCAGGAGGGTCAGGTTAAATGCCGGTAATTGTTTTTCGCTGTAAGTGCCTTTGGCAGATCCGTTAAACGAAAGGTCTCCCGCTGTGCGGATATCGTCAAAGTTTTCATTGTAAACACCAGGAACGAGCGACAGCAGGCTTTTGAATGAATTCTCCGGCGTATTAAATGTCAGATCCATTCCAATGTCATTTTCATTCATTTTCACCCAGCCATCGACGTGCATGGCAAAATCATTAAATCTCGCCTTGTTATCCTTGAAAACATATTTTGAATAGTCTTCGCTTATATTCAGAGTGGCATCGATTTCAACCTCCTTATGGGTTAGATATTCCACGCCTTCAAAGGACGTCGATACACTGTCTGCCACAGTTCGGGTCTTCATGTCAAAAACATCCTGAGTAAAGTCTCCACTCCCGGAGTGGTTGAGGCCGTTCAGGGTCAGTTTCATATTGGTGGATTGATCGTCATAGGTAACATCACCGTCTACGATCTCCCAATGGTCGATGCCAAAAGAGAATTCTCCTGATTCTTCCACGGTTGTGGTATCGGCGGAAGGCATGGCGATATCGTAATTTGCCCTGCCGTCTTTGAGAACTTTAACATTTACAACGGGGCGGATAAGCGAAATACCCTTTACCTTGAGGGCATCGCTGAAAAGAATATCCACGAGGTTGACTTCAACTTCAAACTTCTCGGTAGCGAAAAGCATTTCGCCGGCGAAAGGTTCACGGTTCATAACACCGAGGTCATCGAGACCCGCGGTAATATTGGGGAAATTAGAAAAAAATGAAAGGTTAAAATCCCCAAACACGACATCGGCATTAACCGATTTTGCAACTTCTTTTTCAAGCATTGCTTTTATATCATCCTTGAATACCGCCGGAACTATGATAGCCACAGCGAGGAACAGGACCATGAATGCACCGAAAATGATCAAAAACCACTTCAAACCTTTATTCATTTTCATAAGATTTTCATAAAAATTTTCCCGAGGCCGCAAATTTACAAACCTTCGAGGTATGTCAGCTTAAGCCGGCCGTTGTTTTTTCAGATCAGAATAACCTCAAAAACCAATCCATCAGTTGTTTGGTTCGGGGTGTATAGGGTGGGTAAAAAGCTTTTACCGCGGTAAAGCCGTTTTTTTGTTTCAAAACAGGCTTTTCATTTGAAAAAGCCAGAAATCCATAGTGACCGTGGGATTTTCCCATCCCGCTGTTATTGATTCCGCCAAATGGCAGGTCATGGTGAAGGAACTGTATACCGCAATCATTCACACATACTGTGCCAGAGGAGGTTTCTTTTAACACTTTCTGTTGCACGCGTCGTTCGGTGGTAAAAATATACAAGGCGAGTGCTTTGGGTTTTGAATTAACTGTGGCGAGCGCTTCCTCCACTGTTCTGTAGGTTATTACAGGAAGCACCGGGCCGAAAATCTCTTCCTGCATCATGCGGCTGTGTGGGGCAACTTCTGTAAGGATAACCGGGTGCATAAAACGCGAAGTTTTATCGGCATTTCCCTGCCATTCAATTTTCGCCCCGAGAGCAACGGCATCCATCACCAGTTCATGGATGCGGTTAAAGTGTGACTCATTCACCACGCGGCCATAATATTCCGAATTTTGAAAATCACCGTCAGGCGCAAAAAACCGCTGCGTTTTTTCGATCAGCTTCCGGACAAATACGCCGGCGATTTTTTCATCAGCGAGAATATAATCGGGCGCAATGCAGGTTTGTCCGTTGTTCATGAATTTGCCCACGGCAATGCGCTCCGCCGCATCGTTTACGTTGGCTGAATCTGAAATGATCGCAGGCGATTTTCCGCCGAGTTCCAGCGTAATGGATGTCAGGTTTTCGGCTGCAGCTTTCATGACCACTTTTCCAACGGTTGGGCTGCCGGTAAAAAAGATATGATCGAAGGGCAGGGATAAAAGGTTCTGTGCCGTGTCTACTCCTCCTTCGCAAACCGCAACGATGTTTGGATCAAAAATATCGGCGCACATTTTTTTTATCAGGGCTGAAACCCGTGGCGTAGCTTCTGAAGGTTTGAGTATGACCGTGTTCCCTGCCGCGAGCGCAGAAACGAGGGGCCCGGCGGCGAGGCTGAAGGGATAATTCCACGGTGCTATGATCAGGCAAACGCCGCGCGGTTCATATTGAATCCATGACCGGGTGCCGATCATGAAAAGAGGAGCGTCAATTTTTCGGGGCGCAGTCCAATTATCGAGGGAAGCAAGGGCAATTTTAGTTTCATTCAGTACATGAAAGATTTCCGAGGCGTCGGCTTCCATGGAGGGTTTTCGAAGATCGCTATATAATGCTTCATGGATCTGCGTACGGTTTTTATGGATCCATTGCCGCAAAAGTTGAAGCCTTTTTTTTCTTTCCGCAATGCCTTCTGCGCGCAATAAAGGAACAGTTCGTTGGCAGTTCTTAAAGATCTGTTGGGGTGAAAGTTGATCAGTCAAAAGAGTTGGTTCCTGTTCTGAGGAACCGGGATCGACAAGGTGTTTGTTTCCCGAATGGGGACTACTCATTTCAGTTTTCCAGAATCCTTACCTCCACCCTCCTGTTCAGGCGGTGGGCTTCGGGTGTGTTGTCGCGCGAAAGAGGTTGGTTGCCACCAAAGGCTTTCGTCCTTACTTTGGTTTTCGCAATGCCTTTGGTTGAGAGGTAATTCCGTACCGACTCCACGCGTTGCTGGGAAAGTTTCATGTTTGCACGGCTGTCGCCAAGGTAATCTGTATGTCCTTCGAGCTGGATGATCATTTGTGGATTTTCCCTCATAAGGTTAACGAGAATATCGAGTTCTGAAAATGACTCAGGGTCAATCCGGGCCCGGCTTACTTCAAAGATAAGGTTGTCAAGGCGCATCACTTTGCCCGGGACATTTACATTCGGCTTTGATCCGGTTGATAATTCAATATCGCGGATAACTTTGTACTCGCCATTAGCCGTAGTGGGGTCAAGCATGTATTTGGCGGGCGCGAATCCGGGAGCTTCAATGGTAATGCTATAGTGTTCCTGATCAAACATTGGAAAAGAGTAAGCGCTGTTATTGATAACACCAATCCTGTTCCCAAAAGGAACGCTTTCATAGATGATCCTTGCGCTGATTGGTTCACGTGTTTCAGCATTGATTATTTTACCTTCTGCATAAATCAGGCTGTCTGACGCTTGGGCCCATGCCGTCGCCGTACCCACACTAAATAATAAACCCAATAAACGTGCACACATTTTCATGGCCTACATCTTTAATATTTTAAACTCCACCCTTCTGTTCCGACGCCTGCCGTCAACAGATGTGTTTGGTGCAACAGGTTTTGATTCTCCCAGGAAAACCACGGAAATCCTGTTGTCGGGAATACCTTTGCCTGTGAGGTAGTTGACAACAGACTTAGCCCGTCTTTCCGAAAGTTTTAAGTTGTAGGGTTCCGGGCCTGTGGCATCCGCATGACCTGCTATCTCAATCTCCATGCCTGTTTTTTCTTTCATCACAGTGATTATGCGGTCCAGTTCGGGAAAAGATTCAGGTTTAAGGGTTGCTTTTTCAATATCAAAGAAGATATTGTTGAGTACGAGCGTGACATTCGCTTCAACAGTACTGAGTTCGATCGGATCCAGGGTGAAATCCTTATTGCTGATGACCTGGTCATTTTGGATGTTGCGAAGATCGAGGTTTTGATTTTGTGAGATCCGGTCGGCCGCTTCCGCTCTCACGCCGTATAAATGGCCTGCCGGCAGACGGATTTCGTATTCACCAGTTTCTGGATTCGATTGTCCGATGCCAAGCTCCTTTCCGTCGGGAAGCCTTTCGTAAATAATTTTTGCTCCTATTGCGCCGCCGGTCTTTGCATCAATGATCCGGCCTTTTACAATAACCCACGGATCGGGACTTCTTAAGATGGGTAGTTTAACGCGGAAGATATCGGTATTCGTATCGGAGACTCCGCGTGAGTAATATGCGTATTCGCTGCTTGCGGGAATATTAAAAAACAAATCTTCAAGTGGTGAATTGATTTCCGGGCCGAGGTTTTCAGGATCCGACCAGTTTGTCCACGTGTCATCGAGCCTTCTTGAGGCATAGATATCGTTGGCGCCGTATCCGCTAAAACCATTGGAGGAGAAATACAATGTTTTATCATCAGCGGCCAGAAAGGGTGCTGATTCTTCACTGGCTGTATTGATTACTTCACCAAGGTTAAGTGGTTCACTCCAGACACTGTCTTCCTGCATAAAGGAAACGTACAGATCGCGATCGCCCCGTGAATCCTCTCGTTCCACGGACATGATAAGCGTTTTTCGGTTATTGGTTAAAAAGTAATTGGCTTTCTCGTGAAAGTTATAATCGTTCGTGATTGTAAGCGGCACGGGCTTTGACCAGCTTCCTCCTACATTCGAACTGATGGAAACTCCCGCCTGCATTTTTCCATTTGGGAGATATCTATTTCCCAGGAGCATAACGGCGGTACGACCATCGGGAGTCACAGACTGGATACTGTTAATAAAATTCGGGTCAGGGTTATTGAACACGCTTCCCATGTTTTTAGCGAGTTGCCAATGTCCAGATGAATCCAGCTCCGAATACCAGATATCTTCTCTATCCTTTACGCCCCCGACATTCTGCGGATGATTTTTCCGGCTGAAGTAGAGAGTTTTTCCATCCGGAGACAGCAGTGGGTTCAGTTCGCTGAACTCGCTGTTGACATTTTTATCCAGTGCTTCAATAATCAAACCTGAGGCTAATAGCTGAAGTTTAGGGATATCGGCAATAATAGGGTAATTAACATTTGAGACCGCGATAGCATCAATTCCGAAATAATCGGGGAGGGCACCACCGTCAAATTCGATCTTTACGGCGGCAACCTTATAAGGAGTTTGTTCCATAAAGAGGTTAAGCATCCTGCCTTTGAGTGGAACAGCTTGCGGATTGAGCGTATTGATCAGGTACTCTTTCCCTGCTTCATCATAAGCGTAAACCCTGTATAT
>JBBDXJ010000251.1:0-18340 GCA_040902445.1 Cyclobacteriaceae bacterium | reverse complement strand
CGCGGGAGCAACTGAATTACGGCAACCATTCAGAAATACTACCGCCACAAGTACGACCCAGGCATACCTGAATTCAAAATAATTTTTCAATAAATCAAACATCTTTCTATTTCTCACAAAATGAGAAAATTGCCAATTGCCTGATATGACAATTATCATTGAATAAAATGATATGTATCGTTAGTTATAATGAACATTACACTTAGCTTGCGCATACACTAAATGAAATGGAACCGCATTACTACAAGGTAAATGTAAAATGGAGCGAGGACCGCAAAGGCATGATGTGCTCACCGGAACTTCAGTCTCCCGCCCAGAATAATGGTTGCATTGAAGTAGCCACTCCGCCAGAATTCCCCAAAGGCATTCCTGGCATATGGTCACCTGAACATTTGTTTACCGCTGCCGTGACCAGTTGTTTTATGACAACATTTCTGTCTATAGCGGAAAACTCAAAACTGGATTTTCAATCCTTTTCCTGCCAGTCAAAAGGAAAACTGGATCAGCTGGACGGCAAGCTCCTGATGACCGAAGTCTTAATTGAGCCCGTTCTGACCATAGCTTCTGAAAAAGACCGCGATCGAGCTATGCGGGTGTTATCGAAAACCGAACTATCATGTCTCATCACAAACTCAATCAAAAGCAGGGTTATCATGCAACCCGAAATAATAGCCTTCAAGCCTGAAATCAAAACCTCTTGACTTTTCAATTTGTTTCCCAGTCCACAGAGCCCGGTCCTCCCGAAGCATTTCGCGTACCCATTTTTGTGGCAACAAAATAAGTCTCTATTCGCTTAAAGATTTTTTTGAGCAGGCTCCATTCCCAGGATCATCGACACAGTTTTCCATTTTGGATTGTGGTCAGCAATGAGTTTTGCAATTCCCACAAAAGGCACGAAGAGTATCATACCGGCCATACCCCAGAGAATACTTCCAACAAAAATAGCAATAAGCATCACCAGAGTATTCACATTAAGACGACTGCTTACTGCTATGGGAAATATCACGTTAGCCTCCAGGTATTGAACAAATGTAAAAATCCCAATGATACCCAACGGATACCAGATAGAATCATAAGTTATCCAGGCCATCGTGATTGGAAGCAGGGATCCAACGATGATTCCCACATAAGGAATGAAAGTCAGCATGGAGGCTATAAATCCAAACAGAAAGGGATGCGGTATACCTAAAAGCAGCAGGCCGACGCTATTCAGCGTGCCGACAATGAGATAGACGACCGCCATGCCTTTTATAAAATTGTAGTAGGTCTTAATTGTCAGCCACAAAATCTCACGCAAGCTTTCTGCATTTTCAGTCGGGAATAACCTGTATAAAATCCGAAGCCAGTAATGGCGATAGTAAAGTATGAGAACAGAATACACCGGAATCAAAAAAAGCAAAACCGCGGAAACCGCAGAAGCTGAAAGTGTATTCCGTATTACAAGCAATAAATTGCTCCCCGACTGGTCGAAAACTTTTGAGACAATATTCTTTTGTTGATCAAGGGAAATGCCCAACGCCTCGATAAGAAACTTACTCAGGTCTTCCAATGATCTGTTGATCTTCAATTGCAGAGAAGGCCATTCATTCAAAAATGAGAGGAATTGGTTAACGAGCAAAGCCACCAGAAGCAATCCAAGAATAATCAGTAAAGAAATAGAGATAATAATTGCGGCAAGTCTTCCTGTACCTTTTTTCTCTAACCAGGCACAAACAGGATAAAGCACAAAACTTATCAGAATGGCAAAACTCAATGGGATCAAAACATCCCTTCCAAAATACAAAATAATAGAAGCATACACCAAATATGGAAGCCACCGCAGGTAAATTGAATCAGGAAGAACCAGTTGATTTTTGGTATGCATTGTAAAACAATCTATCGCAAATTTTTCAAATAAAACTTGCTTCCCCTCAATTAATAACCACGATTTATCGTAAGGCTGTAAAAATCAAATCTTTCGATTTTTACTTCCATAAACTTCGATACAGTCCATATTTTAGAGATGAATATTGTCTTCCGGAAAAGTGATTTTTATCACCTCAGCTGCATAAACGCTCCAGTTTCTTCTGGTCAAGTATTTTTAAGCCATCATCAAGAATTTCTATGAGGCCTTCATCTTTAAAGTCTGCAAGGGTGCGGTTCAGAGATTCGGTGGCTGTGCCAATGAGGCCTGAGATATCCTTTCTCGCCAGGGCGATGACTTCCTCCCGGCCAGGTAAAATATATTTCGCCCGGATGTGCAATAATGCCCCGGCTACCCGTTGGCGTACCGATTGGTAGGCGACGTCCAGTAACCGTTTTTCGGTTTCATCCAGGTCGTTGGAGAGTAACTTGATAAACTTCCGGGCAACATCTTTGCTGGAGTACAGGAGGATCAGAAAATCCTGCTTCGCTATGATTGAGACCTGCGTATCCTCCATCGCTTCAGCATTTTCATGATATGACTTATCTTCCAATAAAGATGTATATCCAAAAAAAGAACCAGCGTGATAGATTCCGGTAACAAGCTCTTTTCCATTCGAATTTATTTTGTACGTTTTAACACTGCCTTTACTTATAAAGTAAAGCTCGTTTGGCGTGTGACCTTCCATAAAAATGATGTCTTTCTTTCTAAAATACCGCAAGGGCCGGTTCTCGGAAAGTCGTTGAAATTCTTTTAGCTCTTTCGCCTCACTGAAAAAGGCATTTAGGTCCTGTAGATCGTTCGCAGATGATCTGAGCAGGTTGTTTTTCTTCAGGCGGATCTCAATTACTTTAAGCAGGTCAAAAGCATCAAACGGCTTTGTGATATAATCGTCGGCTCCCAGGTTCATTCCGGCCCTGAAATCGCACTTATCAGCCTTCGCAGTGAGAAATATAAAGGGGATACTGCCTGTATCTGGATTCTTGCTGAGGATATGGAGAACACCATAACCGTCTAGCTCGGGCATCATCACATCGCAGAGGATCAGGTCGGGCATTTGCTGCTGGGCAATTTCAACACCGATCTTTCCGTTGGGTGCCGATAAGACATTATAATTCGCAAGCTCCAGGATGCTCACAATGTTTTCTGACATCTCCTGGTTGTCTTCGATGACAAGGATGGTAGTGTTCATAGCGAAATATTTAGCTCTGCATGGGGATTTGAGAATCGCAAGCAGATATTGAGCTAAACTATGCGTATAACGGTTAAAAATTAATGAGTAACATCATAAGGCCAACTGACTTAAATCAGACTTGCAACAGTGACCAAAAAATTCTAATGCTGCCCTATTTCTTTTGAAAAGCTGCCTAAGCCCTAAACAAATGGCTTTCAGTCGTTTTAGAATTGACTGCAGGCCGCCAATGGCGCACTGTCGGCAACGATCAATTTGAGTCGCGGCGCTCTATGCCGGAAAAAATAATTTGCAATGAATTTATTTATTTGTTTGCCTGATCATTAAAAAACTTTTTATAGAGTAACCTGGCAGAATAAATAAGTAATATGAGAACGGATAAAAAGACGAGCGCCAAGGCGAAAGGGCCCGCAATAACCCGGGCAAAAAAAAGTACTATCGTAGAACATGCGAGTACTAACTTTACAATGTCATCCGCCGTTTCAAGATTTTTAGTCATTGGTTGAAAAGTTTAATTTTAGTGCTCCGCAATTTCCTTGCTTAGATAGCCGTGATCGTGCACGGAAAAGAGGGCAGGAATTGCGCCTGCCCCCGGATCAGCAACAGCTTCCATGTTGTGAAGCAGAAAAGTTGCGCTGATCTTCTAACCCCGGCTGAAATTATCCTGCAGTGAAAATAAGGCATACCAATACCTGGAATCATGAGTTTGATCACCAGGAAAGCAGATTTTAATCATGCGCCTTATTCTAATATTTCAACCTTTGCAGATTTCGCGTTGAAGGTTGAACCATTTTCAGGTTTAGCTTTCATTTTCCCGGCAATCATTCCGGTCAGTTCCTCGAACTTCTCATCGATCCTTTTGTCAAGGGCCGCTGCAAGTTCCTCCCCTTTTTGGGAGATCTTTTTTCTTGAGGCAGAACCTTTCTGAGGCGCAAATATAACTCCCAGCACTGACCCTGTGGCAAGTCCTGCAAATACGCCTGATAATGCTTTCCCGGTTTTCATGATGATACAAAATTTTAGGGTTGATAATACTTTTCCTTCTTGCCGGCAACTTAGCAGGATGCGCTCCCTCAACAAATGACATCCATCATTGAAATCCCGATTCTTCATGGTCAACCCTGAAGAAGATTTTGCTGGCTAATGCAGCAAAGAAACTTGGTTTGGTAATATGGCGGAAGGAATTCCGCCGTATTTATTTCGACTCATGCTTAATGTCGGGGATCTGAACCTTACAACTTAATTATTCTATTTTTCCTTCCTTAATTTTTATTATGTAGTCCATCCCCTCTTGGAGCATTGCGTCAATGTTTTCATTCGTGGACTGAAGAACAAGATGATTTGCAGCGAGCTTTTGATACTTGGGTTTCAGCTGCTGATACACTGCGTAACCCGCCGACGTACGTTTACCTGACTGATTTAAACGTTCCTTAATCACTTTTTCCTCTGCTTCAATCTCGATGTAAGAAATTGGTGTATGAAGCAAAGTGCTGAGGGTAAAAAAAAGGTCTCTCATTTCATGAGTATAAAATGTAGCGTCGACAACAACAACTTTTCCCTTGCGCAAGTTTTCTCCGGCGGTCTTTGCCATACTTTCGTATACATCCAATTCATCTTCGAATGGATATCTGCCGGTAGCTTCCATTGCCTTCCGTGCGCTGTCACTGTTAACGTACTCCGCGCCCAACTTCTCAGACAACCGAGATGCAAAATAACTTTTGCCAGACCCCGGCAAACCCGAAACGACGATCAACATAATGCCGGCACTCTCCTGGCCGGAATCTTCTTCATAGATCTCAATCTCATCTCCACATCAGACAGCACATTCATGTAATTAATAAATGCCTCATAAGGTGAAGGATACGGACTGAAATAGTTGTGAATCTGACCATCGTCTCCAGCTTTGGTTGACATGTAAAAAAAATGATCGCTTGTCTGAAGATAATTCCAGGAACGGAGGAGAGGGCGATTACCAGACTCAATTATGTCTTTCTTCAGTGAATTCAAAGTATTAAACGCATCGCGCTGCAATGTATTCCCAAGCCACGCCGAAAGATCTCTCTCATTGTCAGCCCATGAAATCGGAACAGGGACGGAAATAAGGCCGTTTGGTTTAAGGTATGAAATGGCCTCAGTGGGAGTAATCATATCTGTATTCTTACTTTTTGCAATGGCGATGACCAAATTCTTCATAACAGGTCTTATCTGCGCAGGCAAGATCGGGTCTGGATCCCATCACCGCCCGCGAAATCAGCCAGCTCATTGTTAAGATACAGAAAAAATATAATGCCACCTCAGTTATCATTTCACACGATATGAATTGTATCAATATCACGGCCAATCGTGTGGTGATGCTGATCGAAGGGAGATGTTATGCGGAAAATTCCTATGAAAAATTAAAAACGGCCCCAGATCCAAAGATCAGGGAGTTTTTTGAATAAATTGACCCTCCCCTTCTGTAAAAGAAGAATCCGTGATCCTTTCCAGGGAGCCTATTGAAACTGATGAAATGCTGCGCACGTTAAACACTACAAACAACACTATTGAACGGGTAACGAGAAACCTGGACGAGATTACGATCAAACTGAACAGCAGCAACAGCCTCTGGAACTTGACTCAACAGCCTTAACCACAAGGAAATGAAAAAAATACTATGCCCCACAGATTTTTCCCCGACAAGTTACAACGCCATTACCTATGCAGCGAAACTTGCGCAGGCTACAAACGCTGATCTGACCCTGCTAAACGTACAGTCCCTTTTTGATATCACACCGGTAGAATTTGTAACCGGCAAAGAATTTTCCATAAAAGCCACCGGTGAAAGATTGCAGGCCCAATGCAAGGAAGTAAGCAAAGTATTTAAAATTTCGTGCTACGCCGAAGTAGAACCAACTTACAATAAACTGAGCACCGTGATCCGCGATAGATCACACAAATTTGATCTCATCGTAATGGGGTCCAACGGAGCGGATGACCTGTACCAGTTTTTTTTGGGCAGCAATACGTACAATGCCCTGGCAAAAGCAAAGAAACCAGTACTCCTGATCCCTGAGGGTATGCTTTATAGTGAAATAAAAAAAATGGTTTACGCATTTGATTACCTGCGCGAAAGAAAGTTGCCGCTCGAACCCCTGCTTCAGTTTGTTCGTTCTGTGAAATGCGAATTAACAGTCTTGCAGGTAATGGAAGAAGCTTACAGCAAAAAAGCTGAAGAAGACCTGCGCGAAATGCAGTTCATTTTAAAAAGTAAACACGGTGATGATCTGCCCTTCATTTATGACACCATACGCTCATCCGAAGTGGCGAAAAGTATCGATTCCTATATATTGCAGAAACAGCCGGATGCACTGGCTTTATGCTCTTTACACCGGAATATTATTGAGAACCTGTTTCACATAAGTATCATCAGGAATATCACCGCAGTATGCAGTTATCCGGTTTTTGTGTTTCATGAATAAGTTCCGGAATAAGTTTGCCTATGAAGTCATCAGCAATTCGGGTTTTTGAAACGGCGCTGCCGGACTCACATCGGAATTGATGGCAACCTTAAGGAACTGCTCAATTTGCGAATCAAAAACTTTCCAATCATCAGGCTTGACTCTGTAGGCCGTCGTATATTTTATTTTATCCTTCTTCTCCGCGGGCAACAGATCGTTCACCCACAATTCCTCTGTTGCCGTCGGCTTCCGTTGAATTAATTGTTCAAGGAATTCCCTCACTTTTCCCTTCTGCCGCTTTACTCCACCGCAAAGGGAGATGAAGGAATAGTTTCCCAATCTCCGTTTTTCCTGAAGGATAAATGATTGCATAGGTGTACCAATCTTGCCTGCCCAGATGGGCGCGATCAGGATGATGCTGTCATAAGCAAAGAGGGTGATGGTGATTTTTTTGATCCTTGCGCTGCGTTTGAAAATAACATCCCACAAAATCGAAAGTTTGGTTCTTTTTTTCGTTTCCTCAATTTTAACGATATCGCACTGTAACCGTTCCTGCAGTTGCTTCGCAAGAGCTTCATTGTTTCCCGAAAAGGAATAGTAGACTATTAAGGTTTTCATAGTTGTGATTGTTAGACAGCCGTTAATTGTCTGTCAAGAAAACTTAAACTAAAGCAATACAAAATGACGACAATCAGCGGCGTAAGTGATTGTTGTCATCAATGGCTAAAAAAGTTTCAAAGAATGGTTAATAGAACCGGTACACCAAACGACCAATTAGTTATTTACCCTTTTTTATACTTTCCAAATATTGGTTTACCCGGAAAAATATCGCGCACAGTTTGGCCGTTGCGAACTATAAATACGCCATTTACCATAACATGATGTATGCCCTGAGAAAATTCAAGGCCCTTTTCATAAGTAGCCTTGTCAAGGATTGTATTGGGGTCAAAAATCGTAATATCAGCATCACACCCTACCTGAATTCGTCCTTTTAACCGCATCATCGGCGCAAAATCCTCAAGGAGCCTGGCGGGCATCAATGTCATTTTATTTATGGCCTGGATCAAACTTAATAATTTTTCTTCCCGAACGTATTTTCCCAACACCCTGGAAAAGGTTCCGGCAGTTCTCGGATGAGCGAACGATGCATAAGGCATTCCATCAGAACCGATCATGGTTACCGGTGATTGAATGCCTAATGCTATCCATTCAGGTTTCATCAGATGAATAACCACAATCCCCTTCTGCTGGCGATAAGTATTAAAAGTAGCCTCCGTAAGTCTTTCCCCGGTTGCCACCCATTGTAAATCCCCATAAGAAATACCACCCATTTTTTTCTGCCATCCTTCGTCAAAAAGAACCGATTGCAGGGAGGTGGAGGCGGCCGTGTATGGATAAAGTTCAGTGGTGATGTCTAACCCTTTTTTCTGAGCCTCACTCACCATTTCAATTGCAAGGCCGATCTCGCCGAGGGCCATACTGTTAACATGAACAATGTGCAATTTCGCCCCGGTAATCGCGGCATCTGCAATGGCCTGTTGAATATAGGTTAACCCGAAATCCCTGACATGGATAAAAACCGGGGCTTTAAAACCGGCGGCTAACTGAAAAAGTCTGAAAATTTCTTCTCTGTTCGCCAAAGGGTTATATCCAAGCGAAAGCCCTATACCCACCGCACCTTCGGCTAATGCTTCCCGCAAATTGTTCAGCATTAGATCAATTTGTTTTTTAGAAGTAATTTCCGAGGGTCGTTCTTCAATTAAGGAAGATATTGTGTTGCGGTTCCATCCCTCGTCATTCAAGATATTCTTTAACTTCAATCGTGGCTTCTCATTTTTTGGAATCGCAAGGGCATGAGCCATCATCCAGGAAGCGCTTCCACCATAATTGATCATAGCCTTTCCTTCACGCAGATTATGCCATTCTCTTAGAAATTCAATCCCACCCTCAAGCTCTAAGGCGCTGGTAACTCCATCGTGTGCCTGGAATTCCTGTTCCCGGTTTGTAATCCCATGAACGTGAGGATCAATGAAACCCGGTGACACCACCAGACCTTTCACATCAATTACTTCAGAACCGGGAAGGTCCTCATTGGAAATTTCCAGTATCCTTCCGTTCCGAATACCAATGTTGCGGACTTCATCAAGACCTGTTTCCGGATCAATCACCCGGCCACCCTTAATAACAATATCGAAGGTTGGCTGGCCATAACTTCTAACTATTGTGAGTATAAAGCAGACGGTGCCAAGCACGATTAATATTGAGATACTTTTTATCACGGAGTTAAATGAAGACTCTTTCATATTGATGGGATTATCTTTCACTATGACATTCCGAATTTATTGAACCTCCGGGTACCAGTTTCTCAGCCTCACTTCAATTGAATTGTTTCCGTCATTCACCAATTTTTTAAAAGCTTCAATATCACTTCCCCTGTGGTGAAAAGGATAAACAATTTTTGGTTTGAACATCACTACTGCGCTGGCAGCCTGGTTAATGTCCATCGTAGGCCCGTTCATACAAACAAACGCGATGTCAATTCCCTTCAGATCTCTCATCTCCTGAATGTCTTCCGTATCACCGGAGATATAAAGATTCTTACCGCCTACTGTCAGGACGTATCCGTTTCCCCGTCCTTTAGGATGCCGTGACTCTGCCGTCTCGGGAAGATTGTACATTGGAATGGCTTTGATATCTACTCCCAGGCGACTGATCTTTTCGCCATTATTGACGATCACACATTGCTTTTTGTATTGTTCCGGAAGTTGATCCGCTACGGCTTTTGGAACAACCATGATCGCTTTGGACGTTTCAATGGCTCCGAGTGTTTCCACACTCATATGGTCGCCGTGGATATCGGTGATAACGATCATATCAGGAGCGGCAAGGCCTTTATAATATTTTCCCCCGCCATAAGGATCGATATAAATGGTTTTAGAATTCCACGTTAATACAACAGAACCATGTTGAATAGGCTGTACCGCCAGTGAACTTTTATTGGTTTTTATTTCATCGGGTGATGCCAGTTGGGCGTGCGCTAAACAAGACCCAAGGACTGACAGCGCTAAGGTCAACACTGTTGGCGATCTTGGTCTTTTCCTATTATTCATAAATCAAATGGCTTAATGAATCTATAAATTACCAAAAAGAAGAAGATAACCCAAAATCGTGGGGAGAAACAGTCCACAATTTTAACCATCCCTCAAACAAAATGTCTCTACTTTTCAGGGAAAATGTAATATGACCGCTTCATGGTATGCGCGATGCGGTTGGGATAGCACTGCCTGATCCATGCGTCATGCGCGGCAAGGAGTTCGGCAACAACCTTCGGATTTTTTTCTGCAAGATCATTTTGCTCACGCATGTCCCCGGCGAGATTATACAGGTACGGCTTTGCGGAAAAATACTGATGGACGAGTTTCCAATTGCCTTTTCGTACTGCCATGTTGTATTGATCTTCCCAATGGAGGGCACTCTTTCTTTCAAAAGGTTTGTTCTGCAACAATGGTAGTATAGATACACCGTGCATCACATGTTCTTTTGCTGGTTTGATTCCGCATGCCTCCAGGAAAGTGGGCATGAGGTCCATCATGATGGCTGGGTCATTTCGCGTTTCGCCGGCAGGAATTTTTCCCGGCCACCGCGCCACGAATGGCACGCGGATGCCACCTTCGTGCGTGGAAAATTTATGGTCTCGAAGAGGGCCGGCAGAGATCTTTGCGCCGGCAAGGCCATAAGTTCTCGGCTCAGCAGAGGGACCGTTGTCGGAACAAAACACCACAAGTGTATTTTGGGAAAGTCCCAGCGAATCAAGCTCATGCAGAATTTCGCCTATCCCTGCATCCATCCGTTCGATCATGGCCGCGTAGATGGCAAACAGGCCGTCATGAGGAAATCTCGTTCTATACTTGTATACCAGCGCGGCCGGAGCTTCCAGCGGATAGTGGGGTGCGTTGTAGGCCACATAAAGGAAGAACGGGTTCCCGGTCTGACCGCGAATAAATTCCACAGCTGTACCCGTGATGTGGTCGGTAAAATAGCCATCGACCTTCACCGGTTTTTCATTGTGATAGGTTTCCTTTGCGTCATAATACCCTGGTGTACCTATTAGCGAACCCCAGAATTCGTCAAAGCCATGGGTGCGCGGCCAGTTTGCTGCCTGATGCCCAAGATGCCATTTGCCCGCGAGCATAGACCTGTAGTTGTAGCTCTTTAGCGCTTCAGGGATGGTGATTGCCGTATGATCCAGGGAAAGAATGGGGACATTGTTTCGCACCGCGGGGCTTGCAAGGTCGGGCATGCCCACACTGTGGGGATATCTGCCTGTGAGCAGGGCCGCCCGCGCAGGCGAACACATTGAAGCTGACGAATAAAAACCTGTAAGCCTCATACCCTCTTTCATCAGGCGGTTTAGATTGGGGGTATCGATCCTGGAACTATCATTTCCGACGTCCGCCCATCCGAGATCATCGGCCAGGATCATTACGATATTTAGGGGCTTTTGCGTCTGCTTACTAAAAGCATTGCAAAACCAAAACATAAACAAAGTGAGTGTAAAAATTAGTTTGTTCATAGGATGGTCGCGCACTGTGTTCGTATGTGAGGATAGCTTAAAAAAAATGGTCTCATCTTATTTCCTGCAATTTTAGCTTCATTCTTTCTTTCTCGTGTTGTGCTGTAAGGTCACACGTAAGCGCGAAGCAAAGGGGAAACAGGTCGACTAACCTTTCAGCAACCTGTTCAAATTTTCAGAGACTTCTCAAACTTTTCAGACTTTTCAGACTTTTCAGACTTTTCAAACCTCTCAAACCCTTCCGGGAAAAAGGCCCAAACAGGAATATTCTCCACTTTTGGGACTAAATCTCACCGAACAAGGCCCAAATTCCATGAAAAATGCTCTATTTAGAGGTGGCATCCAATTCGCAATATGATGGGTATGGAAACAGAAACAGTCTCGATTCAACAAATGAAGGAAGCTCTTGCGAAAAGGGCAGGTTCAAAATTTCCCGGAAAGATCACCCGGAAAGATGGTGAAGTGATAGTGCGGTATATCCGCGGCTTCGCCGATCAGCAAACGAACATTGTTTTGATCTCGGAGACTTCCTATAGTTTGGCTTTGCAGATCCTGGAAGTGAAAGACATCAGGACACTCGAATGTTCATCAGAAAATTCTGATGGCGTCTGGAAAATTTTACACGCCAAATGGTTGAAAAAGAGCGTGATGCTTTAACCAATGGCGCACAAACAGACCGTGGCATCATATAGATAAAATAGCCAATATTCAGAGTTATAAACATTTAAGCCTATATTTGCAATTATAAGTTATTAAGCCTATATTTGAAAATATAGGCTTTTTCCTTTTTAAAAACTTTGTATGCCCGGCAAAAGAAACACAACCAGTGTCGTTACAGGAGATATCATCCACTCCCGCAAGACGAGCAACCCGGTGTGGCTTCCAAAATTAAAAAAAACGCTTTCACTGGAAGGAAAAACTCCCAGTACCTGGCAAATCTACCGCGGTCACAGCTTTCAGGTTGAAGTAAAGGATCCGGCACAGGCCTTTCTTACAGCTATGCGAATTAAGGCAACCATTAAGACCATCCGCGGCCTGGATGTGAGAATGGCCATTGGCATCGGGGCAAAAAAAAATGTCCTTAAGAAAATTGCGGAATCAGAAGGCGAGGCTTTTATCAATTCGGGAGAAAAATTTGAAACCCTCAAAAAAGCAAAACAAACGCTGGCCATAAAAACCCCGTGGGCAGATTTTGACAGGGAAATGAACATTTTTTTCAGCCTCGCTTCCATCCCCATGAATAGCTGGACCGCAAACTCGGCCGAGTTAATTCAAATCATGATCAATCATCGAAACCTTACACAAAAAGCGCTGGCCAAACGACTAGGAGTGACGCAGCCCTCCGTCAGCGAAAGACAAAACCGTTCGCATTATGAAGAGATCATGGAACTCGAAACACTTTACAGGGAAAAGATCAATAAACTAATTTCCTTGAAATGATCCTGCTGACAAAATTACTCCTCGCCCATTTGGCCGGTGACTTTCTTCTTCAGCCCGATTCATTTATCGCCCTGGCAATTGTTCTGCTCGTAGCGGCTCGGATCAGAAACGTTTAGGCCTTATACCAACTTTCCTTTAAATTAATACAGGAAAATTTACTCCACCCCTCCACACTGCACGCTATGAAAACTAAAGATTCCTTTGCCCAGCATTCCACTTCCAGGATATATGCTATCCGTTTAAGACCTGGGGAAGATCTAAAAGATTGCCTTGAAAAATTCGCAACGGAAAACAGGACCAAAGCGGCAGTGATCATTACATGCGTGGGCAGCCTCGGGCAGTACAACCTCCGTTATGCAAACCAGAAAGAAGCATGTTCAGGCAAAGGCCATTTTGAAATTGTTTCACTTGTCGGAACACTGTCAGAATCTTCCGCCCATTTACACCTCAGCATATCGGATGAAAGCGGAATAACCACAGGAGGTCACTTGCTGGACAAAAATATAATCTATACTACCGCCGAAATAGCTATAGCGGAACTTACCGACCTCATATTTGACAGGCAGATTGACGAGACGTCGGGTTATCGCGAACTTCAGATCCGTAAAAAATAGATCTATATTTCAAACAGATATTACGAATTTCCCCAAGCGCAAGTTTACTTAAAATGGTTGAACTTAAAGATATCACCGTTTCAAAAACGGGAAGAACGTTGTTTAAGAATTTCAGTTTTGTCATAGGACGAGGAGAGCATTGGGTTATTCAGGGCGCTAATGGCTCGGGAAAAACTGTGCTGTTGCAGTTGATTGCCGGCGTCATCCATCCCCTGTCGGGCAGCATACATCACAGCTTTATTCAGGGTAATGATTGGGATACACTCTATCAGCAGCGAATGGAGAAGATCCACTTCATTCCCACGCACTGGCTACAGGCCTTCCTGAGTGGATTCGACGGATTGTTTTACCAGCAGCGCTATTACACCATGGATGATACCGAACTTCCAAAAGTAAGGGATGTGTTCGGCGACGACGTGGAGAAACTAAAGACGTTCGACTTCTCGGCAAGCTTTGACGTCCGTGAACTTCTTGACCTCCATTTAACGCGATTATCCAACGGCCAGCTGAAAAAAGTAGTGATCATGCGACATCTGGTCAAAAACGTTCCGGACCTTTTATTATTCGATTATCCCTTTGATGGGCTCGATGCTGAAAGCGGTCGCGACCTCAGTGCTTTTATCGATGAAATAGCCACCCGATTCGGCATCCAGATTATCATTGTGGATCACGCCCATGCTTTGCCATCCGTGATTAACCGGAGACTCGTATTGGATAAGTTTAAGATACAGAAGATCGAAAAAGTCGGGAAGCACGCTCCGGTTTTTGAAGATCCCAAAAATGATTCTCCTCCTATTCAGCGCAATGAAGATCAACCTGTCGTGGAGATGCAAAACCTCACCATCGAATACAGCGGGAAAAAGATCATCAAAGATCTCGACTGGCGCATCAGCAAGGGAGAACGCTGGGCATTGACCGGAAAAAACGGTTCGGGCAAAACAACTTTATTCAGCCTCATCTATGCCGATCATCCAATGGCGTATAGCCAGAAGGTGTTTCTATTCGGAAAACGCCGTGGGTCGGGAGAATCGATATGGGATATCAAAAAAAGGATCAATTACTTCGGTCCGGAACAAATTCATTTCCTCAGCCCGAAAGCAATAACGGATACAGGACGGGAATATATTCTCATGCAGGCTCATAAGAATCCGGACCGCCTGAATAAGCTGATCGATTTTTTTAGTGCCGAAAACATTATAGACCAACCCATCCGGTTTCTGTCATCGGGTCAGCTGCAACTTGTGCTGTTGATAAATATGTTCCTGGATGATAAGGAGCTCTTGCTGCTCGATGAGCCATTCCAGTTCCTGGACTATGACAACCACGAAAAGGTCACACATTACCTCAACCATTATCTCGACAAGGATATCACGCTTGTCCTCATTACCCATGATGAAAAGGATGTTGTTAGGTGGACTCAGTTGAGGAAACGGTTGTGAGGGATTGGAAGGCCCCGAATCTCCTCACCCTTCTGCTGGCGCATTCTAATTCCTGCTCTTTTTCAGCCTCTCCTAAAGAAGAGGAAAAATCGAGCATCACTTTAATTCGTGCGCCGTCCCCAGCTAATATGAAGTCACATGTAATGCGGCGTAAACGTATTGTTCAACTTTTGTGAACAAAGAGACGCGTAGTGGCATTGCGGATTATTCTGCCATCATAATTTTGATTGTTCTCGATCGAGAGCCTGCTTCCATGCGAATGAAATACAAACCTGCGGCTAGTGCTTTTCCTTCGGTATCGGTTCCATCCCAGAACACAATATGTTCACCATGCGTGGCAACTTCATGGAACAGTGTACTTACTTTTTGTCCCTGCGGATTGTAGACAGCCATTTCAACGGGACCGGAGCGCAGTGCGCTAAAATTCACACTCGTGGTGTTGTTTACCGGATTGGGGTAGACGGAGAGCAACGGCTCATTCGTATTCTCTTCGGCAACGGAAACGGTTATTTCCTCGCCCGTGACGCGGATCTGATCAAACATGAATTCAACTCCTTCAAGCGACTGATGTTCCGGAATAATTTCAAACCTGTCAACCGACCTCCAGTCAAAATTATTTCCGACGGGTGGGTACCAGGCGCCATCCCACGCCCCTTTTTCCTCGAGGTCTTTCAGGGGAATCTGCACAAAATGCCATTCATTGTCTGCGGGGATATCCGAAAGGGTTTTTCCCATACGCCAGGGACGATCTGAAGTATTCTTTTTTGAATCAATGAACCGCACATCAAACTTCGTGGAAGAAGAGTTTCCGCGAACGTAAAATTCCAACGTATGATCGAATGCTTTTAAAAGGTAAAGGTCAAGATCCCGTTTAAAGTCAAACGAAATCGGATCGTATTGTCCAACACCTGTCCAGTAAATGCAATAACTCCCTGCCTGCGGGTTGCTTGATGAATAAAAATCCAATACTCCATTACCGGTGGCGCTTGCATTGGTTATTCCTTCCCCGAAATAATCCAGGTAGAGGTCGAACCCGGTCCTTAAAGGTTTTTGAATATAATCTTCCTGGGGTGGCACGGAAAAATCCAACGCCTCGAGCAAGGGCACATGAAGATCATAGTTGAAGTACTCCGCGGAGTTTTTCTCAAACAATCCAAAACCTCCGGTATAGTCCCAGATGGTCCATGGAATACCTTGTTCATTCAGATAACTACGCACAAGTTCATACCAGGCGACGCGGTCATCGTCAGGACTATTTGGTATGTACACACCGAATTCACCACAAAAAAGGGGAACGCCGCGTTGATTTTTAAAAGCTACAGCAACATCGATCAGTTGCCTGACCTTTGACGATGTTCCATCATTCGCGTAACTATTGAGGGCGCCTTCAATCCACGTGCCGCGAAGTGAATTGGGTGTGGCCGGCATACCAGCAGAAGCAAATGGAAAAGGTACTCCTGCCAGCGGAACCATCGAAGGGTCAGTCCAACTCGCACCCTGATGGGTAAAGACAAATGGATCATAAAAGTGAAAAGTATAGATCAGTTTCGGGTCCGTGTAAACTGGTAAATTTTTCAGATTATTATAGCTATTCCAATTGGCGGGGCCAACGACGATAAAATGTTGCGTGTCCTCTGTCCGGATGGCATCTATCACGTTTTGCTGAATATCACTCCACACGGCGTCATCAATTCCATGGGGCTCATTAAGGACTTCATAATAAACATATTCGGACCTGTCCCTGTAGTGACTGGCCATGTGTGTCCAGACTTTCACAAGTATTGCTTCAACGGCAGGGTCGGTACTGGCAGCCGGGTCGAACGTATGATTATCCAGTATGAGATGTATTTGTAGTTCTTCAGCCCAGTCAACGGCCTGATCCAGAAAATGCAGAAAGAGCGGATCGGGAATATAATCCGGTTCGCCGTTGGTCATTGCATGAAGATTGATTGGCAGACGGATCACATCGCAACCGAGGCTTTTAATGTTTTCAAAATCTGTTTTGGTAAATTTTGAAAATTGAATTTGCCTTGCATTCGGAGCCTGAAACCAGCCCGTGAGATTGACTCCACGGGAGAATGCGGTTTGCCCCTCTGCCTCAGATGAAGCCAGAACGAAAATTAAGATGAGGGCAAAATTCCTCCAATGACCAGACATACCCTTTAATCCGTGAACCAAAGGACAAGTAAACAAAATATTCTGAAACTTTCTTCAGCCTTGTGCATTCGTTCCTCTATCTCGCGTTAAACGATCCTTAATGTTTGAATAGCTTCCACCCATTCCTGATCTTTACAAACGGGACACGTGGCAGGTCCAGGTGCAAGGTTTTGCGTAAAACCACACCTTGCGCAGGCGAAGACTCCTGCATGCGCTATATTTTCACTTTTCTTATTGAAAAGGGTTGGCAAAAGAGGCAGGCCAGGTTTCACTTCATCGTCAGCAAAAAAGAAAACACTGATATTTCCTGACGGCTCGAGAAAAGCATATTTTATTTGTCCGAGGTGCTCTATGGATTGCAACCGCAATTCGGAAAAAAATTCATCCTGCGCAATACCCTCCTTATCAAATTTGACCATTGAAAAAATACCATTGTCGATAAGGAGTTCTGTTTTGCCTTCCAGCAATTCCTCAAACCATTTGCTTTTACCCGTGAGCCAGGTTACAAGTCTGTAGAGCGCAATGACAACAATAAAGGCACAAATGGCAGGCAGTATACCAACATCCTCATAGAACATGGGGTCGCCCGCGGCCGAACCGAGTGCGATAATGATAACGATCTCAAAAATCGATAATTGCTTTACCCCTCTTTTACCCGTAAACCGCAGGGCCACCAAAAGCACAATAAACATCACGGCAGTCCGGAATAGCACTTCCAGCAGGAACAATGCTGGCAGATCATTAAGAAGTAGCCGCGGCCATTCAAATATTTTTTCCATAGGCACACTATCAAGGAAGCAGGGCATTACCCGCCCTTTAATAAATATATGAAAATGTTGGTTCCGGATAACAGGCTGTGTTTGAATTATGGTACCAGGCTGAATACTGCGTTGGTGTTGGCAGGCAATAAAGAAGGTAGCCAGGCGTTTTCAGAAAAAAAAATTCACACCTAAACACCTTTCACCATGAAACCTTCTGCTCTTCCTGCCATGTCGATTGTATTTGTTTTGGTATTAACAACCGGCTTTACAACTGAGGACCTTTCCTTTACCGTTAAAATTCAAGGTATCGAAAACCGCGATGTCTTAAAGGAGGTGTAAATACATCCGAACTGGCTCAATTGAATGTAAATGCCGGAAATGATAATGTTGAAATTGAAGAATTCGACATTATTTTAGCGCGCGAAAAAAGCGCAATACTTGCTGAGAAGGTAAAGGGAAATAGCTATGACCTAAAAAACTTTCAAAAAACCGCAAAAGCCCGGGACAGGATCGTTATAAAAGTGAATAAGGTGAAGCCAGCCAGCGCCACAGAATTAACTGACAAAAACAGCGTAATCAGAATCCAGATAAAATAGGGCTGGCTATATTGTCACAGACAATATACGGGACGTGAATTCAATCAGTCGTTCCCGGGTTTTGCTCCGGGCAATCGGCTTTTGATCCATTTGATTTGCCCGTTATGGTTTGATTCGTGTTCTGCGACATGAAACCATTTGGCATAATTGTTCCAACCCCAATCAGAATCTACCTTAACTCTACTTTGTCACAACTAAGTTGCTGATTTTTTGTTAGTTCCATACATA
>JBBDXJ010000250.1:0-2631 GCA_040902445.1 Cyclobacteriaceae bacterium | reverse complement strand
GATGGGATCTGCGAAACCAGGTCGTGCCTAAGTATCAGCGAGTAGCTCTTTTCTCCATTAAATGTACAGATCAAATGTTCAATTGCTCCATTCTGATCGAAATCATTGACATACATGCAAACAGGTTTCTCAAACGAAGCCTTGAATTTAGAATTTACTCCATGGTTGCCAAGCACAAAATCGATATCACCATCCTGGTCGAGGTCTGCTGCCTCTATCCTGTTCCACCATCCATTGCTTTTCGCAAAGCCAGCCCTGCCCGTTTGATCCGAAAATTTCCCATCTGTGTTGACAAAAACTTTCACGGGCATATATTCGCCCACCACTAATAAATCCTGATCCCCATCAACATCGATATCAGCCCAAACAGCATCGGTGATCATCCCGGCTTCATGCAACTGCGGCGCAATAACATTGGTGACATCACTGAAATTTCCTTTCCCGTCATTATTTAGCACATATCCTTTCATGGGTAGCCCATACAGAAACGATCGCATACGCACTCCAACAAAAAGATCCTGGTCTCCATCCCCATCGTAATCCGCAGCTTTTGCCGTTGAGGTACTTTCAAAGGTTGTGCTTGAAGGAAGAATCTGGGAAGAGCGGGTATAATCTCCTCTCCCATCATTAAAATACAACCGGTCAATCAAAGCAGTGGAACTCGGCGAGAATTCGTTTCCACCGCTGCATACATAAAGGTCCTGATCTCCGTCATTATCAGCATCGAAAAATACGCTTCCCATATCCTCGGATGTTTTGTCGTTTTCAAAAAGTCTTTCATTTGATCGCTTAAAAATGCCATTTTCGGTCTGTATGAATAGCGCGCCGGATTGATCCTTTGCTCCACCAATAAATATATCTTCCAATCCGTCGTTATTTACATCTCCCTTGGACATTCGCGGGCCCTCGGTGCTAAGCATGTGATATATCAAATGATCACGGTCAAAATCAACAAAATCATTCTCCCTGTGAATAAAATCGATTGGCCCTGAGGAAATATCTCTTAGAATCGATTTTACCGGAGGCTTTGTAATATTTGATTTAGCCGAAAGAAAGATCCCATCGGCTTGTCTGAGGGAGATCGTCTGATCAGTTTTTACAGAATCAAGTATTGTAGTGCTGCCATCGGGCCATGTTACAGTTAAACGGTCAAGTTTTGCGATTTTCCCTAGACCTATATTGGGTCGGTGGTCCACTGTCGACTCAAAACCCCGCATCGGCATTTGTTCAATGTAAAACTGCCGGCCCCCTGCTTCGGCAGTTATCTTTGCACCGATAGCAAATGTATTCTTTCCGGCACCCTGTAAATTCAATTTAATATAATGATGCTCAGGTTTCATCTTATTAACCTCATTGCGGTAAACAAACGCCTCGGCATTCACATTGTTCACCACAAGATCAAGATCGCCATCGTTGTCAAGATCCCCATAAGCAGCCCCATTTGAGAATCCAGGAGTACCCAACCCCCACGGCGCGGCCTGATCTACAAAACTTAAGTTGCCATTATTTTTGAATGCGTAATTTGCGATTGGTGTGGAAGGAATAATATCCATTAACTTTTTGTAATCGACAGAATTTTTTGCCAACACGGACTTCACAAACTCTTCGTTGCTGGCAAACTGGAGAAAATCCTGGTTCGTGACATCCTGATAAATTCCATTGGCGACAAAGATATCTTTCAGTCCATCGTTGTCCATATCAAACATCAGTGCCCCCCAACTCCAATCTGTGGCCTCGACACCGGCAAGCCTGCCAACTTCATGAAAGCTATTATTACCACTGTTAATCTGCAACATATTCCGGGTGAACTGGTGGTGATAATCGTTCTGTACGTTGTACTGGTATCGGTTCCAGTCTTCAAAAGTAGTTACCGTTTTCAGGCGTGCATTTTCCCTTGGAAGCATCTCTGTAACAAAGAGGTCGGACCATCCGTCATTATTGATATCTGCCAGATCCGCACCCATCGAAGCGCCACTGATACTCTTCATTTGTTCAGTCAATGTTTCGCGGAATGTTCCATCGTGGTTATTGATGTAGAGGTAATCCCTCTCAAAAAAATCATTGGAAACAAAGATATCAGGCCATCCGTCCTTATTTATGTCCCCTACTGTGACTCCAAGGCCGAATCCGATCACGCTGCTATAGATTCCCGCTTGTTCGCTTACATCAGTAAAACGCCCGGAATCGTTGCGCAAAAGCTTATCGCCTCCCAAAGCATCGCGCTTGTTACGTTCATTCTTGCGGAGATTAAAACTACCTATGGCCTGGTAGGAATTATTGAGTATATAAAGATCGAGATCGCCGTCTCTGTCATAGTCAAAGAAAGCAGCGTGCGTCGTGTACCCCTTGTCTGCTACGCCGTATACCTCTCCAAGTTCGCGGAAAGTCAAATCGCCCTGGTTAACGAACAATTCATTCTTCTTGTTCAACTGACCTTCGACATTTCCGGAGTTACAAACATATATGTCAAGCAGGCCATCGCCATTTACATCAGCCATCGAAACTCCGGTAGCCCACGTTTGTTCCCCCGCTACACCGGCTTTCTCAGTTATATCCTCAAACCTGAATTCGCCTTTATTAAGATATAGCTTATTTGGTACCTGATTACCGGTGAAGTAGATGTCGATTAAA
>JBBDXJ010000249.1:0-18380 GCA_040902445.1 Cyclobacteriaceae bacterium | reverse complement strand
ATATGTATGGAACTAACAAAAAATCAGCAACTTAGTTGTGACAAAGTAGAGTTAGAATGGCATCTTTATCAATTCGCTGCACAATCCGCTAAATCTTAACCACATCCACAATCCGAAAGACCGTGGCAATTCAGGATCATCTCACCATGGACTTAGACCAACGCGACAATTTGAGATATACACCAAAGCCCATAGCTATTTGAAACCTATTGCATTTTCAGGAGATGATTATCTTTCATCAATTTAACATTGCGTGGATCCGATAACACATCATTAGGAAGTGGAAGATTTACAATGGGATAAAGGCCCAGTTGCGAGTCATGTTCTTCAATCGCCTGTTTCATAAATTCATGAGCAAGGTCTTTCTTACCTAAAAACGATGCTGCATTTGCGAGGCAGGTTTTAGAAATGTATTTTTTCTGCGATTCTTCCAGCATGCTTTTATAAATACGTTCAGCGTCTGCTGTTTTGCCGCCATTCACGTATAAATAAACGAGTGCAGCTCTGGCCCTGTCGTTGGCATAACCAGCAGTGATCAGAGCTTTCAGCGCTTCGTCCTTTTTACCCAGCGCAATGTAACAATACCCGATGTTCACGAGGCTGTAGGAATTTGCCGTTTGAAATTCTGCGGCGGACTTGAATGATGCGATAGCCTCCTCAAGTTTGTTTTCGATCATAAATGCCTGGCCGCGAACGTAATGAGGCATTGGACTCAACGGATCAAGAGCAATTGCTTTCTCAATTTCTGTTTTTGGTATTGTACCATCAGAAGTGTAAGATAAAAGATATTGAGCCATCCAGTAATGAGCGGGTGCGTATTTTGGATTCATCTGAATTGATTTTTCCAGATATTTTTTTGCTTCGACAGAATTCCAATCATATATAAAACTCTTATATCCAAGACAGGCGTAGGGCTCGGCCAATGAACTATTGATATCAATTGCTTTTTTTGCTGCCTGCTCGCTTTTCTTCATATACTCATGCGGATACCCTAAGCTGTAAGGCGGAATCAAAACGTAGGTTTCTGCCAATCCTGCGTAAGCAGCCGCAAAAGTAGAATCTAAGTTAATTGCCTTGTGAAAAAAGGTTTCACTTTCCTTTAAGTCGCGCCTGTTCCAGAAATAACGTCCCTTCAGATAGGCATCATAAGCGGCTTTATTTTTAGTCAGGCCTTCCCCGATTTCAATAGTCTCATTTTCCAGCAGTGTTACCTTTAGCTTTTCTGTAACCGTACGGGCAATTTCCTCCTGGATGGCAAACACGTCATCCAATGTTCTGTCAAATTGCTGAGACCACAAATGATAACCCGTCTCAACATCGACCAACTGGGCGGTTATGCGCACCTTATTTCCCTGCTTTCTTACGCTTCCTTCCAGTACCGTGCCCACCTTCAGCTTCTCTCCTACTTCGCGAAGATCAACAGCCTTTCCCTTAAACTGAAATGATGATGTGCGGCCGGGAACCTTTAAGTCATTAATCTGTGCCAGCGCATTCAATATCTCCTCGGCAATACCATCGCTGAAGTATTCCTGCGAAGGGTCACCGCTCAAATTTTCAAAAGGAAGGATGGCAATGGATTTATCCAGAATTTTGGCAGGCAAAACCTTATCTTTTGGAATAACCAAATAAATAATAAGGGATAGGGAAACCAAAATTATTAATACGAGTGCCGCTATTCTGCTGATGTTTCTTTTCGTTGCGGGCTTAATTTTATTCTCCGTGAATGATCTTTGAGATGATCCATCGGTTTCTTTATTTTCTCCTGACTTCAGCGCCAAAGCGATGTCTTTAATTGCATGCGAGACTTTGTTGATCTGATCGCGGTAAAAGGTTTTGTTTATGTTAGCCGTAGGGTGGTCTTCATTGGCGCGCAAGGGCCGGTTTACACCAGGGGCTCTATAAATAAATTCGATACAGCGCAACGGTGAGTTCAATTCCTTTTCAAGGACAGCTTTATCTTCAGGATCGAGATCATGAATTTTAACGGGCAGGATTCTGCTGGCAACATTTCCGTTAGAGAGTTTAATGTCTCTTCCAAATGTGTCTTCTTTTGCAAGGTTGATGAAGGGGACGAACTCATGCTGCCACGCGAAGCTTTTTGTATCGCAGTAAGTTTGTGAGAGTATTGGAATAAAGATCAGGCACTTAAGTTTCCCAGCGAGACTTTTGTCAACGTTGTGAGTTTCAAGAAGTCCGTCATGTGGATTTGAATCGAAGTAAACAGAAACAGGCTCTTTGATGGTTGCTGACAATTCTTCCTGCAGATTTTTTACAAACTCCGTCACCCAGCCTGATTTATTATCGTTGTGGCGATAGCTGATAAATAAATCGCACTCGTATCCTTGAATCAACGAGGGCATATTGATTTCATTAGGATGAAGCTTTCCACGATTAATGGAGTTATATTTGAAATCGGGATTAGTAAGGGCATCAGGTAAAGATAAATATTTTGACCACAGTTAACCACACCTTGAAATCAATTTGCTCACATTTGATCTATGAATAAGAAATTTCAGTTCACCGCTGTAATCGAAAAGGAAGCCGAAGGATATGTTTCCTTCTGTCCAGGAACTTGACATTGCCAGCCAGGGTGAAACTGTGGAGGAGGCGACTGCAAATCTTAAGGAAGCCATTGAACTTTTCTTTGAGCATGCGTCAGGTAAGGAAATCGGTGAACGGAAATTCGAATTGGCACCCTTCTATCCATAATTCGCCAGTCGGGTTTGTCAAAATCCCTTTTTGAAAATTAGGTGTACTGATTTAATAATTCATTCAGGTCAAGCCCATTCTTTTCAACACTTCATCAAAACCTGGCACAGCCCGAAGCGCTTTACCGGAAGGCCAGCATTTACACGTAAATATTAGAAAAGGATCCCTTTCGACACATGCCTGATGAGCAAACCTTAAGGCCTCAGCATTAAATCCGAGTGCCGCGCTCAACAAAGCGATCATGGAGGGTTGGATATATTTGTTATTTGAGGTGGATCTTAATTCCTGATAAATCTCAAGCGCTTTTTCTTTTTGGTCCCAATCAACATAAAGGATTCCCAAAGATGTCAATGCCCAGGAATGACGATTCGACATCGCAAGGGCTATTTCAAAAGTCTTCTCAGCCTCTTCAAATTTGTTTGCCCAATGGTAAATAGATCCCAAAAAAAAATGAGCAAATAATGCATTGGGTTCGATCTCCACCCCTCGTTTTGCTTTTTCCAGGGACTCATGAATTTGGCCGGCCATGCCTAATGAACAAGCCAGCATCGAATGCGAATAATATCCTAACGGGTTAGCATCTAAAGCTAATCTGCAATTGATGATTGCCTCATCGTGTTTGGCAAATGCCATTTGAAGATAGAAAAGACCATACCAGCAACGGGCTTGTTCGTAACCCGGTTTTAGCGCAAGAGCCTTCAGATAGAATCGCTCGGATTTTTCCCATTCCCAGTCGTGAAGCATGGAGATCGCGGCATTACAACAATACGTTTCTGCCAGATCAGGACCGAATAATGTTGCTTGACTTCCGTTAAACATTGCTTTTGACCAGCCCTCTTTAAGTTCAATTAATCCGTAATAGCAAATCACGGTGTATGCATCTGCCAGCCCGGCATAAGCAAGGGCATACTCCGGATCAATAGATAAGGCCATTTGAAAAGACTCAATCGCTTCAAACAAATATTTGCCGCGCTTGTAGGTCAGAGCCCTTCCTTTTAAATAATATTGATAAGCGTCAACGTTTTGAGTTTGTTCCCGGATTTGCGGTGTGACCAGTTTACCAGACAGCATTATTTGTAATTTTTCAACGATTGCCTTTGCTATTTCGTCCTGAATAAGGAAAACGTCATCGAGCACCCGATCAAATTTTTCAGAATACAGATGATAGCCATTTTCTACATTAATCAACTGAGCGGTGATCCTGATCCGGTTACCCGAACTTCTGACACTGCCTTCCAATATCGTTCGTACATTCAGCTTCTCCCCGACTATTCGGAGATCTTCATTTTTACCTTTAAAAGTAAAAGAAGAAGTTCTGCCAGCTACCTTTAAGTTGGGAATTTGAGCGAGCGTATTGATAATCTCTTCCGAAATGCCATCACTGAAGTATTCCTGTTCAGGGTCGCTGCTCATATTGGCAAATGGCAACACCGCTATAGAATCCAGCGGTCGTGACAAAATCTCTGCTCTTTGGGAAGAATCATTCACCGCAGTTTTGGCCATGCCGGAAGAAGGATTCCGAAGAATGCTGATGATCTCCTTGGTCGAATTGGCTACTTTGTTTACCTGATTTCTGTAATCAATCCGGTTCTGATTGTCGTTCTTATTATCAGCCGGTTTTAATGGCCGGTTCACTCCAGCCTCTTTATAAATAAACTCAATGGCTCTTAAAACTCCTCCCAACTCATTTTCAAGAAGTGTTTTATCTTCCGCATCCAGATCATGAATTTTAATGGGAAGCATTCTGCTGGCAACATTTCCATTGCTCAGTTTAATATCCCTTCCAAAAGTAGCTTCTCCAGCCAATTTATTAAAAGCAACAAACTCATGCTGCCAGGCAAAGCTCTTAGGATCACAATAGGTCTGAGAAAGAATGGGAATAAAGATCAGGCATTTTAATTTTCCTTCCAGACTTTTATCAACGTTATGCGTTTCGAGAAGGCCGTCATGGGGATTTTCATCGAAGTAAATCGATATATCTTCTTTGAAGGTGGCCTCAAGTTCCTTTCGAAGATTTGAAACAAACTCACTCACCCACCCATCATACTTATTGTCTTTGTGGCGGTAGCTGATGAAGATGTCATATTCGTAACCGGGGATCAGAGAAGGCATACTTGGATTATTGTTTAAGGTACAACTTTTCCTGGTTTTGCCGCGCATCTTTTTGAAGGTGCTGGAGGTAATTGCGAAAGAAACAATATATCCTTCGCACAGATTGATGCAATACGAAAAAAACCAGAACCAAATTTTAGAAATGGTAAAATTGGGTCAACTTAGAATTGCAACAACACCAGCCTTAGGGAGATATAACTTAACCTAGGTTTAGTAAATTGTTGTGTGTAATCCTGGTAAAATCGCTTACATGTCAGAAATTGGTTTTGTATTGAGTGTTCAGGATTTTTTGGAAGCGTGGCAAATTTCTTATGGGATCAAAATCACGGCTTACCATTAGCATCATTCACCCATTCGCCCAGGTTATCGTTGTGACGATAGCTGATGAAAATGTCGTATTCGTAGCCGCCGTAATATTGCACGCATTTGTCAATCTGTTGGCAGGTTGGAGATTTGAATGGATGCTGTGAATCGTTCCTATTGTAATCTTATTATCATTCTGCGCGAAGGCACATACCACAATAAATGATGTAAGAGCTGAAAGAATTGATCTGTTCATTTTTAATATATTGTTTGCTTGTTTATAAATACCGTTCACCGTTTAGATCGTGTAAAAAGTATCCAAAGCACCTTTGATGATGTTTGTGCCGATATAGGGCCTGATTCGATCCAGATAAACAGGCCTTGGAACGTATTTACTCCAAATTTTCAATAATGTTTTAATTGTAGTTAAAACTTATAACCAAATGAAGTGAAATTTTAAGTATAGTTAAAACCCCGAAAAAACTGGATTTTCAAAAGCCAGAATCTCATTCATCGAAGTAAATGGAAACATCTTCTTTAAAAGTAGTTTCAACTTCCTTTCTCAGATTAGCAACAAACTCTGTCACCCAGCCATCATATTTATTGTCTTTGTCGCGATAGCTGATGAAGATGTCGTATTCGTAATTAGGGATTAAAGAAGGCATTATGCAAAAATAGCAAATTTAATGTCACCGTTTTGATAGTCCTTCCTTATTAATCAGGTTTTCGTCTCACAAATGCAACAACGATTTTCAGGTTAAATACTCCCTGACTTTTGACTTAATAAATTCTTGTACACTATCCCATGTTTGCTTTTTCAGACTGATAGGGTCTTCGCTTTCTTCGGCATCGGCAAAATAGGTAATGGCTTGTGGTACTGTGATAAATAAGTTTTGTGTAGCGTATTTCTCCTTATGAAATTTGATAAAATCGGAAATTGAAAAATGTTTTAAAAGCTCTGCCACATCCCAAAAATCTTTCTTTCTACCTCTGCCTAAAATGGCCTGCACTTTCATGGCAATAATATCCTCGGTTGAAAACATCCTTACACCATCCCTATTTTGTTCAGGCCCGACTAACGGATGTGGATGTCGGACAAAATCAACCTTTACTTCATCCACAAAACAAAAAATGCCGAAGCGGACAGGCTTGTCTTCCATAATAAATTTATCTTTAAATTTATTTCTCAGCCCGTTAATAATTTCAGAATTCTCAAATGGTTTGTTTGAAAATAAATCCAAATCAGCAGATATCCGATGTCCATATAAAAGCGATAGCGCAGTACCACCTACCAATGAAAAATCCTGTAACGCAGGCATTTCCATTAACTGATTTAATACGGAAAAAGTGTGGGGTTCGACTGCCTCAAGGTATAGCATCTAAACTCTTTTAGGGGTTTGTTTATGACAGCACTTGCCAAATACATTCTTGTTTCAGGCAAAAATTTAGCATTCAACAAGGCTTCGGTCACTTTTTCGTTGCCATAATACCTGTGGCAATTTCGGATGTCGTCCACATCGCCACGCTCAAAAACCCGTTCGATTACAAAATTAGCTTTTGTGTCGTAGTTGATATTTTCAAATGCGACATCCCAAAAAATCCGCTTATTAACCAGCAGTATTGGTTTATGTGCCATGCTACAAAGGTACAATTTGCTTACCGTTCTTCCTGAAGAATTTTTTTAAACTCCGTTACCCAGCCAGAACGGCTTTGCCTGCCGTAGTCATACGAAGCCAGGTTTAAGGTGACAAATATTTTTAAGAACTAAACTTCAAAGTTGACCTCGCGATGATGAGTAATGCAGCGTTAGATGTGCGAACAAGCGATCTGTGTCACATATTCTCCGCAGAAAATAGAATATAGTTTTTGATATTTTTAACCTCCTGAGCACTGAGGGTATTTGAAAAGTCTGGCATGCCTTTGCTGATAAACATCCCTTTCAAAACGATATGTTCGAAAATCGAAAATGTGGTAGCTTTTGAATAAGCTAAATTAGGAATCGCACCTCCTTTATCGCCCATTCTGCCGTGACACTGTGCACAATACTTATTGTATAACATGTCACCATTTTTGATTTCTTCTTTGGTAGCAGTAAACGCTAACTCCACGGGTTTCTTTTCTTCTTCGGTATGGTATTGGGGATACGGTTCGTTGGCATCGAGGGCAAATGTATACACCGTGCCAGGATGATTATATTTTGTAAATTTTGTCCATAAGCCTATGACGCCACCCCAACCTACTGCAATGGAAACATATTGCCTCCCATCTACTCGTAGCCGGCTTGCCTGCCGAAGCTTTGCGAAAGTATGGGGATGAGGGAAGACATAAGGCTTTTATTAACCTACATTTAAAAATTTGGAACCCTCAGTCTCTTCATCAGCGAAATGAAACGCTCATCCGTTTTAAGCTTATCCGGCAACCATGGATAATTCCGCATCATAAAAAGAAAGCCATCATGGTTCTCATAAGCCAACTGGAACCAATTGAAAGCTTCATCAAAATTACCAAGATTGGAATAAGCATAACCCATCATAAAAGGGCTTGTATACTTCCTTTCTTTCATATTCATTTCTAATTCCCCTCTCACTTCTTGTGCTTTGTCTACCATGCCTCGCTGCATATAGAGGTAAATCAGGTCGGCTAGTGACAAAACCGACCTCTTACTCATGCTGGATGCCTTCTCCAGACATTCTGTTGCCTTCCCGAATTCTTTACGGCCTGCAAATGCTAATCCCATAACGCGTTGTGATAGGTAAGAGTCCTGATCCAAGGCAAATCCCTCTTTTGCCATTTGAAAGGCCTCCTCAGGTTTCCCATTGTTGCACTGAATAGCAAACATACTAAGATAACCAATGGCGCTTAAAGGTTCCAGTTTAATGGCAATATTCAAAAGCTTTTCTCCTTCTCTGTAATTCCCTTCAATCCAGGTCAGATAATATTGCCCATACCAGATGTAAGCCTGGGTATAGGCTGGATTCAATTCTATTGATCTTTTAAAATTTTTTTTCGCTTCATTCCAGTTCCATTCGAAGCTGGCGTAATATAGTGCCAGTGAGCAATACGGTTCGCAAAGTGAGTCATCAAGTTCAATGGCTTTATAGGCCGCAAGTTTTGCTTTTGGCATGATTTCGCCAGGTGGCAAAAAACCATAGTTTGTCAAAATAATAGAGGCATCTGCCACACCGGCATAGGCTCTTGCATAGACCGGATCAATCGCTATCGCTTTCTCAAATTGTTCTAAACTTTCCTGCGGTAACCGCTTGTTGAGATAGAAACGACCCTTTAAATAAAAAAAATATGCCTCAGGGTTTTCGGTATATGATTTGGTAATTTTTTCCCTGTCCTTTCCCATTAATGTGATCTGCAATTTTTCAGTGATCGCTAAAGCGATTTCATCCTGAATGGCAAAAATATCGTCCAGTGTTCTGTCATACCGTTCAGACCAAAGGTGAAAACCATCTTCCACATTGATCAACTGGGCGGTGATCCTCAATAGATTTCCTTGTTTGCGTATACTTCCTTCAAGAACTGTATTCACTCCGAGCTTCTCTCCTACCTCTCGCAAGTCCGGATTCTTACCCTTGAATTGAAATGACGATGTACGACCCGCCACCTTAAGATCCTTTAAATGCGCCAGTGAATTGATGATCTCTTCCGCCATGCCATCGCTAAAATATTCCTGATCCGGGTCACTGCTCATGTTTGCAAAGGGTAAAACGGCAAATGGATCTGGTAACCGTTTCATCGCTATTTCCGGTTTTCAGTTGACTGATCGTCGAAGCACCTGGCTTCGCTTTACCTCCATTCTTAATCGCCGATATTATTTCCTTGACCGCATTCGCAGTCCTATTGATCTGATCCCAGTAGTAGGTGCGATTTATGTTTTCACTTTTGTCATCGTTATTTTTAAGCGGACGGTTTACGCCGGATGACCGGTAAATAAAATCAATGGACCGAAAAACTCCCTGAACTTCCGTTTCAATAATTGATTTATCCTCAGCATCAAGGTCATGGATCTTTACCGGAAGTATCCGGCTGGCTACATTACCATTTGATAATTTAATGTCTCTACCAAACTGATCTTCCCTGGCTTGTTTGTTAAAGGTTAGGAATTCATGTTGCCATGCAAAGCTTTTTAGATCGCAATAGGTTTGAGAAATAATAGGAATGAAGATAAGACATTTTAATTTTCCTTCAAGACTTTTATCAACGTTATGGGTTTCGAGTAATCCGTCATGCAGATTGGCATCGAAGTAAACAGAAACCGTTTCCTTGATCGTGGCCGCTAATTCTTCCTGCAGATTTTTTACAAACTCCGTTACCCAGCCTGAACGGTTATCGTTGTGGCGATAGCTGATGAAGATGTCGTATTCGTAGTTTTGAATTATAGAGGGCATATTGATTTCATTAGGATGAAGCTTTCCCTTATTAATGGGGTTATATTTGAAATCCGGATTAGTAAAGGCATCAGGTAAAGATAAGTATTATGATCGCAGTTAACCACACCTTGAAATCAATTTGCTTACATTTGAACTATGAATAAGAAAATTCAGTTCACCCCTGTAACCGAAAAGGAAGGCGAAGGATATGTTTTCTTCTGTCCGGAACTTGTATCGCTCAGCCAGGGCGAAACTGTGGAGTAGGCAACCAGATTTTACCCCACCCTGAGCTGACCCACCAGTGCTTTAATGAGGTTTTTGCCGATACAGGGTTTAATCTTAGTGAGATAAAAAAAGACAAATTGTAAATACAACTTACAATTTGTCCAATAATAGCGTACATTTATTTCATGATATCCAGAATTATTACCTCCAGATTAATACAGGCCTTCCGTCATTTTCCCATCGTCAGTGTGATGGGCCCACGGCAATCCGGAAAGACAACCTTGGTGCGTTTTGCTTTTCCCAAAGCGGACTATGTTAGTTTTGAAGATCCTGATATCAGGCGAAGCGTGGAGCAAGACCCCAGGGGATTTCTAGGCTCTTTTCGGAAAACGCTTATCATTGACGAAGTGCAGCGGGTACCGGAAGTATTCTCCTATATTCAAGCCTTCGTGGATGAGCGGGGAAAGAACGGCCAGTTTATTTTTACCGGTTCCCAAAATTACCTGTTGCATGAAAAAATTTCGCAATCCCTTGCCGGCCGGGTGGCTATATTAAAACTGTTTCCCTTGTCATTAACAGAATTGAAAGAGGCGAAACTAAAAACAGGAACAATAGAAACCATTCTGCAAAGAGGTTTTTATCCGGCATTGTGGAAAAAACGTAGCAACGTTTTGCTTTACTATTCGAGTTATGTGAATACCTACCTCGAAAGGGATGTTCGTCAAATTCAGAATATTGGCAACCTCACCACATTTCAGAATTTTTTGCGATTGTGTGCAGGCCGGGCCGGACAGATAGTTAACCTTAGTTCACTGGGTAACGATTGTGGGATCAGTCATAATACAGCAAAGGCATGGTTAAGTATTTTAGAGTCTTCTTTCGTCATTCAATTACTCCAGCCTTACTTTGAAAATTATAATAAGCGGATTGTTAAAAGTCCTAAACTGTATTTTTGTGATACAGGATTGTTGTGTTATTTGCTTGGCATTGACAACTCCAGGCAAATACAGCAACACTATATGAAAGGTCAGCTTATTGAAAATTTTGTTTTTTCTGAATTAATGAAACAGTCTCTTAATCAACTCAGGTTTTTTGATTTTTATTATTGGAGAGATAAGACAGGTAATGAAGTAGATTTCCTCGTGCCATCTGCGGGAGTTAAAAAGCTTATTGAAGTCAAGGCCGGAAAAACAGTTAACTCAGATTATTTTAAAGGTCTGGATTACTTTAGAAAAGTGTATAATGGCAGGGACAAGATCCGTGGTTTTTTGGTTTATGGCGGTCTCCAGGAATACGATCATAAGCAAACAAAAGTAATCCATTGGGGTAATGCTGGGGGAATTTTGTAAGACAGACAAAATTGATGGGTTTATATCAAGGTTTTGTGTTTTCATCAAAAGCCATCATGCGGGTTGTAATCAAAGTAAACAGAAACTGGCGCCTTAATGGTTGCTGATAACTCTTGCTGCAGGTTTTTTACGAACTCAGTTACCCAGCCGGAACGGCTTTGCCTGCCGTAGTCATACGAAGGCAGGTTATCGTTGTGACGATAACTGATAAAGATGACGTATTCGTAACCGGAGATAACGGATGGCATGGTGGAAGCTTAACCATTCAAGATACATATTTTCGCCAAAAACGGATGCATGCAGGGATGCATAAATTGTTTCATCAATTGCGACTCTTCGGCAATTCACCAGCGATCGTAATTAAAACCGGGCGCGCAGACTCTGCCCTCTACAAATCTGCCTGTGCAGGATAATTCATTTTTCTTTAACAAAGCCCGGTACGCCGGCGCCTCATACAAGGACAAATTTTTCCATCCCCCATTACATTAACAGGAAAATCTTTTCAAAGGAAAAGTTTTAAGCACGCCGGACATGGGCGGAATACGACACGGGCAACACTTCTCCGTTCGTGCTTTAATGCCGCGCTGTCGATAAATCAATTTTATATTCGGTCCCAAGGATCTTCATGAAGGCTGGAAACTTTCGCAAGGGATCATACATCGGATCAATGCGAAGGAACGCAGGAGTTAAATTTAGGAGCGCGGGTTTGGTCAGCATGTATTCGATTTTGCGGATTGCAAGGTCGTATTGGCCGGTCAGAATATAAATTTTTGCAAGGTCAATTTCGGTTGCCGGTCCTTTTGAATACGAATCACGGCCAATTGGCATGAGCATGTTGGCGCTCTTAGCATAGGCAACCGCTTGCGAAAAATTTCCCGCGTACGCCTCAGCAAAGGCCATGGCGCTATGGATCCTGAAGTCATTGGCCAATTTCTTATACGTTGCGGTTAGGGTTACCAATGCCGAATCCGCATAGGCTTTGCTTAGTTTTTTGTTTCCGGAAAAAAAATACAATTCTGCAAGCTTCAAAGCCCTTGGAGTATAAACAGTTTGCGTCTCATGAACGGCTTTGGGAGATTGATGCACCATCTGGATTAAGGAGTTAAAATCCCTTTTGTAATACTTCACCGAAGCCTGAATGACAGAATCCGAATTGTCCACGCTTTTCAACGCTTCCTCCAAAGTTCCTTTCCAGGATACCAATACATAGAATTTTATTTGTATCCCCTGAGCATGACGCGGTTCCAAGGCAAGGAGCCTGTTACACATGTCATCCGCAACCTCATATTTTCTAATGGCATAATAAAGGTAGGCTGAATTATGAAGGTTGGACACATTATTTGGGTCGAGCGCTAAAGCTGTTTCAGCATTTTTTATTGCTTGATCAAATAAACCCATTCTCCGTTGTACCGCGTAAAGCGCCTTGAATCCACCGGCGTTGTTCGGGTATTCACGGGTCACCTTTTCAAGAATGCGAATCGCCTCGTTATAGTTTCCCTGGGTCTGATATAGAATAAAGGCCTTTTTTACTTGAATCTCTGTCACATCATTGTTTAGCATTTCGGCTTTTGCTATGTCCTGTTGCGCCAGTTTGTCCTTACCTTCCCATGAAGGCATCCTATTGAAATACCACAGAGAATATAAACCTCCCCGTTCAGCATACACTGCCGAAAATTCCGGATCTGATTCAATTGCCTTAGTGAATAGCTTCACTCCTTCCTTAAGGCTTGGGAAGCCGTCTCCCCTATGGATGATCAGCTTACCTTTAAGATAATACTCATAAGCCACCTTATTCGTGGTGGGGATTTGTTCGAGCAGTTTTTGCTCCATCGGGGTTAAGATGCCCTTCAATTTGGATGCAATATTTTTTGAGATCTCGGTCTGCACCGAGAACACGTCTTTCAGGTCAGTGTCAAACGTCTCAGACCATAAGTGTTTATCTGTGTGTGCATCGATGAGTTGCACGGTGATCCTCACTTTGTCAGCTGATTTGCGGACGCTGCCTTCCAGGATATGCCCGACACTTAACGCCTCGGCTATTGCTTTTACAGGTAACTTTGAGTCGCGATAGAGCATCGAAGAAGTGCGGGAGGTCACCTTCAGGTCGCGGATCTTCGCCAGCTGATTAAGGATCTCCTCCATCATCCCGTCAGAAAAATATTCCTGGCCCGGGTCACTGCTCATATTTACGAACGGGAGAACCGCTATCGACTTGTCTACTATGGTCTCTTTTTTAGAAAAATTAACGAACTGACTGCCGTACACCATGGCCATCACAAGCAGGAGTGCAACCGCAGCCATGGCAATTTTAGGTAGCAAGGATTTGGTCACCGGTATCGCTGCTGTGGGAGGCGGTGGCATTTGTGTTTCCTTGTTTTTATTTTGCAAGGTCACTGCATTGATCACTTCGCTGATCGCATTGGCGACCTTGTTGATCTGGTCGCGGTAGAACGCATGCTGGCTATCCGTGCGTAAATCATCCGCCGGCTTTAAAGGACGATTTACTCCCGCCGATTTAAAAATAAAATCAATCGGGCGCATTTTAGTCTTAAGCGTACTTTCCAGCAGTTGAATATCTTCGTCCTCCAGATCATGTATCCTTATTGGCAGCACACGATTGCTTACGTTACCAGTTCTCAGTTTTACCTGCATCCCGATATTATCGCATGTGGCCCCTTTAACAAAAGCAAGCAATTCATTATTCCATGCAAAGGAATGGAGGTCGCAATAGGTTTTTGAAATGATCGGAATAAATACGAGTGCGCGAAGCTTCGGTGCAAGGGATTCATCTACATGATGATTCTCGTGCATGCCATCCTGCGGATTCTGATCAAAATAGATTGTCACTTTTCCCTTGACAGTAGCTTCAAGCTCCTTTGCAAGATTGGAAACGAACTCCGTTACCCACCCATCGTACTTGTTATCGTTGTGTCGATAGCTGATAAAGATGTCGTATTCGTAGCCTGGAATAAGTGAAGGCATGAGGGGGTAGTTTCATCGGAAGATACAAAATTTCCAAGAATTAAAAAGCGATTCTTTTTCCATAATTTCACCTACCAAGGATCACGTAAAACAACTTTAGGAAGCGCAATTTTCCTATGGGATATTGTCCCACGAACAAGTAGTGTTCATCAATCGCCTGTTGCAACAACTCATTTTGCCAGGCAAAGCTTTTAAGATGACCGTAAGTTTGTGAAGGTATGGGAATCACACGAGGCACTTAAGTTTCCGCTCCAGGCTTTTATCGAGGTTGCGTGTCTCAAGCAATCCGTCGTACCCATTGCAATCAAAATAAACCGAGACGGGTTCTTTGATCGTGGCGCGCAATTCTTCCTCCAGGTGTTTTTGACAAACTCTGTTACCCATCCAGATCGGTTATCGTTGTGACGGTAACTGATAAAGATGTCGTATTCGTAACCAGGGATGAGTGAGGAAGTCTCAGTTTCCTTTTTTGTATTTGCTATTGAAGTACTTTTTCAAAACGACCGAGTACTTTATCATGCACAATTTTTGCTCTTGGAAGGGCTTCAAAAATATTCATTGAATTTCGTGACCTGGAATATGCTAAAAGCGCCACAGCGGAAGATCAACCTATCGCGTTTATCTCCCATGATTCACGTGACAAACAAGACGTCGTGAGGCCGCTGGTGGCTAAGTTACAATCGATGATGGTTCCACTTTGGTATGATGAACATTCATTAAAGGTAGGTGACAATTTGAGACAAAGCATTGAAAAAGGCCTAAAATCGTGCGAGAAATGTATAATCATTTTAAGCGCTAATTTTCTTGGTAAAATGGATGGATGAAAGTTGAATTTGATTCCACATTCACCAGAGAGATTGTGGATGATAAAAAACTAATTCTACCGATTTGGTTAAACGTATCAGCACGGGATGTATATGAGTATAGTATGGTTTTGGCGGGTAGGGTTGGATTGAATTGGAGTCTCGGAGTCGATGAAGTTGCAAAACGCCTTTTCAGAGAATTGGTTGAACCCAGTCGCTAAGTGTCTTTCAAGAAGCTTCAAAGTGCATTGGATCTTAAGCGATTTCTCGGTAATTTCTGTTACCATTTTGTTACTCGAATCAGTAAACACACTGATTATTAATGAAGGGCACATTTGTATCGGGAAGCGAACTTGAGTTGACTTTTTATTTAACCTTCTTCCTTCACGCCAAAATTCAGGAACTATAATCTAAAGATAGAATCAACAATCCGAAAATCCCTTCAATGAGGATGATGACCGTCATAGCTCATAAATGGTTTATATCATTGATTGGCCCATGCGATGCGTTTCCTGCAATTGTTCTCACTGTTTCAAGGCCATAACTGTGATTTAAATCATGTCACTGAATGACAATTTACATATGGGAGCAGCGCGGCAACGATTAAGTTTGAAGAAACGAACTTGCTCGATTATGAGATCAGACACTTATATCACCACGGATGGCAACGCTGCTGTCGCCAATGTAGCTTATGGTTTTTCTGAAGTAGCGGCTATCTATCCCATCACACCTTCCTCCGATATGGGCGAACGGGCCGATGCCTGGAGTGCAGAAGGACGGAAGAACATTTTCAATGAGAAGGTAGATGTCGTACAGATGCAATCAGAGGCGGGTGCTGCAGGAGCCATCCACGGTGCCCTTTCCGCAGGAGCACTCTCGACAACATTCACTGCTTCTCAGGGACTCTTGCTGATGATCCCGAACATGTACAAGATAGCCGGTGAAATGCTCCCGGTAGTTTTTCATGTTTCCGCCAGATCACTGGCCTGCCAGGCACTCTCTATATTTGGAGACCATTCCGATGTAATGGCCGTTCGCGGAACTGGTTTTGCAATGCTCGCCTCATCGAACGTTCAGGAAGCGCAGGACCTTGCAGTGATCGCGCACCTTTGTACACTTGAAAGTAAAATCCCTTTTCTTCATTTCTTTGATGGATTCCGCACTTCACATTCCATCCAGAAAATCACTCCGGTCAGCCACGAAGTAATGAGAAGTATGCTCGACATGAAATTGGTTGAGGAATTTCGCAATCTGGCATTAAAACCTGAATCTCCTTTTTGCAAAGTAGGAGCCGAAAATCCCGATGTTTATTTCCAGGGAAGAGAAACCGTAAACAGGTTTTATGAGGAATGCCCTGGCATTGTCCAAAAATATATGGATTTGTTTGCTGATAAAACCGGAAGAGCATACAAACTCTTCGAATATATAGGCGCGCCAGATGCTGACAAGATCCTGATTTCCATAGGATCATCTACCGAGACTATTGAAGAAACCATTAACTATTTAAGAAAACGTGGAGAGAAAGTAGGTTTGCTGAAAGTGCGGTTGTATAGACCCTTTGCTATTGCAGACTTTCTGAATCAGATCCCCGAATCTGTTAAAAAGATCGCCGTGCTTGATCGCACCAAAGAGCCGGGCTCCATCGGTGAGCCGCTCTACCTGGATGTAGTTGCAGCCCTGGCCAATGAACGGCCCGGCTTACGCATCATCGGTGGACGTTATGGTTTGTCATCCAAAGAATTCACACCTTCCATGGTGAAGGCAGTATACGATCATCTTGAGACTGATGGCTGGCATAATTTCACGGTGGGTATCAACGATGATGTAACTTATAAATCTATTCCTGTTATCCAGGAGATTGACACTGAACAGGAAAGCGTTGTGCGCTGCAAGTTCTGGGGATATGGATCGGATGGCACGGTGAGTGCAAACAAAAATGCCATCAAGATCATTGGCGACGGCACCGATCTTTTTGTACAGGGATATTTTCAATACGATTCTAACAAGTCCGGAGGATGGACCATTTCGCACCTCAGGTTCGGCAAAGAAAAAATTCAATCGGAGTACCTGCTGAATAAAGTTGACTTTGTAGCGCTGCACCGGCCTCAGTACATCGGGCAATACGATATATTGGAGGGAATTACTGAAGGTGGAACGTTCCTGATCAACTCCAGCCAGAAACCGGAAAATATCTTCCGGCTTTTCACAAAACAAATGCAGGATACCATCCGCGAGAAGAACATCAAAGTTTTTGCTATTGATGCCTCGAAGATCGCAAAAAGCGTTGGGTTAGGCGGGAAAATAAGTTCTGTCATGCAAGCCGCATTCTTCAAAGTCTCTGGGGTGATTCCCGAGCAGGACGCTATCGGCCTGATCAAGAAGTTTGTACAAAAACAATTTGCACGGAAAGGTGTTGAAATAGTTGAGATGAACTGGAAAGCGATCGATGCAGCAGCTGCGGCGATTACCGCTGTTCCGGTTGGTGATGAGACCCAAAAGTATGCAGAAGTGACCAGGTTAATTCCTGAAGGTTCAGGATGGTTTGCTGAAAACATCATCGATCCGGTATTGCGACTGAAAGGTGATCTCATCCCCGTTTCTAAAATGCCTGTAAATGGCATGATGCCAACTGGCACAAAACGGCTTGAGTTCCGCGGTACGCCCGGCAATCCTGCTATCTGGATTGACAAACTTTCCTTCGTCAATGAACCCAATATATCGGAGCCGTACCTGGAGTATCCTCCAAGCTGTTCGGGTTGCGGGGAAGTACCATATATTCATTTGGTGACACAGCTGTTTGGTGATCGCATGATCATCGCCAATGCCACCGGATGTACATCGATATACGGTGGCACATTCCCACTCACACCTTATACAAAAGATAAAACCGGAAAAGGACCGGCATGGGCGAATTCACTTTTTGAAGACAACGCTGAATTTGGTTTTGGCATGCGCCTCGCGGTGGATGCTAACCGCAGACAGTTAAAAACCAATGTTGAATCTTTGATAAAAACTTCTATCAATGATGTTCTTAAAGCAGCACTCGAAACCTCGTTGCGTTTATTTGATGATGTAAACACGGTGGCAAAAAATCATGCTGATTTCGTAAAACAGCTTCTTGCTGCGGAGAAAAAAGACACGGGAGAAAATCGCCTGCTGGATAAGGTAATTGAATTGCAGGACTACCTGGTAGAGAAGAGCATCTGGATCATTGGCGGCGATGGCTGGGCTTATGATATTGGTTTTGGAGGACTTGATCATGTGATGGCCTCCAACCGCAATGTTAATTTACTGGTGCTCGATACGGAAGTTTATTCTAACACAGGAGGACAGGCATCAAAAGCAACACCGCGTGGTGCTGTGGCTAAGTTCGCATCCGATGGCAAAAAGCTCGGCAAAAAGAACCTCGGTCTGATGATGACTTCCTACAGCAATGCGTATGTGGCCTCCGTCAACATGGGTATGGACCGCGAGAAAACAGCCCTCGCTATTGTTGAAGCGGAAAAACACAACGGGCC
>JBBDXJ010000248.1:0-18418 GCA_040902445.1 Cyclobacteriaceae bacterium | reverse complement strand
ATATTTCGATCATGTCATTGAAATAGATCTTTCTGAACTCGAACCTCATGTCAATGGTCCCTTCACGCCTGATCGCGCCATTCCCCTGTCGGAATTTGCCGATGAGGTGCGGAAAAACGGGTGGCCTGAAAAACTCGAAGTTGGTTTGATAGGATCCTGTACAAACTCGTCTTACGAAGATATCACGCGGTCCGCTTCATTGGCAAAGCAGGCGGTTGACAAGAAAATAAAAGCGCGCGCTGAATTTACCATCACACCGGGCTCGGAGTTGGTGCGTTACACCGTAGACCGCGATGGTTATCTCGACATATTTGAAAAAATGGGGGGCGTGGTCCTGGCAAATGCTTGCGGTCCATGCATCGGCCAATGGGCGCGTCATACCAATGATCCCAACAGAAGAAATACCATAATCACTACCTTTAACAGCAACTTTGCAAAACGCAACGACGGTAATCCCAACACTCATGCATTTGTGGCCTCACCGGAAATCACAACGGCGTTTGCTATTGCCGGGGATCTTACTTTTAATCCTGTTACCGATACGCTGATCAATGATGAAGGCAAGGCGGTAAAACTCGACGAGCCCAGTGGCGATCAGTTTCCGCCAAGAGGCTTTGATGTTAAGGATGCTGGTTACCTCGCGCCCGCAAAAGATGGAAGCAAGGTGAAAGTGACGGTTGATCCTGAATCAAAACGCCTTCAGGCGCTGAGTCCTTTTGCCGCCTGGGATGGAAGGAATCTTACGGGCATGCGGGTGTTGATCAAGGCGAAGGGCAAATGTACCACTGATCATATTTCGATGGCGGGTCCATGGCTGCGTTTCCGCGGCCACCTCGACAACATCGCAAACAATACTTTAACGGGAGCTGTCAATTATTTCAATGAAAAAACAGACTCTGTTAAGAATCAATTAACGGGTGAATACGGCCCTGTCCCCGCGACACAACGCTCGTACAAAGCTGCAGGAGTACCTACGATAGTTGTGGGCGACCACAATTACGGTGAAGGATCATCGCGCGAACACGCCGCAATGCAACCGCGACACCTGGGCATGCGCGCCATTCTTGTAAAATCTTTCGCGCGTATCCATGAGACCAATCTCAAGAAACAGGGAATGTTGGGGGTCACTTTTGCAAATGAAGCCGATTACGATCTCATACAGGAGGATGATACGATCGATATCGTTGACCTGAAAGACTTCTCTCCTGAAAAACAACTCACCCTTGTACTGAAACACAAAGATGGAACCAGTCATACCATAAAGGTAAACCACACCTATAATGCAGGACAGATCCTGTGGTTCACGGCCGGGTCTGCGTTAAACCTTATGGCAAAGCAGATCGCTGCATCAAAAGGTTTTAAACAACCGATGGTGAATAAAAAGCCAGAGAGAACAGGTTCCAGTAAGCCGGGTAAAAAAACCATCAGCAAGACCACTGCGAAAAAAGTCGCGACCAAAGCCGTGGTAAAACAGAATGCAAAGAAAAAACTCAAGAGTGCAAAGCCAGCGAAAAAAGGGTTGGTGAAGAGGGCGATTAATAAAGTGGTGAAGATGGTGAAGAAGATGAAGAAGAAGAGGTGAGTTTTATTCAACTTTCTGAAAGTTTTAAAACTTTCAGAAAGTTGAACCGGAACCGTACCTACTGCTTCAGAGACAGATACCCGGTCAATAGATCGCGATCGGGTATCTGGATCTTATAAAAATAAGTGCCGGACGGGAGTTTTTTTCCATCTTCATTGTCCCCTTCAAAACGTTTCCCGGGTGTATTGCTGTCGTAATTTTCGATTTCAAATACTTTATCACCCCATCGGTTGTATATCGAGACCTTGTTTCCATTCGGTAAGTTAAGGATGCGCATGTGGCGATTGTCACCCGTGCTATTCGGTGCGATGGCGTTGTAAATTTGAATGTCGGTAGAAATATTCCCAACCTCTATCGTTATGACATAATCCGAGCAGGCGCCTAAATCATCACAGGCCTGAATGGTGAGATTGTCCGTTCCGGAAAAATCAATGCCCTCGTAGTCGATTATCAAATTATTATTCGCGTCGATTTCGGCGAAGGCTCCGCTTGAGGGTTGGTCCAGAACGATGACGGTTGACAAATCAAGATTTCCATTGGGATCAGAGATGGAAGAACTGATTGGAATAACCACCCTTCCACCGGCAGGGGTGCTCGCTGGTGGAACATCGATGACCGGTGGTGCATTCTGGATGTTGAAATAAAAGAATTCTCTATTACACTGATCGCACTGGTTGCAAACCTGAATCTCCACGCTATCGGCGCCTACTGTTCCATTGTTAGCCGTATATTCAACCACATTGCCCGTCTTGACCTGGGCTGTCCCTTTTTTCGGAATGGTGAGAATGGTGGTGATGAGCACATCTCCTGTATTAAACGTGCCTCCCGCGGTTACCTGAACGGATACAACATTTGCAATCGTCGCAGAAGACGTCTGCCCAACAATATTGATATCTTTTGTCAGGAAGATGGTGGACTGATCATTTTGGGAAAGGCAGGCACCCACTGGATCTGTTGTCAATGTCAGTACGACACTGCCTGTGGTCAGATCATTTGATCCGGGTGAGTATTCAGGATTCAGGATTGTTGCATAACTGAAGGTGCCATCTCCGGCTGTACTCCAGTTGTAAGTTGTAGTGGGTCCCCCCACGGTTCCGGCGAGGGTTATTGCGTCGTTGCTGCAAAATGTCTGATCAGGTCCTGCGTCAACTGTTGTGTTGGCTGAAAGGGCTACTGCTACCACATCACTGGCCGCATTACAGAGTCCGGATGGATCATCTGACGTCAGGGTGAGCGCTACATTTCCAGTTGTAATATCATTGGCTCCGGGCGAATAGGTGGCGGTGAGGGAAGTCGCATTATCGAAAGTCCCGTCTCCGGCTGTGGTCCAGGTCGAACTGGCAGCAGAGCCTCCGCGGGAACCGGATAAGTTGACGGAAGTTCCGATACAGATGTTGGCATCTGTACCTGCATTAACGGTGGCTTTTTCGTCGATGGTGATGATTGTCGTGGCAGCGACCGGCCCGCACGCGCCCGACGGGTCTTCGCTCGTAAAAATCAGTGTGACATTTCCATTGCTTATGTCAGATGCGCCTGGGGTATAGAGTGCATTTAACAAAGAGGTGTCATCAAAGAGACCGTCGCCCGCCGTACTCCACAGGCCCATGGTAGCTGTGCCTCCAACGGTGGAGATAAGCGCAGCAGTACCTGTTTCACAGATCGTCTGATCAGGGCCCGCTGTAACGCTCGCAACATCATCGACTGTCACGGTAACCAAGGTAGAGCTGATACATCCGCTTCGGTTGATGGTCAGGGTGGCGGTATAAGTTCCCGCGGCAGGATAGATGAAGGTAGTATTACCAGCGGTATTGTCATCGATCGTCCCGTCAGTTTCAAAATCCCAGGCGTATACATCGCCGCTGAGGGTGGTGGAATTATCGGTAAAGGATGTTGCGGAACCCACGCAGACAACATCGGCTGAAAACGAGGCAGTGGCTGCAGAACAAATGACAAAACTGACTGTTTCGGCGATCCCCCAGAAATCGTTTTGTCCTGCTACACGGACATTCAACGTGTGGGTGGCGGGACCAAGAGCGCTGCTGTTGGCAGTGAAGATCAGATCGAGCACATCTGTTGCAGGACTCACCGGCAACTGCTCGGCATTGCCTACGCCCGGATCTGTATTGAAAAAATATTCCAGTTTAGTAATGGTCCTATTGCGGTCAATGTACAGCGGAGTAAAACTTGCGATACCCCATTCGCCATTCACGTTGCGGCTGCGTACTGCCAGCATGTGCACACCTGTGGAGAGGCCGGAAGAAGCAGCGGCAAAGTCGACAACAATAATCGGCGCGGGAGATCCCACCGAAATCGCGGTGGCATTTCCTACTCCGGGATCAACGTCAAAGAAATATTCAGCACCGGTTATACTCTCGACGGTCAATGGATCATTTGCCAGAATATAAACCGGCATGAACGCGGGAATGCTCCACAAATTATTACTGTCCCGCACCCTTAATCCCAGCATGTGCATTCCCTTTGAAAGGCCCGAGGATGCTGCCAAAAAATTTACTTCCAGGTTTTGACTGGCCACAAATGATGGTAACGGGGTAGCCGCCCCGATCCCGGGATCAGTATCAAAAAAATATTCCGCCGCGACAATGCTGCTGAGCTGGGCGTAAGCCCCCGGGTGCAGCGAAAAAATCGCGATGGCCAGGAAAATTGTTGTGCGCATCGGGGTTTAGTTTCCTTTGGCTTCGATCCGGACGTTCATATTAGTTCCCTGGGTAACCGTATTCGGTGCGGTGATGGTTTGCACAATAGGGAGGGATGTTCCATAAACATCATAAGGGTTGGCGCCTCCAAATACGCCCATGTCAATTCCATCCAAACCTGATCCAATGGCGAGGGATCCGGCCTGCAGGATGAGGTTATAACTGAAACTGAAGGTAGTTCCAAACGGCAGATCTGTAAAAAGCGGATTTTGACCTTCAACATTATTACTGCTGATGTTACCATTAACGGTAGAAAATATATCATTGCTCGTGCTATAGCTGAGGTTATTTTGCAGGTCATTACCGCTAAACGTCCCGGAGCCTGCCGGGGTGGAGGCGTAAAAGATATTGTTTTTTATGTTGCAGTTCGTAACATTATTGAAAACCGAGGCTGAACCACCGCTGGTAAATCCTATGAACACGTTGTTTTCAATCGTTGCGGCATTTAAACCACTGATAACAGCACTTGTGGTATTTGCGCAATAAATAATATTATTTGATATTTTGATATTTGAACTTGCGCCTTGCAAATAAAACGCCGATGAACTCGTGTGGTTTTCCCCGACAATGCAATTTTGAATGATCAAATTTCCCAGGACTTGTGAATTCCCTTCAAAAAGATACTTGACGCGGCATTTATCAATCATGATGTTTGAAAATGATCCGGAGAAGTTTACCTCCTGGTTGATGACAAGCCCGGAAAGCCTGACATTATTCGCATTGGCTATCACCGAAGCCAGTACAGAAAGCGCTCCACCTGATTTATCGGGATTAAATCCTCCTCCGATCAAACTAACACCTTCGCCATTCAGCGAAGGAGTGTTGTAAACAACGCTGCTGGGAACAACGTAGATGATATCCCCGGTGACGGCAGGAACCAGGGCGGCGTTAATAGAATTTGCCCCTGTAAAAACATTTGTCCCTCCCACAGCGCCTGTATTACTATTGGCAATAAAGATATTTTGTGTAAAAGCAGGAGCAACAGATAATACAAATGCAAGCGTGAAGAATAATTTTTTCATGGTGACTGGATTTTTTAAGCGGGAGACTGGCATATCAGAATTTTTTTAATCGATTGAGGTTAATTCCCTTTGGCTTTGATCTGGACATTCATGTTGGTGCCCTGGGTAACCGTATTGGGCGCGATAATCGTTTGAACAACAGGCAAAGAAGTTCCATACAGGTCAAATGGATTGGGGCGCGGCTTGTCACTGCATTGGTTTTGTCAGGATTAAACCCTGCCCCAAAGATCGTGAGGGACTTCGTGATGTTTGTGGCGTTGTAAATTGTTCCGCTGGGCGTCACATAAATGAAATCCCCATCTGAAGCCGCCGCGATCTCATCTCCAATTGCGGCGTTGCCCGTAAATACGTTCACCCCTGGGACCGCACCCGGATTATTGTTTGCAATGTAAATTGTCTGTGAAAAGACTGGAAAGGCAGTGAAAAATGCCAGATTAACGAGAAGCATCTTCATACTGAAAAGATTGAAGGTTCTTTTAAAAATCGATCCCGGATTGATAACGGCACCACCGGGCGAAAGTATATTACGCCCTGGGAAAGGATTCAATATGGGGTTTCTGTTGCGCAAGCCTGGAACGGTTGAACAGCTAACGAATATAGTAAATTATTGCTGCAGACCGAGTGAAAGCGACGAAATTATGATTGAGCAATAGGTTAACTCCCTCCTTCAGACAATACTACCCTGAATTCATTCAGGATCATCGCGGTTGCCCCCCACACGATTTCATTTTCAATTTCAAAATGCGGGGCCATCATCCGGTATTTACCCGCGGCGAGTATCTCTTTTTGTCTTATGGCATCTTCAGCCATCACATCCTCAATACTCCCTTCCAGTATACGTGAAACTTCAAATGGATCGGGTTTAAAGACCGGTTTTGGTATGATCGAAGCAATGATGGGTGTAACCAGATAGTTGCTGGGGATAACAAAAAAATCACTGAGCTTGCCCAGTACATTTATTTGATCCGGTTTCACGCCGATCTCTTCTTCGCATTCGCGCAGCGCAGTTTGAACTGCATCTTCTCCCGGCTCTGCTTTTCCGCCTGGCAAGCTGACCTGGCCGCCGTGTGCACCGGTGTAGTCAGGGCGTTTGATGAGGGGAAATTTAATAACTCCTCCATCCTCATACAGAAGAATAATCACACCACCTGGCCTTGGAGGTTGTTTGTGATCAAAACGCGGCCTTACATCTCCCACCGGTTTTGCGCGAAATATATCATGCGCCACGTGGCCTGGTAACGGCATGGCTAGCCTCTCCTTTAACTTCAAACACAATCGCGTGAAATCCATCAAATCTATAATCGTTAACCCCCTCAGCTTTCCGCTTTCCGCTTTTTTCTAAATCTCCCAATCTTCATTAAGGCGGGGAATGGCTGCGTGCGCAGTAAGGTCAAATTGGCAAGGCACCACCGCAGCATAGTTGTTGGCAATGGCCCATTCATCATTGTCCTGACCCTTGTCGAAGTTGACGAAATTACCCACCATCCAGAAATATCTCCTTCCATTCGGATCAAAGCGCTGATCAAAATCCTCCACCCATTTTGCATTTGCCTGACGACAAATGCGAATACCTTTAATGGGTTCTTTTCGCTTTGGCGGAAAATTTACATTCAACGCCACACCTTTAGGCAACCCTTTTTCCAGTACCTGCACCGTGATCTTTTTGATAAATTCCTCTGTATGCGAAAAGTCCGCCTTGTGAGAAAAATCCGCTAACGAAAATCCAATGGCAGGAGTACCTTCAATGGCGGCTTCGATGGCAGCAGACATGGTACCGGAATACAAAACACTGATAGAAGTGTTGCTGCCGTGATTTACTCCACTGACGACCACATCGGGTTGACGCTGGTCTTTTAACACAAAATGGCGGGCGATCTTCACACAATCCGCGGGAGTTCCGGAGCATTCATATGCCTTTACACCTTCGAAGATGAAGTTTTCCTCAAGGCGCAAGGATTCGCCGACTGTGATGGCGTGACCCATTCCCGACTGCGGACTATCGGGCGCTACAACCAGCACATCACCCAAATCCTTCATTACGTTCACGAGAGTCAATATTCCCATGGAGGTGATTCCGTCATCATTGGAAACAAGTATCAGCGGTCGGCTCATAATAGTTTTTTACCGGAATGATATAAATAAAATTCCAGGGTCCAAATGAACCGGAACGTGAATCGTGAGTCGTCAGTCGTGAGTGGAAAATCCCGTGCTATTTTATAATTCATCACATTATTTTTGATTTGAAAGGCATTAAGATAATAAGATAAAAATAACGTTGTTTAAAGATCCTGGATTGCGGGAATGCAGATTTAGACCGGTGATCCATTTTTGAAATCAGGTGCCCATCAGCGAATTGTAATAGGCAACAATTTTGGCCAGGTCGTATTTATCATCGAAATCGAGGCGGTTGGCTTTGATATATTTTTCCACGGTTTTTCCTTTGTTACCCATCAGGGCAAGGAGATCATTTTTATTTCCCTTGAAATCCTCAAGGCTTCCATCGTCTTTCAGCAGATAGTAGTAGTAGCTTTGAACCAGCCTGGAATAGGATCCCCCATAAAAGGCATTGTTGTAAGTTTTATATTCAAGGAGTTCGCGCGATAGCAAAGTCATCTTTCCCTCTTCCAGAAGCTCAAAAAAAACAGGGGCCTTATAGTTCGATGCATTGCTGTAGGGAAGCGCAAAAAACTTCCGGTATTTGTGAACGGTTTCATCAAAGATCTCAACATACAAGACTTTTCGCGCGTGAAAAATTTCTGCCTTGCGATTGTTCACTACATACTGAACGAGGTTTTGCTGAAAGTCATACTTGACCAGGCCCCGCAGAGTATCGCCCGCTACCAGCACAACTTTACCCTCATGCCATACTTCAGAGGGCCAGTTTCTTTTTTGCGCAAAGCCCATTACGCAAGTGAACAGAAAAAGTCCTGTAAAGAAAATCTTTTTTATGGTACGCCAGTGTTGCATTAAGCTATCCTTATAGTTATTTATTTTTTAAAATATTGTGACCCAGTTTATCACGCTTCGTCATCAGATATTTTTCATTATGGGCGTTGGGCGTCATTTCAATGGGTACATTTTCCACAATTTCCAGGCCATAACCCATTAGCCCAACTCGTTTTTTCGGATTGTTGGTCATCAGTTTGATCTTGGTAACACCGAGATCGCGAAGGATCTGCGCGCCGACGCCGTAATCGCGCTCATCCATATCGAAGCCGAGTTGCAGATTGGCTTCTACTGTATCCAATCCCTCCTCTTGCAGTTTATAAGCCCTGAGTTTATTGAGCAGGCCAATTCCTCTGCCCTCCTGTTTCATGTACAGCACCACTCCTTTGGCGGCGCGGTCCACCATTTCCATAGCATGGTGTAGCTGGGATCCGCAGTCGCAACGGCAGGAGCCAAAGATATCACCGGTCACGCAGGACGAGTGTACCCGGACCAGCACGGGCTCATCCTTGTGCCACGATCCTTTTACCAGCGCCAGGTGCAGTTCCTGAGAATTCGTTTGTTCAAAAGCAATAAGTTTGAAGTTGCCATGCGCAGTGGGCATATCCACTTCCACCTGGCGGTTGATAAGCGATTCTTTTTTTATCCTGTATTCAATAAGGTCTTTGATGGAAACGAGTTTCAGATCAAACTTCCTGGCAACCTTTACCAGATCGGGCAAACGAGCCATCGTTCCATCTTCATTCATGATCTCCACCAACACGCCCGCAGGTTTAAAGCCCGCAAGCCGGGCAAAATCGATAGCAGCCTCGGTGTGACCCGCGCGCCTCAATACACCTCCGCGCTTTGCTTTCAGAGGAAAGATATGTCCGGGTTTTCCCAGCTCTTCCGGTTTGATATCAGGATCGGTAAGTGCGCGGATGGTTTTAAAACGATCATGTGCAGAGATGCCCGTGGTGCAACCATGGCCGATCAGGTCAACAGAAACAGTAAAAGGAGTTTCAAAAGCTGCTGTATTAATACCTACCATCAGGGCAAGACCAAGTTCTTCGCAGCGATCTTCAATGAGCGGGGCGCAGATCAATCCGCGGGCATGGGTAGCCATGAAATTCACAATTTCCGGGGTAATACATTCCGCAGCGCAAATAAAGTCTCCCTCGTTTTCGCGATCCTCATCATCGACGACAATGATCACTTTGCCGTTCTTTATTTCTTCAATGGCCTGTTCGATGGTATCTAACACTATATCATTCATGGAGGGTGTATTACGCATTGTTGTGTAAACAAAAAATATTCAATTCCTGTTCTTTTTTCGCTAATATCTTCCCGAAACGATCCCTAATTCCTTTGCAATTTCAACATCGGCATTCTGCAATTTCATCTGCCTTTCCAACAACTCATCTATCTCCTTTTCACTTTTCTCCCCATCTTTCAACCTTTCTATATTTTCTTCAATAAGGCGTTGTATGTACCGGTATTTTTTTAGAAGCACATTCTGATGGGCATGTTCGGGAACGATCTCTTTTTCATCCGAAAAATAAATCTGATATTTCGGACCCCAGTGCGGGCTTGCATAATATTTTCGCAGTGTAAGCTCCGCAACGATAGTTTTGATGTTTTCCGGAGTATCACTCAGAAAATACTGTGAGTCCACGAGCTTACCTTCATTCCTGAAATTCAGAAACGTTGTGTATACATAGGCATACGATTCGTTATGAAACTCTATATCTTCAAATTCGGAAATAAAATAACTTAGCAGGTCAACATCTTCTTCCAACTCGCTGTCCGCATAATTCAACAAGAGGCGAACCATCTCCCGCTCTTGCAGCTCTTCAGGATTGACAGTCGAACTTTTGGGTGCAAATTCAACATCGGGTGCGGGCTCTTTTGCGTCGTCGCGTTTGCGGTCTTCGACTTTCTTTTGCCTGTCATTAATGAGGATCTTGTTAAGTTCCGTAAAGAGAACCGATTCCTGGATCTTTAAAAGATTACTCGTTTCCTGCAGGTATACCGAACGCTTTATGGCATCCGGTATGAGGCTGATACTGGTGACGATTTCGCGAATGGCTTCAGCTTTTTTTATCGGATCATTAGCGGCTTCGCTGGAATAAAGTCCGATCTTGAAAGAAATAAAATCCTGCGTGTGGTCTTTGAGATACTTCTTAAGTTCGGTGCTTCCCATTTTTTTGGAGAAGCTGTCCGGGTCTTCTCCATCCGGCAGAAGGACAATACGAACATTCAATCCGCCTTTCAATACAAGATCGATCCCGCGGACGGCGGCTTTAATTCCCGCCGCATCACCATCATATAAGACCGTAACGTTTTCAGTGAACCTGCGCATCAGTTTGATCTGATCTTGCGTCAGGGCGGTACCCGAGGAAGCAACCACATTTTCAATGTCAGCCTGGTGCAGTGAAATAACATCGGTATAACCTTCCACGAGGTAACAAAAATCATCGCGTCGGATGGCATTTTTGGCCTGAAACATTCCATAGAGCACGTGACTCTTATGATAGATGTCAGTTTCAGGTGAGTTGATATACTTCGGCTGGTCTTTTTCTTTTGTTAAGATCCGGGCTCCGAAGGCAATTACTTTTCCCGAAAGATTATGAACGGGAAAAATTACCCTTCCGCGAAAGCGGTCGTATTTTTTTCCGTCTTCTTTTTTTATAAGCAAACCGGATTTCTCCAGCATGTCTTCGCTGTATCCTTTAGCGATGGCAGTTTTTGTCAGATGATCCCATTGATTGAGGCTGTATCCCAGTTCGAATTTTTCAATGGTGCGGTCATTAAAGCCGCGCTCGCGAAAGTAACTCAGGCCGATACTTTTGCCTTCGTCATTTCCAAACAGGAGATCGCGGTAATAACCTTTCGCAAAGTTCATTACGATGTAAAGGCCATCACGGTCACTCTGGTGGGCAAGTTCCTGGTCGGTTGCAGTTGCTTCCTCTTTTATCTCAACGCCGTATTTTTTTCCCAGATAGCGGATAGCTTCCAGGTAGGCCATCCCCTCGTGCTCCATGACAAAGGTTATCGCGTCTCCGCCCTTGCCGCTGCTGAAGTCTTTAAATATCCCCTTGGCCGGGACTACATAGAAAGACGGGGTTTTTTCGTTGGTAAAGGGGCTTAACGCTTTATAGTTTTGTCCTGAGCGTTTAAGGGTAATAAAATCGCTCACCACATCAATGATGTCGACCCGGCTTTTGATCTCGTCTATCGTTTCGCGGGTTATCATAAAAAAGCTATTGGCTTTTGACGGTTGGCCTTTGGAAAACCCTCAATCGACAAAGATAACTGATCCTGTTTAAAAAACATGATTAACGATGTTCAGCAAAAGAGTCAGCATTTGGAGAGCTGTCTTGCCGATTTTGCCTTCATTAATTGCAAATCGTCATTAACTTGCATTGTTTGAGCGTTTTCAAGGAATATTATTGTTAAGGAAGAATGAGTTTTACCCAATCAGACATATTAAAAGCGCTTTCTACAGTTGAGGACCCTGATCTTAAACGCGATCTGGTATCCCTTAACATGATTAAAGATATTAAAGCAGATCCCAAAAAAGTGTCATTTACGGTAGTTTTGACTACTCCAGCGTGTCCTTTGAAGGAGAAGATCAGACAGGATTGCGAAGATGCCGTCAGGCGCGTAGTTGGTGAAGGTGTGCAGATCGATATTAACATCACTTCATCAGTCACCACCCTTCGAAACAATGCCCCCATCCTGCCGGGTGTTAGAAATATAATCGCCATTGCATCGGGGAAAGGCGGTGTTGGGAAATCAACTGTAACCAGCAACCTGGCCGTGGCGCTGACGCAGGCGGGAGCAAAAGTAGGGCTGATCGATGCCGACATTTTCGGGCCTTCCATTCCCACCATGTTCAACTGCGAGCATGAGCAGCCGAACGTAAAACAGGTGAATGGAAAGAACGTCATGATCCCTCTGGAGCAATATGGCGTTAAATTGCTGTCAATAGGATTTCTGACACCGCCGGATAGCGCGGTGGTTTGGCGCGGGCCGATGGCGAGTTCTGCACTCAAGCAATTTTTCGGCGATGCCGACTGGGGGGAACTGGATTATCTGCTCATCGATCTTCCACCGGGAACCAGTGACATCCATCTGACGATGGTCCAGACGGTGCCTGTGACAGGCGCTGTTATTGTTACCACCCCGCAAAAAGTTGCTTTGGCCGATGCAAACAAGGGGCTGGCAATGTTCAAACAGCCCCAGATAAACGTACCCATATTGGGTGTCGTGGAAAATATGGCGTATTTTACACCTGAAGAGCTGCCGCAAAACCGGTATTACATCTTCGGGAAAGACGGAGGCAAGAACTTATCCGAAAAGCACAATGTTCCTTTGTTGGGACAAATACCGCTGGTACAAAGTATTCGTGAAAGCGGCGACAGTGGACTACCGGCAGCGCTGAAACCCGGACCTACAGGTGAAGCATTCCGGCAACTAGCACAGGCACTGGCCCGCCAGATTGCCATAAGAAATGCTAACTTTGTAAGTACACAAAAGGTTGAATTGAAAGTTTAATGAACGCACATACAGTGAGCCTCGACGAGATAGCAAAAAAAATAGAAGCCTCCCTCGATTCCATCAGGCCGTATCTCAAAGCGGACGGCGGGAACGTTAAGGTAAGTGAAATTACCCCCGAATACGTAGTTAAGCTTGAATTCGTGGGCAACTGCGGCAACTGCAGTATGTCAACAATGACTTTCAAAGCCGGGGTCGAAGCGGCGATCAGACGCGATGTTCCCGAAGTAAAAGGCATCGAAGTCATTAACCTTATACCACTGAACTATTGACCCTATTTTGATTCAAAGGACAAATGATTAGGGACAAGTACGATTTATTATCCCGCCCTTATTCGTGGCATCGCCATGCCCATGGCATACTTCATCATTCGTACCTCGTACTTTTAGGGGTTACCCTTTGTGGAATCAATTGATCAATAGTATTAATAATTTTCATGAGGCAGGTCCTGCGGTATATCTTTTTTTCAGGCATTGCCTTCGCACTGCCCTCCTTCTCGTTTCTTTTGTTTGCCCAGGAGCGCTGTGGAACTGTTGAGTATTCAAAGAGACTGCACCCGGATTACCCTACTCATAAAATTGAATTCGAAAAGTGGCTGAATGACCAGCCTCTTCGTCAGCGGCACAACCGTCAATCGCGGGAGCAGGCTCCCCCTTACCAGATCCCGGTCGTGGTGCACATCATTCACAACGGTGAAGCTATTGGCAACGGCGGTAATATTTCTGACGCCCAGGTGCTTTCCCAGTTAAGGGTATTGAATGAGGATTTTAAAAGAGAGAACGCCGATGCTGTCAATACACCGCCGGAGTTTGCCAGTGTTGCCGGCAACCTCGATGTTGAATTTGTTTTAGCCAAACGTGATCCTGATGGTTTAGCAACCAATGGCATTATCCGGGTTAATGGTGGGCGCAGTTCCTGGACAATGAATGATAACTACGCCCTCAAATCAACAAGTTACTGGCCCGCGGAACAATACATGAACATCTGGGTATGCAATCTCACAGGAGTGCACGTTGGATACGCCCAGTTTCCGGAATCCGACCTGGAAGGTCTGGAAAATTCTTCCACCAACCGCTTAACAGATGGTGTAGTGATCTGGCATAAAGCCTTTGGTTCTGTTGACGATGGCGCTTTTAGTCTTGATCCGGATTTTAACAAAGGCCGGACGGCCACACATGAGACCGGACATTTCTTTGGCCTCAACCATATCTGGGGAGATGACAATGGTTGTTCGGGAACTGATTATGTCGACGATACACCCAACCAGGCGGGCAGCAGTTCGAATTGTGCAACCCATCCGAAAACAGATGGCTGCGGAGAAGTGATCATGTTCCAGAATTTTCTGGATTACTCTGACGACGTGTGCATGAACCTGTTTACCCAGGGCCAGGTTAACCGCATGGCGATCGTAGTGGAGAACAGTCCCAGACGAAACAGTTTACTTACCTCACCAGGCTTGCTCGATCCGGATCCACTACCCAACGATCTGGGAATCCGGTCCATTGTCTTTCCCGACGCATCTGTTTGCAGCAACATCATAATTCCCGTGATTGAACTGCGGAATTACGGCGATAATGTCATCACCAGTGCCCGGGTCCGCTTTATGCTGGATGGAACTACCCGGGAAACAATTGACTTTCCCCTCTCGCTGGACCCGCTTGAGTCGGTCGAGGTAGCTTTCTCAAGTCTTTCCATTTCTTCCGGAATCCATGAAATTTCTTTTGAGATCCTCCTGACCAATGGCGGAACCGATGGTGGTAGTTACAACAACGAAAGATCTTCAACCGTGATCATACCTGCCTTTGCGAGCGCGCCATTCGCCGAAAATTTTAATGTGCCACCTCCGGGCTGGATAACGAATAACCCTGACGGTCAGATCACCTGGCAGATCGTCACTGCCGCGAATGAGACACCCGGCAACAAAGCCCTTAAATTGAATTACTATGACTACGAGGATAAGATCGGAGAAATTGATATTTTTCTCAGCCCGATTCTTGACCTTTCCTCCGCCCCCGCGGCAACGCTGAGTTTTGATGTCGCCCATGCGCGCTATCAATCCAGCAACGATCGCCTTCAGGTTATTGTATTGAAAAACTGTGAAGGCCTTTCTCAGGGTACCTTGTTGTATAACAAACCCGGTGAAACACTCAAGACCGCCCCTGACATGACAGCTCCTTTCACACCTTCAAATCAGAATCAGTGGCGGAAGGAACTTATAGACTTGTCTGCTTTTATTGGCATGGATAAGGTCCAGATAGCTTTTGTAGGTATTAACGACTGGGGAAATAACATATACCTCGACAACATTTCGCTGTTCACGGAAGAAACAAGAGATGTTGCATTGATTCAGGTGGTTTCGCCGTCACCGGTGATATGTGTTGATCAAATCACACCCCGTATCCTTATCCAGAATGCAGGGAGCGTATTATTAACGGATATCGACGTACAATACTCTGTCAACGATGGACCTGTTCAGAATCTGAGTGTCAGCAATTTGAATTTATCCTTTGGTGAAGAGAAAGAAATAGACCTTCCATCGATCCAGCTTGACGAAGGCGCCAATACCCTGGCCGTTAATTTAGCTAACCCCAATGGCACCACTGATCACAATCCGGAGAACAATGAAATACAGCTCGCGATCATGGTGAACAACAGCCAGGACCGCATACCACTGCGCGAAAATTTTGACGATGGCTTCACACCTGCGTGGACGGTGATCAATCCAGCAGGCGGAATGAATTGGGAAACGGTTTCGACCAATTATGGTCAATCATTATACTTCAATGCGTTTGACAACGCGAACATTGGTGATGAAGCGTGGCTGGTAAGTCCGGAGTTGGATTTCACAAACGCCGACCAGGCCACTTTGTTATTTGATCTGTCGTATGTTTCCAGAAATTTTACCCAGGAAATGCTCACCATCCTGGCATCAACGGATTGTGGCATAACCTATAGTGAGATCAGCTACAACTTTCCGATCCCCATACCCCTGAACGAAAGTTGGTTACCGGAAAGCCCGGCAGACTGGAACAGCAATGTTTCCGTGAACCTCAACACGATTGTCGGTGAAGAAAATGTTCGTATCGCATTTGTTATCCGCAACCAGAATAGCAACAATCTGTACCTTGACAATATTGAATTCTTCAACACCGGAGATCCTGATCCTATCGAGATAGACGAGGTCTATTCTATTTATGGATATGATCTGGATAATCCACAACTTAGCGATTTGAAAATAACTTTTAATCTTCCTGAAAGACAGGATGTACGTTTTTCAATAATAAACGTGACCGGTCAGATGGAAACCGATGGTATCCTTAGCGACGTATTGAATCAAACTTTCCCGCTAAACCTCTCGGGCCGGTTACCGCCGGGGATTTACTTTGTCCGCGTGTATATAGGTTCGAAGTACTATACGTCCAAAGTGTTCGTGCATTAGTCCATGGTCGATAGTCCATAGTCCATGGTAGTGCGCGGGTCTCGTCGTTTAGCGCATCAAATCTTTTCCAGTATGGCAGCAAACATATTTCAATGCTCGCCCTTTAAATTAGCACACGCGGCTGTGGTCTGTCGACTGTGGACTATGGACCGTATTTCCTATCTTTGGGCCGAAAAAAAAGTTGATGTCAAAAAAGAAAAAGGTTGCCATATTATTCGGGGGTCGGTCTGTGGAGCACGGGGTATCCGTTAACTCGGCGCGAAATATTTTCGAAAATATCAATAAAGACCGTTTTGAACCCTTGCCTATCGGGATCACAAAGGCCGGTCAATGGTACCTCACCTCCGGAGTGACAAAAGATATCGGACAGGGAAAAGCCCTGGGCTTGATACTCGATGCGCAAAGTCCCGGATTTATTCTCGTTTCCAGCGGAGACCGGATAAAAGCCGATATTATATTTCCGGTACTTCATGGAACAGACGGCGAAGATGGCAGCATCCAGGGCCTTATTAAAGCAATGGATATCCCCATGGTGGGAACAGGGGTACTTGGGTCTTCAATCTCGATGAACAAGATCACGGCGAAGCGGCTGTTGCAGGACGCCGGACTACCCGTGACCAATTTTGTGTCCTTCCATTTTACAGAAAAGGAACAAATTGGTTTTAAGGCCATCAAAAAAACGCTCGGCCTACCCTTTATGGTTAAATCAGCAAGTCTTGGATCTTCCGTAGGGGTGAATAAGGTAAAAAATGAAGCGGGTTTTAAGAAAGCTGTGGAAGAATCTTTTCGTTATGATGAGGAGATCCTGATGGAGGAATTTATCACCGGCCGCGAGATCGAATGCGCAATCCTGGGCAACGATCCTGTTGAAGCCTCTTTGCCCGGCGAAGTTGTCATCAACAGCAAATACGACTTTTACACCTTCGATGCAAAGTATGTGGATCCGGAAGCAGTGCGAATTGATGTGCCGGCAAAACTTGACACAAAAACGGCTGAAAAAGTGCGCGAGATCTGTATGAAGGCTTATAAAAGCCTTCATTGTGAAGATTTCGCCCGCGTGGATCTGTTCCTTACTGAACAGGGAAAAATCTATATCAACGAGATCAATACTATTCCCGGGTTTACCAATTCAAGTATGTTTCCCATGATGTGGAAAGAACGCGGGATCGGGTTTACCGACCTGATCTCACGCCTGCTTGACCTGGCCCAGGAACGTTACGACTGGAGTAAACGTATAGAACGCGAATTCAATTCTTCATTGAAATTCTGATTATCTTATCTTTGATTTAACTAAGTCTTTTTTAAATGAAATTTAACTTTCGAGATCTGGGATTAAGTTTGAAAGCCAACACCCTGGGTGGATTATTACTGCACCTTTTCCTGGCTGGCGCCATTATTATATTGCTGTGTGTTTTTTACTTTTATGCTTACCTGCCCCATGTTACCAATCATGGAGAAAGTATTACTGTTCCTAATGTTGAAGGTCTCCCCCTCACGAAGGTTGAAGAGTTTCTCGCCAGCCACGACCTGCGACACGAAGTGAACGATTCTTCCTATTCAGCTGAATATCCACCCTTAACAGTTTTGAAGCAGTACCCGGCGGCGGGATCAAAAGTGAAGGAAAACCGCAAGATCTTTGTTTCCGTTAACCGGAAAAATCCACCCACGGTAAAAATGCCAGACCTTATAGACAGGTCGCTGATCAATGCTGAAGCCGTTTTAAGAGGCAGTGAACTGAAACGCGGCAGGATTCAACTTGTACGGGGTCCTTTTCTTAATGTTGTCGAAGAAATGCAGATCAACGGGAACAAGGTGGTTCCGGGGGTACTCGTTCCCAAAGGTACTGTTATCGACCTGGTTGTTATGGATGGGGGAAGTAATAAGCTGCCCACTCCCAACGTTTTAGGTTTCAGTTATGAAGATGCTAAATTCAATATTCTCGGGTCGAATCTCAACGTAGGCGATATTAAGCTTATTGGCGACACGACCGGCCTTAAACCCGTGATCCTGAAACAGGTTCCCACACCAGGCGAGGTCATTATCGTTGGGGACCTGATCGACCTGTGGATCGGTGAAGAAGGCACCGAAGTACCGGAAGAAGAGGACGTTCCGGAGGCTCAAACCGAAGGCAATCAGGAATAGGATAACTATACTTCAAAAAAATTGACCATTGACA
>JBBDXJ010000247.1:0-2649 GCA_040902445.1 Cyclobacteriaceae bacterium | reverse complement strand
GGAAAAATGATCACCCTCAATCATGATACCCATACACCGCATCCAAGGGAAAGTTACCGCGTTCAGGGTACGAAGGGTGTTTATCTGCGCGATGGAAATTCCAGGAAGATCTATATCGAAGGAAGAAGCCCTGAAGAGCATCAATGGGAAGTTGCTGATAAGTATCTGGAGGAATACGCGCATCCGATCGTTAAGAATTATAACCCTCCTACAAGGAAAGGCGGAGCCACCCGCGGCCATGGGGGAAACAGCACCCAAACCCCGATTATATGGCATCGCCTCGTTGCCGCTTTGCGGGAGAATACAATGCCTGATTGGGATGTTTACGATTCAGTGACCACCGCTGCAATTTCACCGGTAAGTGAAAACTCTGTTGCAAACAAAAGCCGGCCCGTTGATTTTCCTGATTTTACTAAAGGAAAATGGAAATCCAAGTCGCCGCTGATCTTTACATGACCTGTTTTCCAATTATTTTCATCAACATCTCATGAAACAGCTCGGCTCGCTGGAACAAATAGTGTTAACGAACTACTTTACCTCCGAAACCGCAGAGTCCCTGAGACAGGAGACTCTGCGGAGACGGTTCATTTCAAACTTTTCTCCACAGGAGTCCTATGGACAAACCTCTCAAACCTCTCCATTTTTCATATGGGATAATAGTTTTTTAATATACCGACAATGAGTCCCCGTCACTGCTTAATGCAATCCTGGTTAACTTTTATATTCATTGTTCTTCTCACTGTTTCTGGTTGCCAGAAAGCTGATCGCGAAACAAAAAGCAATACTTTATTTACGCTATTAACTTCTGACTCTACGGGTGTCGATTTTACCAATACCGTCACCGCCGATGACACCATCAACATCCTCACGTACGAATATCTTTACAATGGCGGTGGCGTGGGAATTGGCGATTTTAATAATGACGGTTATCAGGATATATTTTTTGCCGGCAGCCAGGTGCCGGGAAGGCTCTACATTAACAAACGAAATTCTTCAGGCGGTGCCGGTGGTTTCAGTTTTGAAGATGTGACTGAAACATCCGGCATACCCGGACAGGAAAACTGGGCGTTTGGAGTATCGGTAATTGATATTAATCAGGATGGATTTCAGGATATCTATGTCAGCATGGGCGGGCCCGGTAACTCCAATAGTTTTCCAAATCAATTATTCATTCATCAGGGGTTGGATGATCTTCAACGACCTGTGTTTAAGGAAATGGCTGAAGAGTACGGTTTGGCGGACCGAGGTCAGTCGATCCAGGCTTTATTTTTCGACTATGATCGCGATGGCGACCTGGATATGTATCAGTTAACCGGAGGCGGTTTCGAACGATCCCCCAACAACCCCAGCCCTATTGTTTCCGATGGCAGCGCGGTCAATACAGATCGTTTATACAGGAATGACGGGGATCCAGGATCTGGACATCCGGTTTTCAGAAATGTATCCAAAGAAGCTGGCATCTTGCACGAGGGTTACGGGTTGGGCATTTCTTTATTGGACATCAACGAAGATGGCTGGCCTGACCTGTATGTGACCAACGACTATCTCACCAATGATCATTTATACGTTAACAACCAGGATGGAACATTTTCTGAAAAAGTATCCGAATACTTTAAACATACCAGTCATTTTGCAATGGGTAACGACCTCGGAGATATCAACAACGATGGCTTGATGGATGTTATCGCCGTGGATATGCTGCCCGATGATCATTACAGACGCAAACTCATGTTTGGCGCATCGCAGTATAACAAATTTTATTACGCGGTAAACCACGGCTATACGCACCAATACATGCGCAATACCCTGCAAGTCAACAATGGAAATGGTTCGTTCAGCGAAACAGGCCAGTTGTCAGGTATTTATAAAACCGATTGGAGCTGGGCCGCGTTGTTTGCGGATCTCGACAACGATGAATACCAGGACATCTTCATCACGAATGGTTTTGGAAAAGATGTTACCGATCTGGATTTTGTGAAGTTTCGCAGCAGCATGACCAGTGAAATAAAGAATGAAACGTTGAGAAGGAAAATATTGCTTGATAGTCTTGCACAGCGTCCGGGCATCAAAGTTGCCAATTATGCTTTCCGCAACAATGGAAACTTATTATTCACTGATGTGAGCGACGCCTGGGGATTTAATATCCCCGCTTATTCAAACGGCGTTGCCTATGCCGATTTTGATAATGATGGCGACCTCGATCTTGCAGTGAGCAACATCGATGAAGGCGCTCATCTTTACTGGAACACGCAAAGGGAGACAAATCCCATAGGATCAAATTACCTGCGGATAAAATTGTCGGGCAATGGCCAGAATAGATCCGGAATAGGCAGTAAAGTGACTGTCCGTTATGCTGGGAAGCTTCAGTGCAGACTCAAAAGTGTTGTCCGTGGATTTCAAAGCACCATGGAAGATAATCTTCATTTTGGTTTGGGGTCCGTGGAAAAGGCAGATAGTGTTGAAGTGCTTTGGCCTGACGGGAAGACCAGTTTACTTACGGATGTAAAGACAAATCGATTGATAGGGGTAACACAAGACTCAGCGATTCTCCTTGCAGCTAAAAAAGACAGAGTCTCTCCGATTTTTGAAACGGTAAAGACATGGCCCATCCCATACAAACACACCGAAAACAATTTTGTTGACTTCAAT
>JBBDXJ010000246.1:0-18487 GCA_040902445.1 Cyclobacteriaceae bacterium | reverse complement strand
ATGAAAGCTTCAGGCATGTCTATGAATTTATTTGTGCTGGTGATCGCGTTCTCTTATGCTGGGACGCTGCCCGCGCAGCAAAAACCCGCCTACAACAAAGGCGAGTTCTTTCCTTTCTCCGTCTGGTATAGCGGAGGGAAGGCGAGGGCAACAATGCTTTCATCTATAACACCAAAGTCAAAAGATGAATGGAGACAGGATGTTCAACAAATAAAATCGCTGGGATTTAATTCCATCAAAACCTGGGTGGAATGGTCGCATTGCGAGCCGCGGAAAGGCGCCTATAATTTTGAGAACCTGAAAATGATCCTGAGCCTGGCGCAGGAAGCGGGATTGAAAGTAATCATTCAGATGTACGCTGAATCTGCACCAGAATGGTTAGGAAAAGAATTTCCGACCGCGCTCTTTGAAGCCCACAGCGGAGATAAGGTACAACCACAGGTAGCTCCGGGATATTGCGTCGATAATCAAGGCGTGCGCGCAGCCTTTACGCGGTTCTATGAGGAGACTGCAAAAATTGCCGTTCTGTATCCAAACTTTTATGGCTGGGATTTGTGGAGCGAGCCACATATCGTGCAATGGGGAAGCCCGGGTTGGATTGAAAATGCGCAATATTGTTTTTGTCCCCACACGCAGGACCGGTTTCGCCAATGGCTGAAGAAAAAGTATGCATCATTGGAAGAACTGAATACATCCTGGTACCGGAACTTTGAAAAGTGGGAGGACGTACAGGCTCCAAGGTTTGGGACCATTCTCACTTATTCCGACTTCATGGATTGGAAGCATTTCATGTATGAGAAAATGGCAGCGGATCTGGGCTTGCGCTACGGCGCCGTTCGGAATATTGATAAGACGCACGTGGCGACCGCCCATGCTTCCCCAGTATCGCTGTTTAGTTCTCCCTATGGCAGCGGCGCCGAAGATGATTTTCTCATGTCTGAACAAGTGGATTTTTATGGTGTTTCCCAATATCCCAAACATAACCAACCCGGTGACTGGACGCCGTGGAGGTTTATGGCAGCAGGTGATTTTTCCTACAGCGCAAATAAAGGCAATGAAGGGTATTACGTCGGTGAATTTCAGGCCGGCTTCGGCACAGTAGGCTTGAACGTTAGCGACCCCGTAACTCCGGCAGATCACAGGATCTGGACATGGTCGAGCCTGGCCACGGGCGCCAAAGGTATTTTTACTTATGCCTATTATCCAATGTCCTCCGGTTACGAATCCGGCGGATATGGGCTTGTAAATCTCGATGGAACATCAACAGAGCGGTCCGTTGAGCTTGGAAAACTTGCGCGGCTTATTGACGACCACAAAGTGTTATTTGCAGCCTCTAAACCGGTAAAAGCGGAAATAGCATTATTGTATAACCCACTGGCGCAAATGGTAGGAGGTACCCGGCGGGTGGGTACGCAGGATGGACATACCAATTCACTTATCGGCTACTACCGGTATCTTACCGATCAAAATATTCCCCTCGATTTTATTCACCGGAAAGATCTGGAGACAGGAGATCTTTCTCAGTATAAGCTGATCCTTGCTCCGTACGCGCTGATGCTGACCCAAACAGCTGCAGATGGTCTGAAGAATTTTATTGACAAAGGCGGTTATGCCTTTTCAGAAGCAAGGCTGGGTTGGAATGACAACAGGGGATTTACATCATCGGTTATTCCGGGTCTGGGGTTGAGTGAAGTATTCGGCATCCGTGAAACTAAAGTGAGTACTCTTCCAAAAGTTGTTATTAAGGTACAGGATAATTCGCATCCGGTAACCGCTCATTTAAACCGGGATGATATTATCGAAGGTTCTCTTTTTGCCGAATCGGTGGAGCCGTTAAAAAATAACACGAACATAAAAGTTCTCGGAAGGCTTGAGGATGGGACACCCTGTATTGTAACTTCTGATTTCGGAAAAGGACGCACACTCTATGTCGGATCGTTTCTTGCCATGGCAAACTCACGTGGTTCTCTGTGGGACCAGTCCACACAACGCCTTACTGTACAGGATTCAGCCAACCGGAATACCAATCAGTTTCTTTTGGGCCTTATCGATTGGGCAAACATCAGACGGCCTTTTACATCCACACAACCAGGAAAAACAAACAACCCTTTGGTTGTACGCCTGCACGAGAATGACGATAGTTATCTTCTCTATATATTGAATCACGGCAGATCAACAGAAAAGACTACAATCGCCTTAACAGTCAGGGAAAAAGGCGAATATGTACTGGAAGAAATAATAAAAAATCGAAAAGTTAACATTGCCGCACGCGACCTGATGCTGGAATTCACCACAGACGATATCGGCGAGAAAGAAGTGTCTGTATGGACCATTAGAAGGAAATAAGGGACTCCCTTTCGAAAGCCGTCAACCTGAGCGGGGTTTGCGCGGGGAAGGCGAGTAAGCGAAGGCCTCCTGCGCTAAAAGCTTCGGCGGCCAAAGGATCCCGTAACACAAGGGCGGACTCGAGTATAAGGGTATAAAAGGATAATAAATTAAAAGATGAGCACATCAATTGCCTCCACCCTGCCTGCCGGCGCACAGCCCGAAGCTCGGCAGGCAGGCTTTAGTCAGTGGATAAAGAATGGGTTTTGTTGAAGGGGCTTTAGCCCAAATGGATTGTGTGCAGGAAATAAGGGTATAAGGATTCATACTTTTCTGAAATAGAAACAACACCAATGAAAACAAGCTGGCCAGGATATGCGATGGGTTCAAACCTGATTTTTTATTCGATTTTTATTACTGGATTGACGATGCTTTCCTGTGTAACAACTCCCCGGGAAATTTCGAATAGCGATCAGATATTTTTTGACAAAGCCTCACAAAACGCCGACCAGGCAAATGAAGGGTTCATCCGCAGTGATGCCTACATGCATGCGTGGCTTTCCTATGCTGATCCCGAAAGCAAGTTAGTTCCGCGAACCCTCGACCGGGATAAAGATATCTGGAACGCCAACGACTGCGCGGCGGATAACTTCCCGTTTCTGGTGTTAACAAGTTTTTTTACGAACCAGGAAATGTACCGTGGCAGAATGAGGGAAATGCTGGACAATGAAATTCGCCTCACTTCCAGGGTGAAGTCGTTGCCGGATACATATTCCTTTTCCAAAAAAGATTTTTTATTCGACACTGTCTCCATGCCGCGCATAATTTTCGGGACCACCGAATATATTAAAGACGGCTTGCTGCCCATTACCGAATGGCTGGGAGATACTCCATGGTCTGAAAGAATGTTGACGATGTTAAAAGACATGGATGAATACGTCGATGTTGCCGGAGGATTCGGGGACAAAAATTTTGGCAACGCGCCGGTGGATGAGGTCAATGGCGAACTCCTGCAGATCCTTTCCCGGGTTTATTGGCTGACAGGAGAAAAAAAATTCCTGGATTGGGCCATTCAGATCGGCGATCATTTTATGCTTGGAGAGGGATATCCCCTTACCCAGTCGAACTATTTGCGATTGCGCGATCATGGATGTGAGGTAGTCTCCGGGTTATGTGAGTTGTATGTCACGCTTCATTATGCCGACCAGAAAAAAAAGCTCGCCTACAAAGAACCGCTCTACAAGTTACTTGACTATATACTCGCCCATGGCAGAAATAGCGATGGCTTTTTCTTCAATGCTATTAATCCAAAAACAGGCGAAGTTGTGGAGCCCAAACTCGCAGACACCTGGGGATACACCTTAAACGGTTATTATGCCGTCTATCTCGTTGATAGTGTCGATGCCTATAAAAATGCAGTCACGGCCATCTTTGAAAACCTCCACAAATATCATAATTACGATTGGGAGAATCTCGGCGCTGATGGCTATGCAGATGCGATCGAGGGTGCGCTTAATCTCTATAACAGAGTTCGCGATGAGCGCGCTGCCCGTTGGATTGACAGGGAAATTCAGGTGATGTGGTCAATGCAGGATTCGGCCCACAGAGAGAATGCACAGCAATGGAAGGGTTCCGGTATAATCGAAGGATGGTATGGCGACGGGAATTTTGCGCGCACTACCATCATGCACAACCTTTGGAAATCAAAAGGAACCTACCTGCAGCCCTGGAACGCTGAAGTAAAACTCGGTGGTGAATTGAAAGGCGACACATTGTTTTTAACCATGAATTCAAAGACTGGCTGGCAAGGGAAATTATTTTTCGACAAGCCCCGGCATGCAGTAGCAATGAAGCTTCCTGTTGACTGGCCCCGCATCAATCAATTTCCGGAGTGGTTTACAGTTTCCCCGCACACCAGGTATAAACTCGTTGGCGATGACAAAGGAACTACAGAGGAGATAGATGGGAATGCCCTTCTTCAGGGTCTTTCGATGGCGCTTGAACCCAATGAAATCAAACGGTTTATGGTGTTCAGGATAAAATAGATGATGACTTGCCTCAAAACAAAAAAGTCAACCATTGTTGGTTGACTTTTTTTGTATGTAGGGCATACAATTTAAAGATCCGGAATACAATTCCTTTATTATTGCTACCTCACTTAATCTCTGCGGTCGTCAAGGTTAGAGGGATCCGTTGTACTCGTTGTTGTAGGCGTACCGTGGGTCGATTCCCCTGCATCTTTTTTCACCTCTTTAATACCATCTTTGAATTCACGCACGCCTTTACCCAGCCCTTTCATGAACTCAGGGATTTTCTTTGCTCCAAAAAATATCAGGATCACTAAACCGATGAGCAGCATTTCCTGCATCCCAAGGCCCATAAACAATAGTATCGAATTCATAATATTTGGTTTAAATCACAACAAAAGTTACGGCAAAAAAATTTATAATGGCTGAAAACCGGTAATGCGGCCTCAAATAGCCGTTTTCACCAGAGCGGCCTTGCGCTTATGCTTATAGCCTTTCCCTGTCATAAACCTACAACTTTTGAAGCATTATTTTATTTTTTAAGAAGTTTATAAAGCTATCCGGTGTTTTGATGTGGATTTCATCGATCAATCCCAGTGTGAATCTTCCAACACCCTCGAAATTGGCGACGGGTCCATGAAAAAGGTAGTGGTCATCCTGTTTTGTCAGAAATGGGACAGCGAGCGGATACTCTTCCCGAAGCAACAGGTAAGCGCGCATACTCAGCTCCAGCGTCACCCATGTGCTGGCATCTCCGGTAAATCCGAAAATGTCAGTCTGATTTTTTTGGTGCAATGGTTCAAAAGCAAATGGTTTATCGAAAGCAATGATTTCGCCTATGCGGTCTAGTTTAAATTGCTTGCACACTTTATCCGATGTATCCAGGGCCATGATCGATTGGTAGTTATCCCCGAAATGAATGGGTTCAACCAACCGGTCGCGTATCTCGTTGCTGTGTGCGGAATGGTAATTTTTGAGAACCACTTGTTGCTTATCGCGGATAGCCTCCGCCAATTGTTCGACAAATTTTCCCAATCGAGCCTTGAGAAATAGCCTGGGCATGCTATCCAACTCGGAATTGAGCGATAATTTTTTCAGCAACAAATTTCTTAGCGGATTGTCATTCGTGCCGGATTGAATGAGTTTTTTCATTAACCGCGTTTCTTCAACTGAAAATTGCGATTGTGAAGGGTCATCATCCGAGGTAATGATGAAATAGCGGTTTTCAAAATCTTTTTCTATGAGAAAATCCACTTCCTCGAGAAGGTTTATATAGCGGTAGATCGTGCGTTCGCTTGTGTCAAAACGTTCAGCCAGTTGGCGGATAGTCCAGTGCCCGGCTTTTAAGACTGCAATTATTTGGAAAAGCCTCAGCAACTTCGCCTGAGGAATGATGGATTCAGATTTTCGGGTGGCTTTTTTTGCACTCATTTCTGGGGAAAAATACTCAATTTCCCGACACAATGGGCCTGGAAAACCACGCCGTTGTCCAATTATTGTCATTCAATCCCACTCCTGTGGCAACTACCCTTTAACCAGTGAACTATGGACAACAACAAGAGAATTGGGGCAACCGGGTTGCAAACCGATGAACGCGTGAAAAATATAGCTCGGTGGTCTGTTACCAAAACGCACCTGAAGGGATTAACATTTACAGGTTTCTAGTCGTGATCTGCAAACCTAACCTGACTTGACTTTTTGTAATAAACTCAATTACAAATCATTGTGTCAGTTTCAGCAGATCATTCGCTGAGTTCTGGCATGGTTAAAATAATTTCTCATCCTGCATTCATGGTATAACTTAATGATGAACGCAGGAACGGAAAAGAAGTATTTTGATACTTTTACCTGTAAACATATTCTATGACCCGGCAGATTTTTGCGGCGGAGATTAATTTTGAAGACTCGCCACTTCAGGTTCGCGAGAGGTTTAATGCAAGTGAAAAGAATATCAAACGTATCCTTGTTGCGCTTAGGGAGCGGGTTGACGAGGTTTATATACTTGCCACCCGCCAGCGATTCACCGTATACGTCGTCCATGAAACGCTCAGACCACTAACTGACTTCTTTCACTCCGAGAACAACCTCAAGGGCTATGTCCAGTATTATTACAACTCGGGCGAATCCGTTACACACTTAATGGCTGCCGCCAGCGGCTTATTGTCACCGATAAAGGGTGAGGGCCGTATTCTTTCCGAGATCATTCAATGTTATCACTGGGCTGCATCATGTTCTTGTCTTGGTATTATACTGGACAATACACTAATGAAAGCCATTGAAACGGGAAAGTCAGTGAGAACCGAAACAGGTATCGATAAATTTTGCTCTTCGGTGGTGGAGACGGGCATTGAGTTGCTTTACAACGGGCTTGAGAACCTGCATAAGAAAAATTTCCTCATCGTTGGGACCGGAAAAATGGCCAGGCTTGCTCTGGAGAATCTGACCAGGGAAGGTATCACCAACATTGTCATCACTGGGCATGACCATCAACGCGCCGTACAACTGGGTAAAATTTTTTGTATACAGCCTTTCCATCTGGATTCATTTGCCGATTACTTCTCACGTGCTGATGTGATCATTGGCGCTTCACATGAGGAACTGAATATCGATTTTATGGCTCCCGAAAAAAGGCATTTTTTAACCGAGACCGGAAATAAGAACCGCTTTATTCTGGATCTCGGGATACCGCCCAACTTCGATGCACATAACGTGGAAATATATGCGGAGGAGTATTACAATATCGATGATCTGCGCCGAATGCAGCCCTCACCCCTGGAAGCTTTCGGGGGACTGGAAGTTGCCTGGCGCATGGTGATGAAAGCGGCAAGTGACTTCGTGCATTTGCTGCAACTTCTGCAGGACTCGCCGGTATTAACAGCCTACCTCGCGAGACAATTCACATTAAAAAATGGTGAATGGAAACTAAAACCCAAGAGAACTTTGCGTAATATGCTTCAGTTTAAAAAAGCAGATAATGTGACGGGTATTTCCGCGACTAACCATAAGATCAATGCTAAGACCCATGTTAATAACCACCTTGCTGAAAACGGATTGGAGATGGTGAAGAACATTAATAATTTAAAGAAGTTCAAATTCTATCTGTCTGAAAACTGATCCTGCCAGGCACGGCTGCTCTCGAAATGCCTGCGCTGACAGCGTTTTGTTGGATGCGCGCCCAGCTGTTATTTTTTGCCGCGCCGAAACGCAATAAACAATCGTTTGCATTTTTAACAAACATTTGTTCGTGCAAAAATTTAATTGTTAATAAATCTTAAAAGGCGCTTTTCCGTTTGAATTTGATTGAAAATGCCCTAATTTCGAAGTAAATTACCCTGTTGAAGAATTTATCCTCGTATGATATGATGCATGTTGGTACACTTATTTGCGGCTGTTGTAAGGAATACACTGTTCATGCAGGAACATCGGATTTATAACCGCTTTTTAAGAATAAATAATCTGAGCCTTTCCTGCACTTAGGAGAGGCTTTTTAATTTTTTAAACAAAATATTATGAAGAGTTTCAGGTCAGAACTTGAAGATATCAACAATCCAGTGGTAGCCCAGGATATTCTTGACCTTGGAAACAAGATCAGGATGTTCCGGGAAGGAAAAATGGATGATGATAAGTTTCGCAGTATCCGTTTGTTGAGAGGTATTTATGGCCAGCGCCAACCCGGTGTGCAGATGGTTAGGATAAAACTTCCATTTGGCCGCGTGACGACTCAACAGATACGGCGCATTGCTGACATCTCCGATGAATACGCCAGCAGCAATCTCCATGCCACCACCCGCCAGGACATTCAGATCCACTTTGTAAGCCTTGACAAAACTCCTGAACTCTGGACCAAACTGGAAGAAGACGCTATTACCATCCGGGAAGCGTGTGGTAATACCGTTAGAAACGTAACGGCTTCGCCTACCGCAGGCATTGATCCGGATGAGCCGTTTGACGTGTCGCCCTATGCCTATGAAACTTTTAAATACCTGCTGCGCAATCCGGTAAACCAGGAGATGGGAAGGAAATTTAAGATATCCTTTTCCTCTACAGAAGAAGACACTGCCTATTCCTTCATCCATGATCTTGGATTCATTCCAAGGATCATTGATGGAAAGCGGGGATTTAAAGTCCTGATCGGCGGTGGTTTGGGAGCTATCCCTTACCTGGCCCTGACTGCCTACGAATTTCTGGAAGAGGATCAGATCATACCCTTTACGGAAGGGGTCCTTCGAGTTTACGACCGTTACGGCGAACGCAACAGGAGAATGAAAGCGCGTTTTAAATTTCTTCTTGACGATATAGGGCTTGAAGAGGTGATGCGTTTGGTCAAAGAAGAATGGAACTCACTTCCAACGAAGAGTTATACAATAGATCGCGATATTCTCCCCGCTCCTAAGCTCAGTGATTTCGTTCCCGAATCACCTGTGGTTATTGCGGATGAAAAAAAATATCAGCGCTGGCTTGACACCAATGTCATGCGTCAAAAGCAGGAAGGTTTTTACGGCGTGTACATAAAACTTCTCCTTGGGAACCTTCCGTCAAACATGGCACGGAAATTCGCCGATATAGTAGACCGGTACGCATCCGAGGAACTTCGTATCACCGTTAACCAGGGGTACCTGCTCCGGTTTGTGCGGGAGGATGTATTGAAGCATTTGTATGTTGCCCTTGATGCCTTAGCCCTGGCCGAACCGGGCTTCGACAGCGTAGGAGATATTACAGCCTGCCCCGGAACCGACTCTTGTAACCTGGGTATCTCTGACAGCACGCAGATCTCTGTTGTACTGGAACGTGTGATTAAAGAAGAGTATCCGGACCTCATTTATAATAACGACATCAAAATAAAGATCAGCGGATGCCCCAATTCGTGCGGTCAGCATGGGTTGGCCAGCATCGGGTTGCACGGAAGCACAATCAAAGACAAACAGGGCAAAGTAATACCCGCCCTGGTGGTGATGCTTGGTGGCGCCAAACTGAGGGGCGGAGATGGAATCATTTCTGACAAGATCCTCAAGATACCGTCGCGAAAAGGTCCGGATGCCTTGCGCCTGTTGCTCGACCATTATGAAGCCAACGGTCTGGAAGGTGAGTACTATCACGATTATTTTAAGCGCATTGGCCGCAACTTTTTTTACACGTTGCTGAAACCGCTGGCTGACTTATCCCTTGTGGTACCCGGTGATTACATCGACTGGGGTCAGGAAAATAATTTTGTGTTGCACACCGCGGTAGGTGAATGCGCCGGGGTTATCATCGACCTTGTTTCGACGCTGTTATATGACAGTGAAGAAAAATTAGCGTGGGCAAAACAGGCGGCGGATGAAAGAATGTACGCTGATAGTATACATCACAGTTACAATGTCTTCATCAATACTGCGAAAGCAATGCTGCTGACGGTTGATCAGAAACCCAGCACACAAATCCAGACGCTGAATGATTTTCAAAAACATTTTGTGGAAACGGGATTGATTTCGGGAATGGGTGATTTTAAGGATTTTGTTTTGCGCATGAGCAAACGGGAGCCAACCGAATCTTTCGCTCTGGAATACCTGAATGACGCCAGGAAATTTTTGAAGGATATTTACGCATATAAAAATCCGGAAAAACAGATTGCATAACAATGTATAATGCCATTTTCTCTTTTCAAAAACAACCTTCGCTTACGCTGGTTGGTGCCGGCCCTGGAGACCCTGAGCTGATAACCCTGAAAGCAGTTAAGGCGCTGGAGGCTGCTGACATTGTTTTATATGACGCTCTTGTTTCAAAAGAAATACTCGCCCTCATCCCTTCTGGAACACCGCTGATTTCCGTCGGCAAAAGAGCCGGAATGCATTCCCATTCCCAGGAAGAAATTAATTCATTGATAGTGCAGACGGCTTTCTTGTACGGTCATGTTGTGCGCCTGAAGGGTGGTGACCCCTTTGTGTTTGGCCGCGCCACGGAAGAAATTGAATGCGCTGCCAGATACGGAATTCCGACCCGCGTGATCCCCGGCATCAGCAGCGCTTTGTCGGTACCCGCTGCCGTTTCAATCCCGCTTACTTCCAGAGGCGTGAGTGAAAGCTTCTGGGTGGTGACCGGCACCACAATGACGGGCGGTTTATCGGGTGATGTGGCATTGGCAGCTCAGTCAACGGCAACGGTAATAATTTTAATGGGCCTTAAAAAATTAGCGGAGATCATGGCCCTCTTCCGAAAATACGGAAAAGGTGAAACACCTGTAGCTGTTATTCAAAACGGAACACTGCCAACACAAAAACATGTAGTGGGTACGGTATCTACTATTGTAAATCTTGTAAAGGAAGAAGACCTGGGGTCACCGGGAATAATCATCGCCGGTGATGTTGTAAAGTTTGCCGACGTAAGTAACGGGATCGCTGCCAATTATTTAAAGGTGGAGTAGCGCCTTTCAGGGCGTATGCTAAAGTCTATGGAAGAGCGCAACAATCTGTTTCCAGTATTTTTGAAACTAGAAGAGCTCGAAACACTCATCGTGGGCGGAGGAAACGTTGGACTTGAAAAACTAAATGCTTTGTTAAAAAGCAGTCCTCACGCGAGAGTCACTGTCGTTGCCTCACACATAAAAGAAGAAATAAAAACACAAGCTTTAGGTAAGTCGCATATCCGGTTAATTGAAAGGAGTTTTCGCGTAAGGGACCTGCAAGGCAAAGATCTGGTGATGCTCGCAACCGATGATCAGGATTTGCATCGCCGGATCCGGAGCCTCGCGCGGAAAAAACGACTGCTGGTAAATGTCGCTGACACTCCCGGCCTGTGTGATTTTTACCTCGGTTCTGTTGTCACAAAAGGAAACCTCAAGATCGGCATCTCCACGAACGGAAAATCGCCTACGATTGCCAAACGGATCCGCGAATATCTTGACGAAGCCCTTCCGGAAAATACCAATGAGCTATTAAAGAACATGCAGGTTATTCGCGAACGGATGAAAGGCGATTTTGCCCAAAAGGTGAAGATGCTGAACGACCTGACAGCGTCATGGCTGAAAAGGTCGTGAGTCGTGTGTGTACGGCTCTTAGTTTGTGCGCTGCTCACTTTCCGTGCGTAAGCCTTGGTGAGTTGTGAGTGGTCAGTGGTGAGTTAGCGACAGAATCTTGGTTGATTGCGTTCGCTGGGTTGGGTTGCATTCACTTTGCAACTCCGTAGGAGTAATCCTGTTTATAGAAGGACCGGCGAATACGAACCCCGGGCTCCGTAGGAGCCACCTGAAAGTAGGTAGTGATGCCCATTCATGCGGCAAGCATTCAGTTAAAAGCCCATCCGATAGCGCAGTTTCCGATCGAGGAAATTATATTGTTGATCCGGTTTCTCACAGCTCAGGATTCCATAGATCGATTTAGGGGGCTCCAACGGAGCCGCGTTTCCTGTATGGTCCATTTTTCTACAAACAGGAAGCTCCTACGGAGCTGAAGCTTCGTTGATTGCGTTTTTTCAGCAAGAGGCGAAAAGGCGCAAATCATGTTATTGCCTTATCAAAGCCGATGGCTTGCCGTTGGTGGGGTCTCACCACTGACCATACCCGGTGATTAAAATTTTTTTCAAATTACACCATGATTCGTTACTTTAGAGGTTGAACAAACCTTGTAAGTATATGGAATATTCAAGACGGAAGTTTCTGCACACCACAGGCCAGACCATTGCTGGCGCCGGCATATTAAGCGCATTGCCGTGGGAAACAATAGCAAAAAATAAACGCCGGGTGTCGCAAAATGACCGGATCAATGTGGGTGTCATTGGCGCCAATGGCATGGGGTGGTCAGATGCAATATCCTTCATGAAAATTCCGGAAGTTAATCTGATGGCCGTTTGTGATGTGGATGAAAACGTCATCAGCAGACGGGTGACTGAAGTAAAAGAGGCCAATATCAAACTTCAGACTTACACCGATTACCGCAAACTGCTGGACAACAAAGATATCGATGCAGTGATCATTGGTACTCCCGACCACTGGCATTGTCTCCAAATGGTGGAGGCCTGTGCAGCCGGAAAAGATGTTTACGTAGAAAAACCCGTTGGTAATTCAATTGCAGAATGCGCAACTATGATAGAGGCGCAAAAGAAACATAAACGCGCTGTGCAGTGCGGCCAATGGCAAAGAAGCATGCCGCATTTTATTGATGCCCTGAATTTTTTAAAAACCGGTAAGATCGGTCAGATCAGAACGGTAAAAGCCTGGGCATATATGGGCTGGATGAAAGATATTCCTGCAAAACCGGATTCACCCGTGCCTCCGGGAGTAAATTACGATATGTGGCTTGGCCCTGCGCAGAAGCGTCCTTTTAATGAGAACCGTTTCCATTTCAATTTCCGTTGGTTCTGGGATTACGCTGGCGGGTTAATGACAGACTGGGGAGTGCACCTGGTGGATTATGTGTTGTTGGGAATGAATGCGCCACTTCCAAAGTCAGTGTATGCTTCCGGTGGAAAATACGCCTATCCCCAGGGTGGTAATGAGACACCGGATACCCTGGCGGCCGTTTACGATTTCGGAAACTTTACGATGCTTTGGGAACACGCGCAGGGCATCAGTAACGGAAATTATGGACGGGATCACGGCATCGCATACATTGGCAACAATGGTACGCTCGTACTTGACAGGAGTGGCTGGGAAGTTATAGCCGATGAGAAGCGAATGGAAGCCGTTCCCTTCCAGCCAAACACGGGTTCCGGGCTCGATGCGCACACCGTTAATTTTATCGAAGCTGTCAAGAGCAGAAAACTCGAGTCGCTGACATGTCCGATACAGGCGGGCGCACATGTGGCAAACGTATGTCAGATGGGAAACATCTCATTCCGCACAGGCCAGATCGTTCATTGGGATGAAGGCAAGCGAAACTTTAAGGAGGGAGACGCGAATAAATTCCTTGCAGCCAAATACCATAATCAGTACACCATACCGAAGGTGTAAGGCTGAGGCATCACGGCAAACTTGTAGTTACAACTTACAACTTACAACTTAGAACTTACAACTCAGAACTTACAACTCAGAACTTACAACTTACAACTTCTCTCCAGGGGTGCAAGTATATTCAGGGAGGCGGGAACGATCTCAATAAAAAAATGCTCCGCTTTTCCCGCAGGTTCTCCGTCGACGTGGAAGGCCATCGGTCCATTGAGTTGGATCTCTGCATCGCGGACCTGAAGGGTCTCGCAATAGGCTGACTGATCGATGGTGCCGGAAAAGAACGAGTAAACAAAATCAAGTCGGTAGGGCGGAATTTTTTTCAGGATACTGATATCCAAAAGTTGGTCACAGATAGAGGCCGCGGGAGCAATTCTTGCGTTGTTTCCGTATTGTGATGAATTCGCGATGGCAATGACGAACGCCATTTTTTTTATTTGAATTTCTCCGTATGTGATGCGCGCGTCGAATTCAGGAAAATTCATGAACTCATTCAATATGTGTTTGGTATAACCCTGAAGGCCGCGTTTCGTGTCCGCTCCGAACAAGTCCGCGATGTGACCATCAAACCCGATTCCTGAAACGTTGAGTGACAGTTTGCCATTGATCCGGAAAGTATCCATGGTGATCTTTTGGCTTGTGAAAAGACACTTTAAGGCGAGGTTTATTTTTAAAGGAATTCCGAGGTGGCGTGCAAGACCGTTTCCTGAACCTTTCGGAATGATGCCCATTGCCACATGAGTATGCAACAGGCCTTGCGCCACTTCATTCACTGTACCATCTCCCCCTACGGCAACAACTTTCTGAAAACCGGCGGAGAGGGCTTCTGCTGCCAGGGTCGTCGCGTGGCCAGGTCGATGAGTATACGCAATGGTGCCTTCGATATTGTTCTCTTTGCAGCATGAAAGGATCAGTCCTTCCACGTCTTCCCTATAGCCGCTGCCTGAATATTTATTGACAATAAAAAATACCTTTTTAACTTCGCTGCTCACGATTCAAGGTTACTAAATTTTCAACAAACCGATTGAGTCCGGCCACAACCATTCTTTAAAGTTATTAATTATGCAGTTCATTCCCCGGAAACTTCTCTTCAAAGCCTGGAATCAGGAAACCAGATTATTGATGCGGCTGAATAGCATAGAATGTATCAAAGGCGAGCTCTTCAGAAAGAATCATATACTGTTACAATTTACCGGGTTGTACGACAAGCAGGATGAAGAGATTTATGAAATGGACATGATAATGATAGGGGGCCAGAAATTCATAGTGTTTTGGGACGGGACCCATAACGGTTGGGCTCTGTCGGCGTTTCCTGAAAAAGGATCATCGAGGTCTTTTATAAAAGGTGTATCAAAAACCGCGATTCGGATCTGCAATTATTTTGAATCGGAAGAGAAAGGATAGGTTATTTCAATTTATCCTGGATATAACTTACGGCCTGGCCAAAGGTTTGCAGTTTTTCAGCATCATCATCCGGAATGCGAATATCGAAAGTCTGTTCAAATTCCATCACAATTTCAGCGTAATCGAGTGAGTCGATTCCCAGGTCCTTAACAAAATTCGCGTCGGGTGTAATTTCTGATTGTGCGATACCGAGTTTTTCTACCAATATTTCGGTTACTTTCTTGGGAATATCTTGCATTGGGAAACGGTAAGTTTCGTAAATGTATTAAATGCAAAGAAGCCTTCCAAACCAGGATGTTCGCGTGGTACTCTCTTATCTTTTCCAGTTGACAGGGTCAACCCTCCAGGCTTTTAAGGAAATGAGCTGATCCTCGGCCACATATTTTTCCCGCAGGGCCTGAGTGAGCAGGTGGCCGTAGTCACTGAGGGACACCAGTGAAACATCAGCGTCGGAAAAATTGCGCGCCGCCACATCAAAGCCGTAGTTAAAAACTGAAACCATCCCCAAAACCTTAAAACCTGCCGCGCGTAGTGCATGCACAGCTTTCAATGAACTTCCCCCAGTAGATACAAGGTCTTCAATCACAACCACTTTCTGGTTTTTGACGATTTTGCCTTCTATAAGGTTTTCCATTCCATGGTCCTTCGGTTTTGTTCTGACATACAAAAATGGAAGGTCCAGTTCATCGGCAACCATTGCCCCGTGCGCAATACCTGCGGTCGCTACGCCCGCGACGGACTCAGCCGCGAAAAAGTTCTCCCTGATGGCATTCACCAGGCCCTGCTTGATTGCTGTCCTCACCTCAGGATAGGACAAGGACAATCGATTGTCGCAATAGATCGGAGATTTCCAGCCGGAGCTCCATGTAAAGGGTTTTCCTGTGTTGAGTTTGATTGCCTGAATCTTCAGGAGCATTTCGGCGATAGGGCCCGCTGTCTCTTCCAGTACTTTGATTATTGGCATCTCCAAAAATAGAACTTTAATACAATTGATTAAAATTGGGTGGATAAAAGAAAAAATCAATTGCGGCCTAAAAATATTTTCAAAGTGCTTGCCAGCTTGCAAATTATTTGCTCTTTTGCGATCCGGGTAAATGGCTTCTATTGATGATCCTATTCATTAACGACATTCCTGTTAAAATTCTGAAGGCAAATGTCTTGCCGGATGCGGGGCATTATAACCGTATCCTGGACGCAGCGGCCGAACCTATTACGCAAGCAAAACTGATCAATCATGTTTGGATCAAAAATGTAAATGAGCAGGACTTTGATTCTCTTCTCCGTTTTCTCAATAGCCACGTCCCGACCAATATTCTTTCGGTAATTGTTTCCACAGCAGAAATAATATCGGTAAAAAAATATTTGAGAAACAAATTTAAGATTGTAAAAGCTGCGGGCGGATTAATTCGTAAGAAAGAAAAATTTCTCATGATGTACCGCGTGAAGAAATGGGACCTGCCCAAAGGTAAAAGGGAGAAGAATGAAAAAAATAAGCACACTGCTGTTCGCGAGGTAGCCGAAGAATGCAACATTATCGTAAAAATTGGTTCAAAGATCTGCACAACGTGGCACACCTATACCATGAATAGAAACGCCATGCTGAAAAAGACAAGATGGTATCTGATGGATAGCGTGGATGACACGAAGATGAAACCGGCGATTGAAGAAGATATTGAGGAATTGCGCTGGATGAACCGGAAGGAAGTGTATCACGCCCTGGAACACTCGTATAAGTCCATCAGCTACGTGTTTGAACAGTATTATCAGAAGTACGAATTAAAATCTCCCCAATAACTGCCGATCATAATTTATATGGAATAAATTCCGAGACATCTCCGCCATACCCGTGAACCTCGCGGATGATGGAAGAACTGATCCAGGCAAACTGGGGTGAGGTGATCAGAAAAACCGACTCGAGTTCGCTATATAGTTGGCGATTGATCTGCGAAATGCTGTTCTCATATTCAAAGTCAGTGGTGTTCCGGATACCGCGCAAAAGATAATTCGCGCCGTTCTTACGGGCGAATTCGGCCGTCAGCTCCGCATAAGTTACTACCTTGATTGCCGGATATTTTTCGAACGTCTTTTCAATGTACCTGATCATGCGCTCAATGGGAAAATACCGAGCGCTTTTTTCGCGGTTGTAGCCAATGGATATAACGATCTCATCAAAGATCCGCAGGCCGCGCAAGACAATGTCTTCATGACCTCTCGTAAATGGATCAAATGACCCGGGGAATAAGGCAATTTTTTTTACCGACATGGGAATCAAATGACAAATTCATGAATGACTGATGTTTCACAAAGACAATGGCCATGCAAGCACTGCCTGCCCAAGTCTATTTTTGTATTTATCAAAGATCAATAACCAACAACTAACAACCAGACGAAATACGTATCTAATAATTTCATCCAATCTCTAACTAACACGACCCTCACCCAATCCCTAATCCCTAATTCCCAATCCCCAATTCCCAACCAGATGCATACTGTACAGGTCAAAGAAATGGTGATCCTGCACTTCATCAAACATGTATCCGAATTTTAAATACTTCGGACGATATCCGAACACCACGTTGTTGATGTACTTGTAAAACTCGTTGTAATGAGGTGAATTTTTTCCGATGTATCCCCACAAAACAATCTGGCTGGATTCCTGACTGAGGTTGAGCGTCTTCATCACCAACATAATGTACTTGACGTATTCAGAAAATTGTTTGATCACAAACTGGTTGTAATAAATAAGTTTTCCGGCTTTGGCTGACACAATGTGAAGCTTGAACCTGTCGACAAATATGTAAAGGGGATTGTCTTTGCGGTGCTCGGAAACATGGGTTATGCCTTCGATGAGAACCGCTGACTGGTGAAGGAAAATCAAATTGGTACTGGGGTACAATTTAATAAACCAATCCTTCAGTTCTTTTGGAAAAGTAAACACGGTGGCCGCCTTCGATTGTTTGTTGATCACCGATTGTACATACTCCTTTTCGGCGTTCATATGCGCATTAAAGCGCAGGTATTCTCCCTGGGAATCTTCAACGAAGAGTACTTCGGGAACCTGAACGAACTTGTTATTTTTGATGGAGACCTTAACACTTTTCCAAAACGCCGCTTTTAATAAACCATGGTCATCGAAAAGTTGTTCCAGTGTTTCCAGCAATTCCTCCTGCGAAGACAGGGAGGGAAAAACAAAATCCTCGAGCAGGATCAATTTGTTCTGCACGCTATCCACAACGCCGACCTGCATGTCGCGGGATCCTACATGGATCATCAAATGGTATTGATTGATCAATTCTACATCAAAACGCTCATCTTTGATTTTCTTTATAAGCTTATAGTTGAGCGTTCCTGATTGCAATTGAAATGCTGGTTTGGGGTGTATGTATATCTTACAATAATAATTATTTTAAGGTGTATTTTAAAAGTTAATGGGCTTTCATTATCGCTGAAAGGGCTTAAATCGTGAAAAATCCGTTGAGTGTCTTTAAATCTTCAGACGAGGGAACCAGTCCGAAAATCCCGTGTCGGAATGCCGGGGGAATGTCGGCCACTTCTAATGGCGACATAAACTTTACATCTTCGATCATTGGCCGTTCCGGATCCTCACCCTTCTGAAGGACGCCACCGGAAATTTCAACTTCAAAAAAGAGTTCTATTGCATGCAGCGGTTTTTGTATGAACTCGCATGTGAAGAGAAACCGACCTTTGGAGATCCGCAGCCCTGTTTCTTCCAAAAATTCTTTTTGAAGCCGTTGATCCACTGACTCGCCAAATTCCAGACCCCCTCCGGGCGGCGACCAAAAGTTTCCAGGTG
>JBBDXJ010000245.1:2637-18507 GCA_040902445.1 Cyclobacteriaceae bacterium | reverse complement strand
ACACTAGCTTCACGCTGGGCCTTTCAGGCCACGCGAAGCCTTATTTATTGTAAGCTGGCCAACCATGGCGTCTGCTATCCACATCGTCATAATACTAATTGCCATGGCCCTACCTCTTATTTTATTAGGAAATATCTCTGAGGCGACTACGAATTTTAATGGACCGATAGAAAAAGCAAAGCTTGCAAGAAAAAGCAATACACAAACTATCAGCCACACTGACGAAGTAAACTGAAAATAAAAGCAAATGCCGGTGAGCAATAAACTGACAGCTGCACCTGCCGTACCTATAAGGTATAATCGCCGACGTCCGATATGATCCACTTTCCATATTGCGATAAACGTAAAGACCACTATGGCGAATCCAAATATTATCTGGCTAATAAAACTGTTGCTTATGGTAACACCTGCACTATGCAGAATGGTAGGCCCATAATATATGATTGCGTTGATGCCACTGAACTGAGAAAGAAAAGGCAGTAAGATGCCGAGTAACAGGGCTTTTCGCAATGCAGGGCTCAAAAGTTCATTGTAGGATCCGACCTCTACTTCCGATTCAGAAACAATTTCCCTTACTTCAAGCTCGGCCTGATATCTATTCCCGGTAATTTTTGTTATAATATTTATTGCTTCGGCAGTACGCTGCTTTTGGATTAGCCACCGGGGACTCTCGGGCACTAAGGTCAAACCTGTAAGAAATAAAAGAGAAGGAAGTAATAAAACACTGAACATTCCACGCCATACTTCTTCTACAAACAAGAAACTTAATAACCCGTTCAAACCTGACCCTGCCTGGTCAGGGGAAATATTCAGCAGCATACTATTCGAAAGGTAGGCCAACAAGATCCCGATGGTGACGGCAAGCTGATAAAATGTTACGAGACGACCTCTTATAGCAGCAGGCGCAATTTCAGATATGTACAATGGAACAATTATTGATGCAATGCCAATACCCACTCCCCCTAACATACGGAACGCAATGATCCAAAATGTGGTAGGCAGAAGCGTACATCCGAGAGCAGAAATGAAAAAAAGCAAGGAAGACACGACAAGCAATATTTTTCTGCCAAACCGGTCACTCAATTCCCCCGAAATTGCCACACCCAATATGCTACCTATTAACGCTGAAGATACAAACCATCCCTCCTCAACTGCGGTTAAATTAAATTGTTTTTGAACAAAGGGAAGCACCCCTGAAACAACGGCGATATCGAAACCGAAAAGTAACCCACCAATTGATGCAACAGCTGTAATGACGACGAGATATTTTTTAGGCTTATTAGCAGACATACTTTTTTCAGATAAAAAGCGTTTCTATTTTTGATGATTATCATTATCCAATGAATAGGAATAAGGAAGGTCTTCTTTTTGTATGCCTCTTTTTTTATCGGGAACAGACGACATTACAAAATTCAATGTCGCGCCCTTCATCAACTCCCGGTGGCTAAGCCAATTTTTCGTATAAGATATTCCATTGACCTCCAATTTAGAAATATACCTGTTTTCATTGCTGTTATTATCCGCGTTAATTATTATTTGTTTTCCATTGGCTAATTCAATGGTAACACGCCTGAACATCGGTGTACCTAACACATATTGGTCAGTGCCCGGAGTTACCGGATAAAAGCCCAGGGCAGAAAAAACATACCACGCAGAAGTCTGACCGGTATCTTCGTCACCACAATAACCATCAGGCGTCGGAGTGTATAACCGCTCCGTCATTTCCTTTATCCAAAACTGTGTTTTCCATGGAGCTCCCGCAAAGTTATACAGGTAAACAACGTGTTGCATGGGTTGATTGCCATGAACATACTGACCCATATTAACGATCTGCATTTCCCTTATTTCATGGATCACTATTTTGTAATAGCTCTCGTCATAAATTGGCGGAAGCATGAAAACAGAATCAAGTTTCTTAACAAATTTTTCCTTGCCTCCCATAAGGTCAATAAGGCCCTGGACGTCGTTCACCACAGACCATGTATAATGCCAGCTATTGCCTTCGGTGAACGCGCCACCCCATTTGAATGGATTAAAAGGTGATTGAAATTCTCCATTTCTATTTTTTCCACGCATTAGGCCTGTCCCCGGATCAAAATGCTTTTTGTAGTTTAATGAGCGTCCTTCAAAGAGTTCAACTTCTTGCTGTGGCCGATCAAGTGCTTTTGCCAACCGGGAAATAGCAAAGTCCAGATACGCATATTCGAGGGTCCTTGAAGTATTTTCCTTTACATTCACATCGTAGGGTACATACCCCAATTCATTATAATAATGTACGCCCAAACGACCCACTGACCTGATCTCTTTTGGAGGTTCGTTTTGAGTGTTCTTCAGTATAGCTTCATATAACTTATTAATATCATAGCCCCTTATCCCTTTTAAATACGCATCGGCAATAATGGATGCCGAATAAGCCCCGAATGTAACATTAGCGTGATGGCCCGGGCTGGCCCATTCGGGCAACCATCCGCTTTCATTGTAAGCGTTAACCAGGCCCTCCATGATATGGGCATTGTGTTGGGGATACATTAAGTTGAAAAAAGGAAATAACGCCCGGAACGTATCGAAAAAACCATTGTCTGTAAACATGTACCCAGGGACCACTTTCCCATTATAGGGACTATAATGCATCACTTTTTTATTCTTGTCCAGTTCGTAAAACTTTCTGGGAAAGAGCAATGACCTGTAAAGGCATGTGTAAAAAACGCGCGCCTGATCAACCGTACCTCCTTCGATTTTTATTCGGCTGAGTTCGTTCTTCCAGGCATCCTTCGCTTTTTGTTTTACCTTTTGAAAATCATCATTCCCTATTTCTTTTAAGTTAATCTCTGCCTGTTCATGACTCATAAATGAAGAGGCAACACGTAGTTCAACAACCTGTCCGGCTAGAGGTTTAAAACCCACTACGGCGCCGCAATGGTCAGCTTGTTCCTCCTTATCATGTTGATTAAAGTCATTTCCATTGAACGTAGCGAGTGACGAAAACGGTTCAGAGAAATACAATACAAAATAATTCCGAAAATTTTCAGGGACACTCTTACTGTTTTTGGTGGAATAGCCGATGATCTTATTTTCTTCCGGAATGATTTTCACGTAAGATCCTTTATCGAGAGCATCGATCACGATGTACGCACTGTCCGCGCCCTGGTAAGTGATACGGAACACAGCGGCTCTCTCGGTAGGTGCAATTTCAGTGACTACATTATGTTCTGCTAAATAAACACTGTAGTAATAAGGTTTGCTAATTTCTGTTTTATGTGAAAACCAGCTCGCTCTTTTATCTTCATTAAATTTAATGGAGCCTGTAACGGGCATGATCGCAAACTGCCCATAATCCCCTATCCAGTTACTTGCCTGATGTGTTTGTTTAAATCCGCGTATGCGATCCGCATCATATTCGTAAATAAAGCCATCACCTGACTTTCCGGTTTGCGGAGTCCAGAAATTGAGCCCCCAGGGCAAAGCAATTGCAGGATAGGTATTTCCATTGGAAAGATCTGGCTTCGAATCTGTACCCATTAAAGGATTTGCATATTCCTCAGGGTCTGTAATTTTATCAAATGTCTGCGCAGATATTATTATTGGACTTGTCACCAGAAAAATCCAAAAGATATTTTTCATATGAAATTATTTTTCGTTTTTAACAGCCTTTTCTAATCATTTGCTGGCTGGAAATACATACTTGAAGGAGGCGAATCACTTTCTTTATTACCCCATGCTTTATTGGGTTTGCTTCCCATTATGAAAGACAAGGTTCCACCGTGCATCAGTTCATCATGTTTAAACCACGGTCTATTCAAGGGATTGCCATTAAGTAAAGAACGCTGTATGTATTTATTGGAATCCGAATTATTTTTCGCCTCGATAGTAAACTTCTTGTTGTTAGGGAGTCTGATCGAAATTTCTTCAAATACCGGGCTACCAATGTTGTATACCGGAATTCCCGGAGTAACAGGAAAGAATCCCATCATAGAAAGAACTACGAAAGAGGCCATTCCTCCACCATCTTCATCGCCGGGATATCCAAAATAATTGTCGGTGAACCAGGTATCGAGAAGAAACCGGATTCGTTTTTGCGTTCGCCAGGGTGCGCCCAAATAATTATATAGATAGGGAATAAAAAAACTTGTTTCATTTCCCATTGGAAATTGACCCACCAGTCCCGATGCATCTGGTTGTGTAATCCAGAACCGGAATTTTGGCTGGCCCAGATCTTCCCTGAACAATTGATCGAGCTTATCGATTGACGCCTCTCTTCCGCCCATAAGTTTAAAGAGTCCATTCAGATCATGTTTTACGTGCCAGTTGAAGGTGTAAGCATTGTTTTCAGTAAAATATTCCCGGCCGGCAGACTTGGGGTTAAAAGGTTCGATCCACTTTCCCACGGAATCTTTTGGCCACATGAATCCTTTATCAGCACGGAAAACGTTGCGATAATTGAACGCTCTTTTTAAAAAGAGGGTTTTATCTTTCAGGTTTCCGCTTGGCTCGGCCAGCTGTGCGATACACCAGTCACTGTAGCTACTCTCCAGGGTGACTGATACAGATTGTCTTTTTTCCCATGCATCACTCACCTCATTCACCGTCTCTTTTTCTCCAGGATACAAACCAGGAATATACCCATGCTTGTTATAAAAAATATCCAGGGATGAATTTCCCGGACCATTCCGCCAGGGTAACACAGTCGCCTCAAGAGAATTCTTCTTTAATCCTTCATAAGCTTTTTTAACATCAAAATTTGTTAATCCTTTAAACCAGGCATCAGCCATCCATACGGCGGTGTAATTGCCCGTCATTGCAGGCCAGTCACCATCAATTAATGCGAAGGAAGGCATCCAGCCACCCTGTTCGTACATTTTTATGTAAGATTTTATTTTGTCGACCTCCATTTCAGGATTCAGGATCATTTGCAGGGGACCCAGCGCGATACTGAAATCATAGATCCAGCTATCGACAAAAAATGGTTCAGAAGATTCGTGTATTCTTTGATCGTAAGCTGAATAGTATTTTCCGTACTCATTAATATCCACCATCCTTTCATAACACCGGTAGAGTGCCGAGTAAAAAATTCTTTTGTGAGCATTGGATCCGCCTTTAACATTTATCTGAGACATGACCTGGTCCCATTTTTTGTATGCATCATTTTTGAGTTTTTGGAAATCCCATTGCGGAATTTCGTTTAAGAGATTTTGCTTTGCCTGCTCGATGCTGATAAACGATATACCATACCTGAATGAAACACTCTTTGGACTGTTCCCGAAAAAAGCCAAAAGCTGTTTTTGCCTGGTTGAATGCCGGTATGCAACCGAAGAAATATCTGTGTCAAGTTCAGCATAGAAAAATGCGCGCATGCCAGAGAAAAATTCTGTACCTGAAATAGTTCTTTTTCCATTCACGGACACAGAGCCGCTGTCGCGGCTAAGGCCCACTCTCAAAAAATGTTTATTAGCATTGCCTGAAAAATGGAAACGAAAATATCCGCTTTTCGCTGCCGGAGTAAATTCTATGCTGTCGCCAGTATCTTCAAAGGTTGTTGAATAATAATAAGGAGTGATCGTTTCACCGGCATATTCCAGTTTCCGATTCCAGACGGATTCATCATCTTTTCCACTGATTGCCATCACTGCAAATACGGATGAAATACGATGAGAGGTTACAGTTAAGGGAAAATGACTGATCTGATCATCGAGTTGATCTTTGCGCGCTGGTACAACCCTTAGCATACTGTTAGGTAAATGAACTGTAGGCGGCGCAGGGGCAAGTATAATTCCAACAGTTCCAATGGTCGGATCTACATATTCCAGGTTAGATTGTTGTTCCTGTCCCCGCAGTTCCAGGCACCACAACAACAAGAAAGGGAGAATTCTGTAATGTAAATTCATTAAAGATCGATTTACAAGGTTAGTCTTATTCACCACAACTAGAATATATCAAGCTAGAATTCAAAGTCAGCAGAAAGCTGTGGCGAGCCGTTGCATATGTTAAAGGGTTCAATAATGCGGTTTCCTTACCGGAAGTCCCTTTACTCTGTGTCAAATAACTCTTTCATTGCCACCGTCCACCGGTATCTGAGCGCCTGTCGTTTTTGAAAACAACGGCCCGCATAATTCTATTGCCAACTCACTCACATCATTACTCGTAATGGTGGTTTGGAGAACGTTATTTTTCTTATAATCTTCAACGGAGAGTCCATAATTTGCGGCGCGTGTTGCCAGCACTTCCTCTGACCAGATGCCAGTATCAAAGACTGCATTTGGGTGGATCGAATTTACCCGGATATTGTCCCGGCCCCATTCCAGGGCAGCTACTCTCGCAAGTTGATTCAGTGCCGCTTTGGATGCAGAATATGCTGCAGCGCCGGGCCCGGGTGCGGACACGTTTTTGGAGCCTATGATGACCACCCGGCCGCCATTTGGCGCAGATCTTAAATATGAGTAGGCTTCCCGCATCAACACCAGATTTGCATCGAGGTTTATCTGCATAACCGTTTTACAATCATTCAATGGAATGGAATCAAATAGACTACTTTTCGGAAAAATACCAGCGTTGAGTACCAACATGTCCAGCCCTCCGAAAGTGTGAATGGTTTTATCTATTGCTTCCTTTATCTGCTGTTCAGAGGTTACATCGCACTGTAAGCCTAAGAACGCCTCGCTTTGAAAAAGATTTTTGATCGAAGGATTCACATCGAGTCCAACCACGGCTGAACCTCTTTTAAGGAAAGATTGCAGGCATGCTTTTCCAATGCCCGATGCCGCTCCTGTTACCAACGCAACTTCGCCGGCAAAAACAGGAAGCTTACCTGCTTTAAGTATCTTTGACTGTTCAAGTTCCCAATATTCCACGTCAAAAATATCTTTTGCAGGCAATGCGCGGTAACCACCCAATTGCGTTGACCACAGAATAATGTCTATCGTGTGGGAATAAATGTCCGCTACAATCTGCGCATCCCTGGGTGTTTTACCAATTGTGCATAGCCCTAATTCCGGGTCAAGAATAACACGTGGCGCAGGATCCAGCATCGTTTTTCTATCCTTTGCCAAAGGTTCATTTTCATTGAAGTATCTTTTGTATTCTTCAATATATTCCTTGACATCTCTGCCCACCATAGGCAGACGTTTGGTACGGATCACATGATCAGGTGTGGCGGGCCCCTGTCGCGAAATCACATTTACGTCAGGGTGATTGCTGAATCCAATACTTTTTTCATCCCGGAAACTTTTCATGATGACAGGAAATCCCGCAACCTTTGAAATTGACAACCTTAACTGTGCAAGCTCTAAACTGACGTTTTTCTTTCCAGGCATTTCATTGCCGGCCGGATGCTTTTTAGTATTCTTAGAAATAAAATCTTCGGCCTGGCCCACGAGTTCGATCATCCTATTGTATGACTCCTCTGCCGTGTTGCCAAAAGAAAAAATTCCGTGCTTTAACAATACCATTCCGATCATGTCGTCAGTGAGGTGTTCTTTGATGATTAAAGCACACAGACGCGAAAGGTCAAATCCTGGCATAATATAAGGAACAACCAGAATCCGGCCGCCATAAATCTTCCTTATAATGTTCTCACCATCAACGGAATTTGTAATTGCCACCACTGCGTCTGCATGCGTGTGATCCACATACTTGTAGGGTATAATAGCATGCAATATCGCTTCAACGGAGGGTACCGGCGCAGAACTCCGGGTCAAATGAGTTATTAGCTCATTCACCATTACAGAATCTGACAATGCCGGCAATTCAGCCAAGGCTTTAAGATGTTCCAGGCGTACCGGAGAAAAACCTTCAGCATTGATCGTCTCCAGGTCCCAACCGCTTCCTTTTACATAAAGTATTTCCTCCTCTTCCCCCACAATATTTTTTTCTGTAATTTTTACTGAAGTGTTTCCGCCGCCATGGAGAACCAGCGATTTATTTTGACCAAGCAGGCGCGAAGTATGGACCCGGGAAGAAATGAGCGCTTTATTGTCTAACGGCATAAATCTTTTTTTGGAACGTTTCAAAGATATGTTTTTTTAACTTGTATATACAAGATATATAAGGTTAAATTCCGATCCTCTGACCCAAGGGAAAATTCTTGTCCGGTCAATCAACAATCTCTATAGAAAGCGGTTTTTTAAAACAGGTCGTGGAGGAAATGATTTTCTGTATTACAAAATAACCAGGAATAAATGTTGAGATCTCTGGTATTCGTTTTAAGTTTCCTTTTCATGTGGACGATAGGGCTATCTACCCGCAGCTTAAGGATTTTACTGATCGTCTTACCTGTATTGATCGCCCATATCTTTTGTTCACCGCCGACCACTTCGATCTGATACTGTTCATTCAGTATTTTGAGGAACGACCTGTCTTCGAGATTCCTGCTTGTAAAACGCGGCAGGTGAAGGTCTGTAATGAAAGTCTCTTCATAAAGCACCGGAACATTGTTGATGTATCTTACTCTTGTGAAATAGATACATCCTGCTTTCTTTTCTTCGTCGGTTACCTCTGGTAAAAGAACCAGGGGCCAGGGCTGTTTGGTTGGTTTTTTGAGAATCAGAGTCTTTAAATTCTGATCCCCTACACCAGCAGTCACCCCGCTTACTGACAATATGCCGAGTCCTCTTTTGGTTTCCGAAACGATACTCCCCTTGCCCTTCTGTCTTATAATGTATCCTAAGTTGGTCAATCCTGAAAGAGCCTGTCTGACTGTTGGCCTGGTGGTGTGGTATGTTCTGCAAAGATCATTTTCAGAAGGAAGCAATTCTCCTTTTTTATAAGTACCCTCATCTATCATCTTTCGCAGATCGTCGATCAGTTTTTTATATAAGGGCATCGTCTTTTTCTTTCTCATGTGCAACGGAGGCTTTTGCATGTATGCCGCCAAAAATAGGCATTATTAAATACTTAACCACAAAGATGCAATCAACACAAAGAAGGTAATATCGCTACAAAGTATTTTTTGTGATTTCCGGGTAATCACCCCGTACTTGCTTTGCTGGAATTCTTACATTAAGGAGATTTCAGATTGCGGATCAGAAATGTTTTCGGGATAACTGGCAGGCTTTAATATCAGCAGGATTCCCTGCTTCAATGATCCTTCATAAATGCCAGGATCTGCTCCATCCTCTTAATTCCTTTCGTGGTGCCGATTTCCATAACGCAATGTGCCCCAACTGCATTGGCGAACATAGCACATTTTGTTACGTCCCATTTGTTATAAAGACCCACAATAAAACCGGCGCAAAACGAATCGCCAGCGCCGGAGGAATCTTTAACGTCAATCCGATTATAGGCCGGAACTAAGAAACCATTCTCATTCTGCGGCTTTACAAAACATCCCTGCTTGTCCATCTTTATCACTACATTTTTTACTCCCTTTGAGAAAAAGAGCTCCGCAATTTCTGTCAGATCAGTTTTGTCGCTCAACTTACAGGCCTCTTCGTAGCTGGGCATGAACCAATCAAGATAGGGAAGACAGATCTCGATTTTATTCATCCACTCACCTTTCGGATCCCAGGCGGTATCCATGCAGCACAGTACGCGGTTCCCGGATGCAAACTTTAATAATTTCTCAGTTCCATGCCCATCAAAACCCGGCATGAGAAAGGTGCCCGCTATCAATAATATCCGGGAATTCCGGATAATGTCGAGGTCAACGTCTTCAAAACAGAAATACTGGTTGGCGCCCATGGAATGAACAATTGACCGTTCACTGTCATTGGAGATCATCACCAGAGAAGCAGAGGTTGAAACTGCAGGATCTACTTTCAATCCTTTCACTTCAACCTTCTCAGTTTTCAGCGTATCGAGTAAAATTAATCCCAACTTATCATTTCCTATTCTACCAATAACAGAAACTGGCAGACCAATTTTGGCAACGGAAATGGAAACGTTCGCAGCGCATCCGCCAATTTGAAGTGAAATATTATCAACAATCTTTAGTTTTCCTTTTTCCGGCAGACTATCCACTGGTTTACCTAAAGCATCAACACAAAGAATTCCTACGCAAACTATGTCTGCCATTCGCGTATTATTTTTGATTATTTTTCACTTAAATCCACATGCATTTCTTTGACCTGCACACCGAACTCCTTCGGCACACGGTGTCTTTGTGCCATACCGGCAGCATTGATTATTTGCACAATTCCATTTTGTTTAAAATCAATGGACTAACGTGTGAGGGTCTTCTAGAGTTTTTTTGACTTCCTGAAGAAAAGCCGCGCCCACGGCCCCATCAATTACACGATGATCGAATGACGCGGTGATGTTCATAATGTCTCTGACTTCTACTTTCCTGTTAATCGAAACAGGCTTTTCTATGATCGCCCCCAAAGCCAGAATGCAACTTTCAGGCTGATTGATAATTGCCGTGAATTCCTTCATTCCATACATTCCGAGATTGGATAAGGTGATCGTTCCGCCGGAAACATCTGACTCATTGATCTTGCCGGTTCTGACTTTTTCAATGCTATCGGCAACTGCCCGGGCAATTTCGCTAAGTGATCTATTGTTTACATTCTTTATTACGGGCGCTACGATCCCGGATTCTACTGCCATAGCAAATCCAAAATTCACATTTTTGTGTACTTTAATCCTGTCTTCCTGAAACGTAGAATTAATAAGAGGGTGCCACGCGATAGCTTTTGCCACGGCCTTCATGATGAAATCGCTGTACGATATTTTAACATGGGCCCCGGAAATGCCATCGTTCAACTTTTGTCTTAATTTAACGATCCCGGTCATGTCAATATCAACAGAAATAATATAATGAGGAGAAACCAATACGCTTTCCTTCATCTTTCTTGCGATGGCCTTTCTCATAGAGGTCACATCAATAAAATAAGAATCTCCAGTCTCCGGGCTACCTCCATTTCTTAAATGTGTCAGGTATTTTGATACGTCATCTTTTTTGATCAGGTTCTTCGAAATAAAACTGGCAACGTCGCCAAGATTAATATTTTCGACCCTCGCCTGCATTTTAGCAAGCGGAGAAGCAAAAATTCTTGTGGTTTCTTTTAATAACGTTGGGTTTCTTTCAACTGAATTCGTTTCTGCTGACAACGCTTCCTGAATGGATGGTTTTTCTTCTGTTGCGGCTTCATACTCATCTTCTGAAGGCACCTTATCCGTTGGTGCTCCAATATAAGCTACGGTTTCACCCACTTTTACATGAGCGCCATCGCCATACCTGATTTCAAGAAGAGTTCCTTCCGCGTAGCTCTCTACCGTCAGATTCGCTTTGTCGGTTTCAATTTCAAACAAGATGTCTCCGCGCTTTACAAGGTCGCCGACTTTTTTCTCCCACTGAAGAATAACGAGTTCGTCGGTTGTCTGTCCTCCGGATGGCATTAATATCCTATTTAACATCGCGGTCGCCTTATATTAATTTAGCTTTATTTTCGCATCCCAAAACTTTCATAAATCCTACGATAACATCGGTTACTGCCTGTCTTGCACCGCATAACATGTCTTCTTCACCACCCCTTCCTATTACGTTATGGGGATCCATTTTTTCAATATTATGATCGTTCAGATATGATTGAATGTAATCGAGGTATGCTCTTTTCAAAACAGTTCCTACATTCACTTTACACACTCCGAGCCTTATCGCTTCTTCCAGATCGTGGGAAGCGATGCCTGTTCCTCCGTGGAGCACAAGGGGGACCTGGATCTTTTTTCTCAATGTTGTAATAAGGTCAAAGTCAAGCGCTACCTTTTTATTTTCCAATAGGTGAACGTTTCCCACTGCAACTGCCAGAGCATCAATTGAAGTTTCCTTAACAAAGTAAATGGCTTCATCGACATCTGTTTTTTTGCCTCCGTTTATAGTATTGTTTGAAATATCGGAATCCGGCAACTTTCCCACCTCAGCTTCAACATCAGCTCCGAAATAATGGGCAGTTCGAACGAGGTATTTATTAACCTCAATGAACTCCTCAGCAGGCATTCCGTTGCCTTCCAACATAATTGCGTTGAAGCCAGCCTGTAATCCATTCATCAGCAGCGAAACTTCATGCGCTTCGTTGAGCAAAAGCGCAACAGGTACTTTGCTATGCTGTGCAGTAGTTTTCCCGAGATAACCGTAATGATAAATATTCTCTTTTACTTTTCTTTTCTTGCTTCCAACGAACTGGCCACCAAAACCTATTATTACCGGGGAATTTGTTTGTTCAGCCGCATCAACTACAGCAAGAAGCGATTCCATATTCCACGCTTCAAAATACCCTACGGCATACCTGTTAGCACGGGCATGACTCATGAGATTCCGCATCGGTACTAATGGCATGGTTCCAATTTTTAAAAATGGACTTTTACTAACTTCCTTGCTTCTTCAACAATCCGGTCTACCGAGGGCACGACAAAATTTTCCATTACCGGAGCGAAAGGCATGGGTACATCATGGGACGCGACTCTTTTTATCGGTGCATCGAGATAATAAAGGGCATCTTCAGCAATCTGAGCCGCAACCTCTGCACCCCAACCATTTCGTTTGGTATCTTCTTCAACAATCATAAGTCGTGAAGTTTTTTTCAGCGAATTAATTACCATTTCATAATCGAATGGAACCAGTGTTCTGGGATCAATTACCTCCACGCTTATCCCCTCCTTTTCAAGTATAGCCGCAGCTTCCATAGATCGATAAACCATAAGCAAAGTGGCCACAATAGTGATGTCCTTTCCCTCGCGTCTAATTACACCCTGCCCAAAGGGAATCAGGTATTCTTCTTCAGGAACTTCTCCTACCGGGCTTAGTGCTGATTTCTCTGCACGATTACCCTTGCTCCCGTATAAGAGTTTATGTTCGAAAACAATTACAGGGTTTTGGTCACGAATGGCCGTCTTTAAAAGTCCTTTTGCATCATATGCCGTTGACGGACAAATTATTTTGAGTCCCGGTATATGAGTAAAATAACCCTCCAGGCTTTGGGCGTGTTGTGCTCCCCTGTTAGTTGCTCCGACAGGAGCTCTCATCACCATTGGAACCTTAACAGTTCCTCCAGACATATAGGTCATTTTGGCTGCGTTATCAGCAAGCTGATCCATCATACAAAAAAGAAAATCTCCATATTGCACATCTGCAATCGGGATCATTCCAGTCATAGCAGCTCCCACTGCAGCCCCTGCTATCATGATCTCAGAAATGGGAGTATCGAGAATTCTTTCATGTCCAAACTCTTTAGACAATCCTAAAGTTACCGTGAAAGCCCCGCCGAAACCACCCTCGATATCAATATCCTCCCCGAGACAGAACACCCTTTCATCCCTCCTCATTTCTTCTTGTATTGCTGTTCTTAACGCTTCCGCGATAGACATTTTTGCCATATGAATTTCCCTCAAATAAATTAAGTTGTTAGTAATAAAGATGCTTCAATGCATCCTCAGGTTTCGGATCAGGACTATTTTTCGCAAACTCTACTGCACTTTCTATTCTTTGCAGAACTTTTTTTTCTATTACACTGATCTCTTCCTCAGATGCTAGTTTGTTTTCGATTATATAAGTCTTACACCTTTTTACCGGATCCTTATCATACCACTCTTTCTCCTCTGCCTTATCCCTGTAACCACAGGAATCGTTCCTTGAATGACCGCACCGGCGGTAGGTTTTTAATTCGAGGAAGGTTGGACCCAAACCCTTGCGTGCATGTTCTATCGCACGGCTTGCAGCTTCATTAACAGCGAATACATCATTCCCATCTACAATTTCGGAAGGTATACCATAAGCGGCTCCTCTTTCTGCGAGGTCCTTTATTTTAACAACTTGATTAATATGGGTCGATGCGCCGTATAAGTTGTTCTCACAGGCAAAGATCACGGGAAGGTTCCAGATGGCGGCCGCGTTCATCGATTCATGAAATGCACCCTCGTTGCTTGCCCCGTCACCAAAGAAGCATACTACTACGTTGTCCGTTTTTCTCATCTTGCAAGAAAGCCCTACCCCTACTGCCACCGGCATTCCACCTGCTGTTATTGCAATCGCAGGAAGTGCTCCCACGGAAATATCCCCCGTGTGCATGGCACCCCCCTTGCCTTTACAACATCCATTTGCTTTGGCAAACATTTCACACATCATTGATTCCAGGCTGACACCTTTTGCAAGGCAATGTCCGGCAGGTCTGTGGGTAGAAGTAATATAATCTTCCTTTCTCAAATCGAACAACATGCCTACCGCGCTGGCTTCCTGTCCCTGGGACTGATGTATTGTTCCGGGCATCACGCCTTCCAGAAAGAGAAAATAGATTTTTTCTTCATAGCTCCTTAGGAGAAACAATTGTTCATAAATCTTCAAAACCCTGACTTTATCCACTTTCATTATTCGAATTTAGTTAAAAATTTCCTCCACTTGTATATACAAGTTGTTAAAATATCTGCTATTCGCAGTGCATGTGTATTACTATAGAAGTTTTGATTTATTCCGATAAAGGCACAGTGGATAAAGTTACTGGGATATAATTGAGCTTATATAAACACGGATTTATATAGTAGCCTGTTGGATATAAAAAACATTGTACTGTGTTGGCATTGACAACGGTTTGAAATTTTTGACCGATTATAGGAACATACCATCCCAGGTTTTCTGTGTCGACTGTTTTGAACTTGGTCCAGGGTCCCCATGGTTTTGGTGCCTCATAATATTCATTAATCGTTCTCGGATCTTTGCGGAGGTCGTATGTGGTATAATGCCATACGACCATTACATACCTTTTCATGCCTTTTATATACGTCATTCCGGTCATGCTGCAGTTCATTGAATCTTGTAGTACCGGTTTGGACTTATTCATATCGCTAATCCAGTTTTTGTCTTGCATTCCGTCGCCCCCTGCAAAAAATTGCCAATCCCTGGCATTCAGATCCACAAGCCTGGATCGAGGTACCCTTCCGATAATGTAGTTGTCGCCGTCTTCAAAATGCCCATTGTTCGAAACGGCATATACGTATTTGTCTGCGTTGTCGACTGAAGCTTCACCATCTTTACCATACCATACAAAGTAAGGGGCGCCGAATCTTAGTCCGGGGAACATCGCATTGTCATAATTTTCAGATTCTGACCTCGTCCATGTGACACCTTTATCAGTGGATTTTATAATACTTGAACTTCTGAAAATATGCCTTTTTTTTGGATCTCCTGATTGCTCAGGGTAAAGGCACCTGGTGACAAACATATACAATACGCCATCCACGCTGTATGAGTTCATGGTTTTCCAACTGGCACTGTCCGGCCCTTTTTCTCCCGCAAAACCATAATCTTTCATTTCATTAATAGTAGTACCCTTAAGATGATAAGGATTGTCGCCAACCAGTTTTCCAAAAGCAATATTCCTGTTGCCAATTCCACCAAAACTTTTGCCATCGTCATTGCCCGTATACAGGGCCCCGTCCGCTCCCCAGGTAGGAGCCCATTCATCACCGATACTGCTGGGGATTTGCAGGTAGTCTGCATCAAAACGTATATCAACGATCGGCTTGCTGTTTTGTGCGAGGCCTTTTGACGAAATGAGCGTTAAGAAAATAAACGCGAGCACATTGATTGCAACTTTTCCTATTGAGAACATTGTATTTTGCATGTATATAATTGAGTGTATGTTTGGTATTGGTGTTTATGAAGGTTTGGAGGTAAATTTATCAGTCTGTTCGAACCACGCGTAGGCCAATACTATGAAAACTGCGGCGGGGACTATTACTTAATCTATAGGTATTCCGGCAATTCTTATTTTTGGCATCCCAGCTTCCACCACGGCGTACACGAAAATTTCCTTCTTTCGGTCCCTGAGGATTTATGATCTCCCGGGGGTTATATTCTTCAAGCCAGTCACTACACCATTCCCATGCGTTTCCACTCATGTCATACAATCCAAGTTCATTCGGCGCCTTCAGGGCAACTGCATGTGT
>JBBDXJ010000245.1:0-2627 GCA_040902445.1 Cyclobacteriaceae bacterium | reverse complement strand
CATTGCTTCCGCTGTAAGTGTACCCTTTACTTTTAGTGCCCCCGCGTGCGGCAAACTCCCATTCAGCTTCTGTTGGTAGCCTGAATTTCTTTCTTGTTTTTCCGCTGAGCCATTTGCAATATTCATCTGCTTCTAAAGCAGTGATGCTTACAACGGGATGATCGGTTTGCCATCCCCAATCCGGTGTAAGGGGCATAGAACGTTTGGTTGCCTCGCAGAATGCCTGCCATTGGGAAACAGTTACCTCCGTGCGCGATATATAAAAATCGTTGAGTTTTATTTTACGAGTCGGTTTTTCGTCCGGTTCGCCGATCCCTTTCTCGTCGCCCATGGTGAAAGTACCTCCCCCTACTTTTATCATTTCAGGGGTATTCTGAGCCTTCATTAAAGGTATGGCAGTAGTCCAGGATATGATGATAATGAAGAGATATTTCAACTTTCCTTTTTTTAATTTGCCGGAACAATATCAACTCGCTGTACTTGAAAATAATATCCTTTTGGATATTGTGTGTATGCAAGCCAGAAAGATTTGCCATCCGGTGCTATCCAGCCAGGCATAATCTGGGGCTGGTAACATTGTCCTTCAGGATCTCCCCCGGATGGGAACCATGCAGTGTCTTCATGTATCTGCTTCCACGGCCCCCAGGGTGCGGATGAAGTGTAAATACCAAGATAGGATGGCTTCTTAAACCATTCGCCGGTACTATCTGTTCCAACACCCCAGTTCGACATCATATAAAGACCGAGACCTTTATTGTACACTACGCTTGGGTGCCAGGAATAAGGATGTTTTAATTTGTTCACCCACCCCGCCGGGAACACATGCACAGGTCTGCGATCGTCTATAGCGCCTGACCAAGTCGCACTGCCATCTGTATTGACGGAAACAAAATATTCGTATGCACTTCTTTGCAGCACCTTATCTTTTGGTACCCGGTACATTACCAACTGGTTCATTGTTCCTTCTTCCCGACCGTTAGGTGAATACACATATATATATCCATCATTATTATCCTCATAACCTTTTCCCATCTGCAGCATCGTGAGCAGGGAAAAAGATTCTCCAGGTTCATTAAAGAAAACCATGTTTTCTTTGTTGCGCTGTTTTGTTTCTTCAAAAATGACGGGAGTGGTTCCATTCTGATTATGCCAAGTCTTGCCCATATCAGAAGAATAAATCATTTTCGCGCCGATAAATTTCCATGGCGGGTCCGTATACCATTTGTCGGGTGTTGAATAATAATGATAGATCGATTGACCTGCACCCAGGATGCCAAAGCCGTAGTACCTTTCCTTTGGCTTTTCCTTTGGACCGGGATGTTCCTCAACAACTTCAAATTTAAAATTCGAAGGCGGTCCAGTAAGCCGCCACAGACGCGTATTATATCCCTGGCCATCGCACTGTAGCACATATTGATGACCGTCGCCTGCCCAGGTGGTATGCCAGTTATCTCCATCCATATTGGGTCTGCGAAAAATCGAATCGCTGCTGAATTGCAGTTTGATTTCATACTTCGGCGTTTGGTCATCAGATGAGCTTTCTTTATAGGAATCAGCAGGACCACAGGATAAAAGGCCGTGGGAAAGCGTTGCAAAAATAAAAAGGGATATAATAAATTCGCCAACCTTAAATTGAGACTTCCGGGAATATTTTCCAAATACACCGTGGCTGGGGGTATGAAGCTTGTTTAGCGTTCTCATAATTTGCCGTCAATACAAATCCTTATCGACCGTTTTCCGATTGCCGTTCGATCATGTGTTTTTGAATACCATGAACACTGAACGTAATATATATATTTACTTGTATATACATGTTATTCAACAACTATTTTTTTTACAGATTAGCCGAAAAGTGCTGAACCCGGTAAAATCCCTGAAAAAATTCACGTTAAATTTATTTCCTCCACTGTTCGATTATTCCATAGAAAATTTACTACCTTACTGCAAACGATTGCTACCTGACTCCGCAATCGATCGTAATTACTTATCTAAAACCAAACCCATGAAACAATGTTACCAAGCAACAATCTTAAAACAAAGAAGATCTATGCACTACTATTTTTGTGCGTAAACCACAAACCCTTTAGTTTTTGTCATATCAGTCAAACAAAAACATTCTCCACATTATGAAGAATAAACCTAAACCTCGTAGAAATACCGTGGTATTTCTAATGCAAATTGCTTTGATCTCACTGGTGGTTACCCCTATTACCATTGGATCTTCTTATGCGCTGGCCGCTGTAAAATCTTCTTCTTTAACCGCGTTTCAGGGTATTCAGGTATCCGGTACAATCACGGATGATCAGGGAGTACCAATTCCTGGCGCAAACATAATTGAAAAAGGAACTACTAACGGAGTTGCCAGCGATAGCGATGGGAAATATTCCCTCCTGGTCAACAATGGAGATGCAATTCTGGTGTTTTCTTTCATCGGCTATACCAGCCAGGAAGTGCCTTTGAATGGCCGGACTTCCCTTGAGGTTTCGATGGCCGCTGATCTGCAGACACTTCAGGAAGTTGTTGTGGTTGGATATGGTACCCAGTTGAAAAAAGATCTGACAGGTTCCGTATCTAATTCTACTTTGTTAACTTAGACTTATTGTCAAAATAGTCATTATCGGGGTAAT
>JBBDXJ010000244.1:0-18633 GCA_040902445.1 Cyclobacteriaceae bacterium | reverse complement strand
ATCTGGGGTACTTATCTCGGTGGCAACGGCACGGATGCCGCGCACACATTAAAACTTGACAGCGCGAAAAATATCTTTCTCGCCGGAGGAACCACAAGCACCGATTTCCCAGTTTCCACCGGAAGTTATCAAACGCTGTACCGGGGAAATGTGGATGGCTGGATTGCAAAAGTCGCCGCCGATGGGTCGGCAGTACTCCATGCTACGCTTACAGGAACTGAAAACTATAACCAGGTCTACTTCCTTGATCTAAATGATGCGGAAGATGTTTATGTTTATGGCCAAACGTCCGGAAATTTTCCAATCACCCCAGGCGTTTACAGCAATCCCGGCAGCGGACAGTTCATCCAGAAATTTAACAACAGGCTTGATACCCTTGGATTTTCCACTGTCTTTGGCGGAGGAAAGGGTGTGCCGGATATTTCACCCACTGCATTTTTAGTGAACGACTGCAACAACCTCTACATGGCAGGATGGGGTGGTGTAGTCAACACCGCCAATGGTTTCTGGAATAACACCGGCAGCGGTACCAACGGATTGACGACTACCGCGGATGCCTTTCAACTCACAACTTCCGGTTCTGACTTTTATTTTATCGTATTGACCGACGATGCGAAAGAAAGACTTTATGCCACCTTTTTAGGCGGGACACAATCACGCACGCATGTTGACGGAGGTACGAGCCGCTTTGATAAGGGTGGTATTGTGTATCATTCTGTGTGTTCCGGATGTGCAGCTTTTAACGCTACAATTCCCCAGCATTCCACTTCTGACTTCCCCACAACGCCCGGGGCATGGTCCAGGACAAACAGGAGCCAGAATTGCAACAACGCGGCCTTTAAATTCGATCTTTCGTCCCTTAAAGCCCGGATTCTGACCAACTCCGCCAGGCGTGATCTGCCTGGTCTGAAAGTGGTTTGTATCCCCGACCCGCTGGTCTTTGAAAACCTTAGCACGGGAGGTGAATTTTTCCACTGGGATTTTGGCGATGGTACAAAAATCTCAAAAACCGATACGGCATTTATTACCCATGAGTATAAAGATCCCGGTCAGTATCTCGTAAAATTGGTAGCCATCGATCAGGGTACCTGTCAGGTGGTGGATTCCACTGCAACTCTTGTAACGGTGAACATTGCGCAATCATTCGTTCAAAATGATGCTGACGTATGTTTCGGAGACTCTTATCAATTGAAGGCGAGCGGTGCAACGACTTATTTATGGACAGGCGATGGTGGTTTTACTTCAACAGCTCCCACGCCGGTAGTCGCACCGGAAGACACGGCCGCGTATTACGTTACGCTACAGGAAGCAAACGGGTGTGTTCGGAAAGACACCGTCCAGCTGAATGTAATTCCGGCTATCACGCCGGAATTTGAGTGGGTCAAACAGCCGGATTGTCTTGCGCGTCCGGAAATTTCTGTCCGCAACATGACAGACAGTGTACAAACTGAAGATCTGATGTTCTTTGATTTCGGAGATGGAACGACCAGCGATCTGGAGGAAGACGGACACCTTTTTGAAAATGATGGGGTGCATAATATCCGGCTGGTTACACAACGCGAATTTTGTGTCTACGAAAAATCCGTTTCCATTCCGGTGTTCGAAATGTTTATTCCTAATGTGATCACACCAGGTCATCCCGGGCACAATGATGTGTTCACCATCCGATACGGAAAAGCCGATGGGGTAACTCCGGCGGATTATGGTTTCAACGTTACTTTGACGATCTACAACCGTTGGGGAAGTATGGTCTACCAGACCGGGAATTACCAATACGACTGGTCAGGTGAAGGCCTCGCCGCAGGCATCTACTACTACGAGGTTTCTGTTGAAGGACACGCCACGTGCAAGAGTTGGCTGCAATTGGTGAAATAAATGCTGGTATTAACCACCCCGTCCTGCGCCCTTGCGGGCACGGACGTATGGAGTGGAGTATACCCCTGACGGGCACAGCCAATTGAAGAATGCAGATTAACGGATAATTACGTTTTTGATAAAAATGGCTGCTTTGCGTGCAGGGGGCATTCCTGGCTATTAGGTCGCTCTATCACTGACTCGGGAACAAGATTTTCCTGAGGTGAAGGAACTGAGTTTAAATCTATTTCTATGAAAAGCATTTATCACATCCTGGCGATAGCTGCATCGCTTGCTTTCTTTGCCTGCAATGAATCGGGAAGAGGCAACAACACCAATCTAAACGAAGAACGGAATGAAGCGGCGGCGGAATCAAACACCGACAAGTTTGCGGGTGAGACACAAAAGGATGCTGATTTTGTTTATGAAGTGGTGGCCTCGAATTACGGTGAGATCAAACTCGCCGAGCTGGCTAACCAGAGGTCGCGCACCCCTGAAGTTAAAAAAATCGCGCAGGCATTACAGACTGATCATACCGTTTCGCTCAATGAATTAAAAACCCTCGCGCAAGCCAAGGCTATATCGGTGCCGGTGGAAGAGCCGGATGCTTCAAAACGCAAAATGGATAATATCGCCGATGAATCAGGTGAGGAATTTGACGAAGAATGGTGTAAGGAGATGATCGATATGCATGATCATAATATCGAAAGATTTGAAAAGCGCCTGGACGACACGGAAGATCCTGAATTGAAAGCCTTCATCGCCAAAACGCTTCCGGTTTTGAAAGGGCATCATGAGAGTTTGAAGGCCTGTAACGAAAAATTAAAGAACAAGAAGAGTTAACCTAAATTGAACCTTTGATTACGGTGGAAAATCTCCCGAAAAGGAGGTTTTTTTATGATGTACCTCCAGGTCCCGGCTCTGAACTCTGAATCAATTCCTTAAGAAATCTGCTTTAAAGCCCAAATTAAGCGATTTTTTTACCCTGAGGGGCCCTCCCATGGGTATTTTTTTACACAGAAAAGCCCTTTTTTTTTAAGCATTTAAAGCAAAGTAAGGATGGTGGAAGCTGGCATAGAAATATCATTGATACCGATACAAATATTCTATCCCTATGATCAGCACACCTACCTCCACCCATCATCTTGTTTGTTTTTCTCATTTGCGCTGGAATTTCGTTTATCAAAGGCCACAGCACTTGTTGAGTCGTTTTATGCGGAATTTCAAGGTGCACTACGTGGAAGAACCTTTGTTTGACTCTACCGCTGACTTTCTGGAGATCACGAGGCCGGCGGACAACCTCACGGTGGTCGTCCCTCATTTAAGAGAAGGTTTGTCGGAGGAAGAAAGCATTGCCAGGCAAAAGGAACTGCTCGCCAATTATTTTATCGAGAAAGAGATCACTCAATATTTTTTCTGGTATTATACGCCTATGGCAATGCCAATCAGCGATCACTTCAATCCTACGCTGATAGTTTATGATTGTATGGATGAGTTGGCGGCTTTCAAATTCGCGCCGCAATCGCTGAAAGACCGCGAGAAGGAATTGTTCCGCAAGGCCGACCTGGTTTTTACCGGTGGGTATAGCCTTTATGAGGCCAAAAAGAACAGGCATCCTGATGTGCATCCGTTCCCGAGCAGTATTGACACAGAACATTTTTTCAAAGCCCGTTTTTATAGCATCGACCCGCATGATCAGGAATCGATCCCTCATCCGAGGATCGGCTACTTTGGTGTGATCGATGAACGAATGGATCTAACGCTGATTGAAGGTATCGCCAGGCGAAAACCCGAGTGGCACATTGTGATGGTGGGCCCGGTGGCAAAGATCAGTCCTGACACTTTACCAAAGCTACCTAATATTCATTATCTGGGAATGAAGTCCTATAATGAATTACCATCCTATATTTCCGGATGGGACATTGCGATGTTACCATTTGCACACAATGAATCCACTCGCTATATCAGTCCAACAAAAACACCGGAATATTTGGCAGCCGGAAAACCTGTAATATCTACCCCCATAATTGATGTGCTTCGCCAGTATGGCCGAAACGGGCTCGTCAACATTGCAGGCACTCCTGAAGAATTTGTAAGAGTTGCGTCGCTTGAATTGGAGAATACTGACCGTGATGAATGGCATCAGCATGTCAACGAATTCCTGTCGCATAATTCCTGGGATAAAACCTGGCAGCGTATGATGTATCTCGTTACAAGAAAACTAAACGAAAAAGAACGGAATACGAAAAATATTAACGAACAAGTGTATGTTTGATTACCTTATTGTGGGCGCGGGTTTTGCCGGAAGTGTGTTGGCTGAGCGCCTTGCAAATGTATCAGAGAAAAAAGTTTTAATAGTAGATCAAAGGGACCATATAGGAGGAAACGCTTACGATTATTATAACAAGGATGGAATACTGATCCATAAATACGGGCCCCACATATTTCACACCAACGCCAGGAAAGTTTTCGATTACCTGAGCCATTTTACAACGTGGAGATCCTATGAACACCGGGTGCTCGCCAGCGTCGACGGCCAGCTTGTTCCTATACCCATTAATCTTGATACGATCAACAAATTGTACAGCCTTCAATTGAACCCCCATCAGCTGGAAGCATATTTTGAATCGAAAGCCGAAAAGGTCTCCAGGATCGTTACCTCCGAGCATGTGGTGGTGAGCAAGGTTGGAAGAGAACTCTACGAAAAATTTTTTAAAGGATATACGCGCAAACAGTGGGACCTGGATCCCTCCGAACTCGATGCTTCGGTTTCAGCAAGAGTGCCTGCACGTACGAATCGCGATGACCGGTATTTTACCGATACCTATCAGGCTATGCCTGCGCAGGGATATTCCCGGATGTTTCAGAAAATGTTGTCGCATCCGAATATCAAGATCATGCTGAATACCGATTACAAGGAGATCATCGATGTGATACCCTATAAAACAATGATCTATACCGGACCCATCGACAGTTACTTTAACTACTGTTATGGACGGCTGCCGTATCGTTCGATCGAGTTCAGATTCGAAACCCATGAAGCAGAAGTCTTTCAATCGACGGGTACTATCAACTACCCGAACGAACACCCTTATACACGAATCACTGAATTTAAATATCTGACTGGTCAGAAACATCACAAAACGTCAATTGTTTATGAGTATCCGCAGGCGGAAGGTGACCCTTATTACCCAATTCCACGTCCCGAAAATGCCGAGATATATAAAAAGTATCAAAGCCTGGCCAATACAATGACCAACACTTATTTTACGGGGCGTTTAGCTACATATCGATACTATAACATGGATCAGGTAGTTGCGCAATCCCTTTCACTTTTTGAAAAAATTACGCAATGGCAATCCGAAAAACATGTTAATGGCGAGAAAGTTTATCAAAAAGCCTGAGATCTGGGGTGGATTAGAATGTTCTTTCAACAGGGTAAAGGATCTTTACATGGATCAGTTACAATACTGTGGACATTATCCACGCGCAGTTCAGGATATTGAGTGCATCGCATCCCTGGGCATCAAAGCAATGCGGTATCCCGTTATCTGGGAACGCCTTCATCCCTATCCCGGACATTCCATTGACTGGGCCGGTACAGTGGAGGCGCCGTTGAACGCGCTTCGCAAACATGGTATCACACCCATTGCCGGACTCGTCCACCATGGAAGTGGTCCGCGTTATGCAGATATCCTTAATCCATCTTTCGTTCACGGATTGACGGAATTTGCAGGACAGGTAGCGAAGAAATTTCCGTGGATCGAGTACTACACGCCTGTGAACGAGCCGCTCACCACCGCGCGGTTCAGCGCGTTATATGAATTGTGGTTTCCTCATCGCCGCAGTGACCGCGCATTCGTGCACGCGTTGGTGAATGAAATGAAAGCCGTGGTGCTATCAATGCGCGAGATCAGGAAGGTCAATCCTAACGCGAAACTCGTTCAGACCGAAGACCTCTCCAAAATTTACAGTACTCCCCATTTAGAATACCAGGCGGAATTTGAAAACCACAGGCGATGGCTTACCTGCGATTTCCTTTGCGGGATAGTGAATCGCGAGCACCCGTTGTGGGATTATTTTATCAGAGGGGGAGTAACCGAAGACTCCCTAAAGTTTTTCATAGACAACCCGTGTCCACCCGATATTATCGGCGCAGATTACTATGCTACATCCGAACGCTATCTGGATGAGGCCCTGGAAAAATATCCTCATGGGAAGCATGGCTCCAATCATATTGAAAAATATGCGGATGTTGAAGCCTTCCGGGTACGACACGATCATACTTGCGGGATCACACCGCTCTTGCAGGAATGCTGGGAGCGATATAAAATTCCTATCGCTGTCACCGAAGTTCATATTGATTGCGATTTTGATAATCAGATCCGGTGGTTCAGCGAGATCAAGAATTCGTGTGGGGCTTTAACGGAGCAAGGCGTCGATATCAAAGCAGTTACAGCATGGTCGTTGTTCGGGTCGTTTGGATGGAATAGTCTGCTCACCAAAGCCGGCGGTGATTATGAGTCGGGTGTGTTTGATATCATTTCAGGAACGCCTGTATCCACACCAATGGCGGATTATCTTATCCGCCTCGCAGAAGATCCGGAATATATTCACCCCGCTGAAAATGAAAAAGGATGGTGGCGCCAGGATGATCGTTTTATTTTCGATCGCTATGCCGAAGGAGAATTAATTACCGAAGAGGATCTTCCATCAAGAAGGGATTGTTTCAACCGGTGACGTCGTCAGCCTCCCGATCCGACGTCTACTTTGCGTGCCTGATTCCTCATCGCACAGATGTAACCCGTGCGTGGCCCGCATTCGTCTTAAGACGTTCTCCGCGCTGACATCACCTCTCATTGTCTCTCACAGCTTGTAGTTCTTAACGTCTGCAGTTTTCTGATCATCTTGTGCGCTCACCTCACCCTCTTTCCCTCTCCTGAAGGAGGACTCCTTCAGGAGAGGGATTTAGGGTGAGGTGAAGACGCAGGAAGCTGACTTCGCACGCACACTTGGGAAATGCAATCCGTAATGAGCGGGGATCCCCGTGCAACGAAGTGCGAGAAAAGATAACTGAAAAGCAGCGATTAAGTGGAGGCGATTGGAATAAAATTTTAACCTCCACACAAAAAACCATATGCAAAAAGGAGGCAAAAAAAGACCGTTGCGAAAACCACAAAGTCAAAACCGCCCCGGGCTGGAATCCAAGATGAAACCCGTTCCCGTAGCAACTACCAATCAGCCCGGGTCAGGAAAGCTTCAGGGTAAAGTTGCGTTCATCACAGGTGGAGACAGTGGCATCGGCAGGGCAGTAGCGGTCTTGTTCGCGAAGGAAGGTGCAAAAGTCGCCATCGCATATCTCAGCGAACACAGCGACGCGAAAGAAACCCGGGAACTTATCGAATCCGAAAATGGAGAATGTATCTTGATCCCAGGTGATCTGAGCAAAGAGATTAACTGCCGCCGCGCGGTAAGCAAAGCGGTTAAGAAATTCGGGAAGATAGATATCCTCATCAATAATGCCGCTGTGCATTATGAGCAGGAAAAATTGGAAGACATTACTTCCGAACAGCTGCTTAAAACCTTCGCTACAAATTTTTACTCGTACTTCTGGATAACAAAGGCCGCTTTGCCTGATATTCCTGAAGGCGGATGTATCATCAATACTTCTTCAGTCACCGCCTACCGGGGCAGTCCTTCTCTAATTGATTATGCTTCAACCAAAGGCGCCATCGTGAGTTTTACGCGAAGCCTGGCATCAAATCTCGTAAAAAGAAAGATCCGGGTTAACGGCGTGGCACCGGGCCCGGTGTGGACACCGTTGATTACGTCGACCTTCAAACCGAAAAAAGTCTCGGGTTTTGGCAGCGACGCACCCATGGCCCGCGCGGGAGAGCCGGCGGAGATTGCTCCGGGTTATCTCTTCCTCGCCTCCGATGATGGTTCGTATATCACCGGTCAGTTCATCCATCCTAACGGGGGAGAGATCGTGAATGGGTAATACAATTCCTTTTATTTTCATTGTGTAGAAAACTTTTCTTGTCTTCTTCGGGGATTAGTAATGAAATTCAAATGGCATGTGATTTTAAGATGAGTGGTTATAGTCTTTTTTTAGGAGGGGTGCTAAATAACTTCATTGAATAAATGCAGAAAGCTGAGAAGATACCCTTGACAACCTGATCCAGACAATGCTGGCGTAGGTAAGCTGAAAAAAGAATTGAGGGGCTCCTGAATAAGGAGCCCTTATTTTTTGCGGTAATATTTTCAGGGTATTGAAAAAATACGCCGGAATTTCAAAAGATTCTCCGCATCCCTGTGCAAATCGGAGTGACTTGCGTCTTGTAGTATCACTCTCTTAAAGACCTTAACTTTTCATTACGCGTTTACAAGTCATTGGACCCGTGACCATTAAATTGAAACAGGAGCCATACAGCTGCTTGAAGCATTTGCGTTCCTTTTTTATGATTTCGATTTTATAGATAATCCGGTCAAAACTTACATCTTTCGTTTTTTTGTACGAAAAAAGAATGACACCGGGGATATTGAATGATTTTTGCTTTGTGAAAGAGGATTCTAAAACTGTTTAGTGAAAGAATTCGGATCCCTTTTGAACCCCATGATGACTCATTGTGTTTGTATTCATTCACAAAAGAAATTCTATCGCCATAGCCCGTCCGGGTTCATCTGTGATCATTCTCCAAAAAAGATATTTCTTAAAAATATATGAAGAATCGGAAATCAAGCGGTATCCCTGCTAAAACGGATTTGCGTTGGACCGAACAGAGGATACACAACTGGTATCAGCAACGCGGGTGGTTGTTAGGATGCAACTATGCGCCTTCAACCGCTGTGAATCAATTGGAAGTGTGGGAACCCGAGACCTTTGATCCGGTGACCATCGAACGCGAGTTGGGCTGGGCAGCAACCCTGGGTTTTAATTCCATCCGCGTTTTTTTGCACAACCTGTTGTGGGAGCATGACGCGCAAGGCTTGCTGCAACGCATGGAAAAATTTCTTTCCATCGCCGACAAACACGGCATTGGTGTGATGTTCGTTTTGTTTGACAGCGTGTGGAATCCGTTTCCCAAAAAAGGAAAACGCGAATATAGAATCGGAGTGCACAATTCGGGCTGGCTTCAAAGTCCCGGTCTTGAAATATTAAAAGACCTCAGCAAGCACGACAGTCTTGAAGGATATGTGAAAGGAGTGATCGGTCATTTTGCAAATGATCCCCGCGTCCATATATGGGATCTTTGCAATGAACCTTGCAACAGGAATGTGGCATCCTATGGAGCGCATGAACCTGAGAACAAGGCCGACTTAAGTCTTGCTCTGCTGCGCAAAGTTTACGCGTGGGCGCGCGAGATCAACCCGAGTCAGCCGTTGACAACCGGTGTGTGGATTGGGGAGTGGTGCGACAATAAGATCAAGGAGCTAGACCGCTTTATGCTGGAGAATTCCGACCTGATCACCTTCCACAATTATGATTCACCCGAAGAGATGGAACGCAGGATCCTGAAATTGAAACGATTCAATCGCCCACTACTGTGTACAGAATACATGGCCCGCGGCCTGAACAACACCTTCGAAAACATTCTGCCGATCTTTAAGAAGCACCAGGTAGGTGGCTACAGCTGGGGACTCGTCGCCGGCAAAACGCAAACCAACTACGCGTGGGATTCCTGGTCAACCAGTTATGACGGCGAACCCAACATCTGGTTCCACGATATTTTTCACGTTGATGGCACACCTTACAAAGAGGAGGAAGTACAATTTCTGATACAGTTTAAGGAAGCGAACAGGCGGGCCGTTTGAGCACCTTGCGCTTGGAAAAACTTTCTGAAAGTTCTAAAACTTTCAGAAAGTTGTGCGTAGGATTTAGCGCGTTTCGGGCGAAGTCAGCTGGATTATTCTTTTGCAACACGTCTCCACAGGTCTCTTGTCTCGAGGACGCTGCGGGTTCAGGGAGGAATCTCGTAATGGAAAATTCACTTCATTCCATGCCTCACCTGCCCTTCAACATGAATTTAATCTGCATTTAGACTTCCCTTTCAAATGCCTTTAACCAGCATCACTCTTTTCCGAATTGAAACTCGACTGAACCGACATGTTTACACCTGTAATCTCACCTTTCTCCTCGTGAGGATCGTTGCCACAACAAGGATCAGCAATGTCAGCGCGATAGGTCTCCATACGCCAATCCATCCCTCCATGGCAATTGACCGGTGAAACTGGCGGAAAATGGCGTAGTAGATATCCGGTAGCAGATAGACGAGCAATGGATTGGAGCCTGCGGGTTTTAGAAACTCCGCCCATCCGCCGATCCTTTTGATGTCGATGATCCAGTAGACAAAGATGAAAATGGCTCCGGTGAACCCGGCGCTCAGCAGGCACCAACTCGGTGTCCCACCGATCTTAGCCAGGCCAAAAGGCAGGAGCATCCAGCCTCCGATGAACAGCGTGGCCACATACGCAATTCCCCAGCGTAATTTCTCCTGGAAGTTTGTTGCAAATTTCTCGTCAAGGAAGATCACCGACATGATAATCCCGCACATCGTGATCGAGGCTGCGGAGCCCGAGCGGAACGGCCACAGCAGCGACGGCCACGAGCGGACGAACTCAAGGAACCCCGCTTTGATTCCCACATTCAGGAAGATCAGGAACACCAGCGCAGCCACAAGCTTCCACATCCTATCGCGCAGCAACATGAATAATATTCCGCACGACAGGTAGGCAAATCCGAGGCCTCCGAGGATGGACGAATTCTTCGGATCGATCCAGACAATTTCATCTCCTTCCTTCCTGCGGTAAAAGTACAGGAGGACAAGGACCACAACGAGACCGGACCATTTCAATATTGCGAACAGCGTTTTCTTGTTGCCTGTCGTCTTTGGATATTTGTTGAAGAAAAGTATAACGCCCACAAGCATGAGGGAATTCCACACCGCGCGCGGAATGCCTGAAGCTTCTTCATCGATCTCTCTTCCATTCATGATCAGGATGCCGATGGCCACAAGGCTTAATGCCCGGATAACCGTGTGCAGGAGTATCTTCGCCTGTGAGTCACCCATGGCAATTCGGCTTCTGAAAGCCAGGGGGATCGCCATCCCCATCATCATCAGGAAAGCAGGGTAGACCACATCGACGTATGTAATTCCCTGTTCACCGGGAGGAATGTGATACGTCCACCATGGCAGCCCTTTGATGCCGTGGATATCGTTGACGAAGATCATTATAAGAATGGTAATGCCACGGACAATATCGACGGAATCTATCCGAGTGGCTTTTGTAGAAATATCAACAGACTCTATCCGGCTGGCTGCAGGAATTTCCATAGATGGTGTTACGTAGGCGTAGCCAAAATACGGATTCTTATGTTAATATCCCCCGGTAGTTCACGTTATGCGAAGCGTTCTTTTTTTAGTTACCGTCATGAATCAAAGTCAGGTTAGGAGGCAGGTTTAAAGACAGGTTGAAATTTTACGTTTAAAGGCAGGTTGAAGGACACCTTTGCAATACCTAAACTTACCCCTAAATTCGTCTGAACAAATTGTATCGCCCATGCAACCGAGCCGCATATCCGTTTTGTTACTCGTACTGCTTCTTTCTTTTCAGGGGAAAGCCCAATTAAAAATTGACCCCACGCATAAAGACATGATCTACGCCACCGTCCCCGGCAAAGATCTTAAACTTGACCTTTACCTTCCTTCGGCAATTTCCAATCCCGTGTTACTTGTCTGGGTACATGGCGGAGCTTGGAGATCGGGGTCAAAAGAAAGCGTTCCTACATTTTTTGTTGAGAATGGTGTTGCTGTAGCCAGCCTGGATTTTCGACAGTCGACAGAAGCAAGATTTCCCGCTAACATTTTCGACATCAAAGCCGCGATCCGCTTCCTGCGGGCAAAGGCATCCGGATATGGATACAGGAAAGACCGCATAGCCATTGCCGGCAGCTCATCGGGTGGACACCTTGCTACACTCGTCGGTGTATCGAACAAGAATTCCGAACTCGAAGGCGCCGTAGGAAATTATTTAGAAGAATCCTCAGACGTACACGCCATCATCGACTACTTCGGCGCTTCGAATCTCACTACTATTCTTTCACAATCAACTCCACATGGATTAAACGTTCGAAAGCCCGCACTGGAATTATTGCTCGGAAGCCTGCCGGACCAGGGTCCCGAACTGGCGAGGTTGGCTAGTCCGGTGTTTCAGGTTGACAAAAGTGATCCACCACTTCTTATTTTTCACGGCGATCAGGATCCTCAGATGCCGATCAACCAGTCGCATGAGATCGAAGGCAAGTACCGCGAGCTTGATCTCGACGTGCATTTTGAAGTTATTCATGGATCTGCACATGGAGGTGATGTTTTCTTCTCAGGGGAATATGCAAAGCTGGCGGTGGATTTTTTGAGGAGGACGATCAGTGAAGACAAAAGGAAATGACCCCCTGGCGTCCGTCATTGCGAGTTAAGGACCTTGAGGCAAGGAAAAAATAGATTATGACGTTACTTGTTATTGAAAAAGCGTGGCAATCTACAAAACCCGGCACTGGGTAACATATTGATAATCAACTTCAACCGACGAACGTCATTGTAAGAACCTATACATCGAGACGATGTAGTGATAATGGAAATGACAAGTTGCATCACCCGCCTGCGTGAAGCGCTCCTCTGGAGCCGGGAACCCGTCTCACTTTTGTTTCTATAAACAGGAAACTCCTCCGGAGTTAGGTGCTGGCCCCGGCGCCCGTCATTGCGAACGAAGGGCAGCTAGCGCGGCGGCGTGAAGCAATCCCCAGACAATGAAAAGCATAAACCTTAAGATATTAAATTTATGAAAACGTATTATATAATTCCATTTCTTGCGTTGGTGTCAGCTTGTCAAAATGATGATGTCAGGCCACTCATGAAAATAGAAGCCAAAATTGGAGAACCTTTTACAGTTTCTGCTCCTGCTGAGGTAACGTTTAAAGAAAGCAGTTTGACTCTTTATATTGATACTTTTAGTCACTATATCAACTTCGGTTTCAATCCACCCCGCACCACGGCAGTAATCCGGTATCGCGATAGGAAAGTCTCTTTGTCTCATGGTTTAAATTGTGATAGCAGGGATTGCGAAGGATTTACACACAATGAAAATACTTTTAGTGAAGAAGCTAAATTGGGTGAATTGTATACATTAAGATTTAGTAAAGTTATTGCTTCCACCATGGTAAGGGAGTATGAGCCTGGAGGGGAAGAGTTTCGTGTGGATAGTGCGGAATTTGTTCTAAGGGTTAAATGACTACACAAGGCTGCACAACAGGGTATCTATTGGTGGATAACAAAGTTTGTGTGCTATACTCTTGAATTACCTTGGAGTGATAACCGTTGGATTTATTTCTTCAGTTTCGGAGCACAGTATCACCACTATTGAAATTAAACACTACTGATCATTTGATCCTTAGGCTAAAGCACTTTAAAATCACTTCAAAATTGCAAAACAAAAAAGCAGCTACGTTCCATAACTGCTTGATACTCATGTGGGCCCAGCAGGGCACGAACATTGAAACGCCATGAAACAAAATGATTGATTTTGATACTAATTAATGGGTTTTTTAGATACCTTTACTTTCAAAATGTATCACCTAATTTCACAAATGTATACCCGGAAGGTATACCTTTTAAATGTTCGGGCCCATGAAAACCATTAGAGTAAATTTCTTCCTGGATACTTCCAGGAGCAACAGTGAGGGCCTTAGCCCTATCCGTGTAAGATCGAAGCACAATTCAGATAAGTTGATTATACGATCAACTGGACACTTCTGTGAGGCCTCCGAATGGAATAAGAAGAAATCGGTACCGAAAGATACCCATACATTCAATCTAGTCACTGCGCTGGAAGCAAAGATCAAAACGGAATATGATGAATTGGCAAAGGATGATCCTACGGTAAACCTGTCCGATGTTTGGAATAAACTATTCCCCTCAGACGGCTATCATGGCAACATCCCCAGGAGTAAGAAGATAGTTGACTGGGTGGACTATTACTTAAAACATTCCCCTAATTCAAAGGACTATGCCCGGGGCGTTAAATTGCTCCGCGTACATTTAGCGGGGCAAACAAAAAAAGGTAAAATAAAAGCCTTCAATCCGAATCTAAAATTTCAGGAAATCAACCAAACCACGGTTAATGCCTTATGCACCCATATGGCCAAGCAGGGCAAAAGCACTGGCACGATCATTAAGACTGTGAAGTTTCTCAAGCAAATTTCCAGGATGGCTGCGGATCATAACGTGAAAATTGGCTCGCTTGAATTTAAGCCCCCGCGTAACTTTCTAAATAAAGCACGAACGGAAATTCGGTTATCCCTTTTAGAGATCCATAAAATTAGAGACGTTGAGACTCTTAAAAGCACCCACGGAGTAATAAAAGATATATTCCTGGCTCAATGTTTTACAGGTATGCGCTTTTCAGATGTAATGCGGTTGACGCCTGAGAATTTCAAAAGCGACTTCATAGAGTTTAAGCAACAAAAGACTGGGGATTTAGTCTTAACCACCCTGCACCAATACAGTAAACCAATTTTCAGGAAATATCTGAAAGATAAAAAACCTTCGGACTTCATCTTCCCCCAATACAAACAACAAATTGTCAATCGCGAAATAAAGAACATAGCGAGAGCTGCAGGGCTAAAGGAAAAAGTAAAGGTCACGGTATACCAAGGGGCTGAGAGGGTGGAGGACGAGATCCAAAAATATAAAATGGTGAGCAGCCACACAGGAAGGCGCTCATTTAGCAGAATATTATCAATGGTTGGATTAAGTGAAAAAATAATAGCAGAGGAAATGGGTCATAAAGTTCTTAGTATAACAGACCATTACATAGGCGGCACTGAACACCGGGAGCGTATCAAAATAGTTCAAAAGGCCTGGGAGAAAGCGGAACAATTAAAGGACGTTCATTTAATGGTCGCATGATGAAGCCAAACATGTTAACTGAATATCTAAATTTCTGGCAGGGTATTGATCTACAAGGGGGCTTTACAGCGGATCAAGAGAAACGAATTAAAGTTCTTTGTGATAAAAAGAAACTTGATCTTAATGAAATACGAAGGATAACATTCCTAATCAAAAAAATTGGCCGTATTCCTCACACAAGTATCCAACAGATTAAGGATGAAACGCAAAAGTTTCTCAGTTTAATAGACTCAATGGATCTTTGGGAGACTGATTTAAAAAAAATAAAATTTGAATTTTCAAACGGTAAGGATTTTACGCTTTCAAAAGAGACGCTTGACGATGATCGCTTGAAATCTTCCGCATTTCTATTTATAGAAAGGTTAAAAGAGCAACTTGCCTCGCCTATCCATAGGAAAAGATTTACACCAAGGTCTAAGCGCAAAGGTAAGGCGCTGGGGCTTGATGGGGCTAAGAGAGAATTGGCCTTGCAGATCGTTAAACATTTGAAGAGTAAGAAACAGCTTAAACTAAAAGAAAAAGAAATTGGTGACGTTGTTGTAATACTTTTTAAAATTTCCGGCAGCCCTCTACACAATTACAAATCAGGTACAATAGCCTACGATACAATTTCCCGAACGCGTTAGGAAAGCAAGAAAATATTTTTATTCTTAACGCTTCATACCCCTATCCTTATAAAGATGTTTCATGGAATTCCATAGACCTTTGTTGTAAGTCAAATGCACAACAGTCATGGAAGATCAAATCAGGGAAATCGCCCGCCAGGAAGCTGAGAAGCTTTTTAATGAACGGCTAGCTACACTCAGCCAGAAATCCAATCACATAACTCTAAAAGAAGCTAAGAAAGAATTCGACTTGTTTGGTGCCACATTATACCGGCATGTGGACAAGGGTCACCTTTCACTTATCAAGTTAGGCGGTAAATCCTTTTTACTTAGAAGTGAGATAGAGGCCCTTTTTGTCAAAGTCAAATAAAACAAAAATCCCCGGCTCACTATTTGGAGAACTAAATGGAAATAAAAAAACCACCTCACTGTGCCCCGGCGGATGGTTTTTAAAAATTGATAGAATGAACGCGAAGATACGGAATATTAACATCGATCAGGGCACTGCCGAAAAAATTTTTGCAGATGTTCAGAAGGACTTTCAGGAAGTCGTTCACTTACAACCTCAGGCCATACCGACTCTTTTCCGATTAACAAAACCTACTTCTATGGAAAGACCAAAACAACTAGCCGGCCCGGTATGGGCCCAGGGCGAACTAGCCTTTTTGTTTGCTGAAGACGGCGTTGGCAAATCGATATTAGCGGTCCAAATCGGGTGTGCTATTGTTACCGGCCAAAGTATACCGGGTTTTACCTGCCAAGTTACAGCGCAACCAGTGGCCTTGATCGATGCTGAATTGTCGGACTACCAATTTAACACCAGGTATCCTTCCGGATTGCCAAGCAACTTCAAGCGCTTCACTTTTAATGAAGATCAGCAGGCCGCCCTTGTGAAAGCGGAAGTTCAGTTTGTAGTGGATCAGATTGAGGCGGCGGCCAATAGCTGCAATTCCAAGGTTATAATTCTGGATAATCTGAGCGCCCTCACATCCATGATCGACCTGACGAAAACTTCAGATTCTATTCACCTGATGGGCCTTCTCAATGAGCTGAAGAAAAAAGGCTATTCGGTTCTCGTTATTGACCACTGCCGGAAGCCGATGAAGGAAAACGAATTTAAGCCGATATCAAAACACGACCTGCAGGGAAGTAAGATGAAATCAAACCTTGCCGACAGCGTCTTCTCTATTGGTAAATCATGCCAGGGTGAAAATATCCGGTATATCAAAGCGCTCAAGATCCGCTCCTATGAAATGGTCTACACGAAAAAAGCCGTTGCAACAATGGAATTACGGCCAGATCCACTTCGCCTGGATTTTTTGGGGTTAAACGGGGAATGGGAACATGTAAATGACCAGGATAGCAAAATTATCAGGATGAGCGTGGAGGGAAAAACACAGGCGGAAATCGCCCGGGAAATTGGCATCAGTCAACAGGCGGTAAGTAAGAAATTAAGAAATGACTAGTTGTAAAGTTGTATGCGGTTAAAAGTTGTAAAGGTTGTACGTGGTTGTGATAGGTTGTATTTACAACCATATACATATATATACAACTCTACAAGTATACGCGCGCGAGTACAACCACTTTTATAAAAAAATGGGAAACTTCACTTATACACTTGAGAAATACAACGGCCTGAAAACCCGGTACAACTGCCCAGAATGCGGAGGTAAAAACCAATTCGCCAGGTACGTTGACCAGGAAGGAAACCACGTATCGGATAATGTGGGACGATGCAACCGGGAATCTAAATGCGGTTACCACCTGAAGCCAAAAGAATACTTTGAAAAGAATTCTCTTATGCCTGACTGGAATAAGAGAACATTAACTACCACACGGGAAGTCACTCTGCCAGCTCAATACATCTCCCCTGATATTCTGAAATCCACCCTGCAGGCTTACGAGCGTAACACCTTTGTAAAATACCTCCACACCATCTTTGAAAACGAAACAGTTTCGCATTTGATCGATGCCTACCGCCTGGGTACTACCCGGGATGGAAGCTGTATTTTCTGGCAGGCAGATAGCCAAGGCCAGATCCGCACCGGAAAGGTGATCCGCTACAATCAGGACGGACACCGCGATAAAACAATACCACCGTATTTCATCCACGCCAAACTAAAGGTTGAACCAATTGAGCAATGCCTTTTTGGGTTACATCTTCTAATGGTGGACCATGGTCCTCTCGGTTTAGTTGAAAGCGAAAAAACGGCGGTGATTATGTCCGGCCAGCTTCCGGATTACACATGGGTGGCCACGGGTGGAAAGATGAATCTATCCAAAGTCCATGCGCTGAAGGGAAAAAAGGTTGTCGCCTTCCCTGATACGGATGCCTTCCACGAATGGACTGATCGGTTAAGCCCGTACGGTTTTAAAATCAGCAGCGCATTACAAAAGCATATCACCGACCCTGATCATGGTTACGACCTTGCTGACTTCGTGCAATCTACTGTACGTACAGCAGATGTGACAATTATTGACAAACCATACTTTGAAACATTGAACGATGGCCGCGTGATCGAGATGCACCCAGCCGGATATCCTCTAAGCTGGGCAGTATGAAAAAGGAACAGGAACTACAACAAATCGGCAATCTCATTACCCGGATTGAATGCCCAAAGACACGGGAGGACACGGAACTACCGCGGTTTAACTGAATTTCCGTTTTAGAGGCCCAATGAAAAAATCAAAAGCGATCCAGGAACTTGAGAGAATGGCAAATGAGCGGAAGCGGATCCTTCATCCGACCATTCCCGAGCATTGTCTCCCAAGGATAAAGTTCACAGACCAGAACACAAACGGATTGACACAAGCTGTCATTGAGTGCTTCCGGCTTCATGGATTTTTTGCCACGCGGATCGACAGCAAGGGCACATATAACCAGGCATTGAAGCGATTCATCCCTTCAAATCAAAAACGTGGCTTGCCAGACGTGTTTGGGCAAGCTCCAGGGCTTCCGCCGATCTGGGTGGAGGTAAAATGCGAGGCAACAAGGGATAGGCTTAAACCGCACCAGGTTGAATGTATTGACCAGCTCAGGAAGTCGGGTGGATTGGTGATTATCGCAAAGGATTTTGAAAGCTTTTACCAGTGGTTCAAAGCAGAGATTTTAAACCAAACCATCAATGAGTATCAATGAGCATCAATAAAATGGACCTGAATGCCTACCATACTGAACTAAGTTACGAAGGCTTTCAGCGGCTTGTATCTGA